>NZ_JBHIMY010000001.1:0-327208 GCF_042194535.1 Bartonella sp. CR84HXZ | reverse complement strand
TCATAACCAGCTCCTCCACCAAAATATGAGGCAAAGCTCTGTTGTAGAGTATAAATCTGACCTCCATTAATCGCATCACTCGAGCCTGATGCTATAGAACCAGCCGCAAGTGATGTGATTTTGCTGGCTTTTCTGTCATCCCCTTCCCCATGCAGAGCTACAAAAGCTTTGTCACCATCGCTCCAAGATAAAGAATCTTGTGCAACTCCTTCTGAGACCTCCTTAATACGATCGTTAACATTCTTGATATTCTCATCAAGTCCTTTAAAGGCAGAACCAACATCGGTATGCGGTTTATCTGTTACTTCACCATCTTTATCAATACTAGATAAATTATAAGTTGGCCCTTTAAAAGCACCATCCTTAAATTCAGCATCTCCACCCAAGAATTTTGCTACATCCGTTGAAAGGATGTAAACCTGTCCTCCATTGATAACATCCGTTGAGTTTTCCGCAATCGATCCTGCGGCTACATTATGCAGCGCAACAGGTTTAGCATCCTTCCCTTTACCAAAAGTTACATTTGTATAATCAATTTGATCATCTGTTGTTTTATCGTAAAGAACAACAGAAGAACTATCAGACAGAAGGGTATCAGAAAGATCCTTCAAACCTTTATCAAGCTGTCCCTTGTTAACCGCTTCATTGTCTTTTTCTGCCGCCTTCACACCAGAAAGGGTTCGATCCTTACCACTCTTGTTTGCGATATTGACTTCATTTCCTTCTACTCCTTTACCAATGTTGATAACATCTTCATTTTTCGTAACAAGAAGATTACTGATTACATCGCTGATCACATTTTGAATCTTTGTGAAAAGTTTACCCACACCTGAAAATGCATCTGATACATTTTTATAGCTTGATTCAGCTTCAGTGCCATCATCATTGATAGTTTTGAGCTTAAAATCAGGAACATTCAATTCCCCATCCTTATATTCAGCGTCATTAGAAAAATATTTTGCAACCTTATCGCCCAATGAATAAAGTTGAGAACCATTTACTGCATCCGTCGATTCTTTCGTAATATCTCCTATAGCAAGTGATGTGATTTTACTGGCTTTTCTGTCATCCCCTTCCCCATGCAGAGCTACAAAAGCTTTGTCACCATCGCTCCAAGATAAAGAATCTTGTGCAACTCCTTCTGAGACTTCCTTAATGCGAGCATTCACATTCTTGATATTATCATCAAGTCCTTTAAAGGCAGAACCAATATCGGTATGCGGTTTATCTGTTACTTCACCTTTTTCATCAATATTCGATAAATTATAAGTTGTCCCTTTAAAGTTTTTTCCATCAAAGGATACATCTCCACCTAAAATTTTTGATAAATCCGAAGCTATGGTATTAATCTGACCACCCGTGATTGCATCATGTGAATCCTTGGAAATCTTACCATCAGCAACATTATGGAGACCTACAGCTATCTTATCTTTAGCTTTTCCTAAAGTCACACTACTATAATTAGTTTTACCATCTGAATCTTTATCGTAATGAACAACTGCTGATTCATCAGACTGAAGACTGTTCGAAAGATCTTTCAAGCCTTTATCAAGCTGTCCTTTGTTAACGGCTTCATTGTTTTTCGTCGCGTCCTTTACACCAGAAAGAGTCCGATCCGCACCAGCCTTATTGGCAATATTGATTTCACTGCCTTCTACTGCAGCTCCAATAGTGAGACGATGCGTTGTTTTGTCTTGCTGAACAAAGCTTTCGCTTTCTACTTTGTTAATCACATTATTAACCTGTTCAGTCAATTTATTCTGAACATTCGTGATAGAACTACCAACTCCAGCAAAAGCAGATGCTACATCAGGATAATCCTTATCTTCAGGGCTGCCATCTTCCTTGATTGTTTTTACCTTGAATGTAGGAGCGGTCCATTTCCCATCCGCATAGACAGCACCACCACCGAAATACGAAGCACCCCCTGTGCCCAATGTATGAAGCTGTGAGCCATTTACTGCGTCTGTTGAAGTTCCACTGATTGCCCCGCCAAGTAGACCGGAAAGTTTCCGCCCTTCATTACTTTTGTTCAAAATACTGATTTCGCTACCACCAGTTTCCATACCAACAGTGATAAGACCCGTTCCTCCATCACGGAGACTACGCGCTAAAGTCTTCTTTGCTACTTGCTTAACAAGAATACTGTCTCTTACATTAGCAATTTCAGTATTTGTTGCCAAAAGTTGTGAACCATTGACAGCTTCGGTTGATTCTGCTGTGAGTGCGCCACTTTGAATACCTGTTATCTTCTTACTACCAGCATCAATACCACCCGTTGTTATTTTCGGACCTCCAGTAATTACTAGACCTGTTGCGTCTAGGGTATTTGTGCCTGCCTTTACGCTCGTTAATGCAACATCTTGAGCCAGATCAAATTTTAGCTTATTGTCCTTATCGCCTTTTGTAATCTTAAAATTTTTACTTCCAGTTGAAAAATCTACTGTATCATCTATGCTAACGGCTTTGGTATTTTTATCATCAACAGAAAGTTTCCAACCTTTACCTGCGTACGCTCTTAGTGCTTTTAGCTGCGCAATGTTGACGGCATCAGTATCTGCATAACCCGCTGCCACACCTGTAAGCTGTCGTGTTATCTTATTCGGAGTATCACCAATACTAAAAGCTCCTTGAGTGCTCTTCCATATCACACCATCATCTGTTGACTTGCTACCTATGGAAGGATCATAGCCAACAGTGGACGCTGGGTTACGAGAAACAGATTGATAACCCACAGCAACACCACCAGGAACAGCAGCTTGTACTTGTGCATTTGAACCTAATGCCATACTATTTGCACCAAATGCATTTGAAAGTCCACCTAATGCCATACTATTTTCAGCAGATGCCGCTGCAAAACTACCTAATGCAATACTATTTTCGGCATTTGCATTTGAAAGATTACCTATAGCAATACTTCCTTGCCCACCTTTCCCCTCAGCGGCGGCAATTTTAATGCTCTTCGATTCGGCATTCCATTTAAAGACACTATCATCGGTAGCTTTTTTAATCTCATTTTTAATCTCATTGTGAAGATTTACATAAGACTTACCCACACCCTCAAAGGCTTTTGCTACATTCGGAAAACTTTCTTCTTCAATCTCATTCGTCTCAGAATTAAAAGTTTTAATTTTGAACTTTGGATCATCCCATTGGCCATTCGTAAATTTAACACCACCGCCTAAATATCCAGCTATGTGGGTAGCTACAACATTCAACTGACTACCATTTACCGCGTCTTTTGAATCTGCACTAAGATCACCAGGTGCAACACCCGTTATCCTTTTATTTCCAGCATCAATACCAGCAGTGATTATTTTCGGACCATCAGTAATTACTAAGCCCGTGGCATCGAAGGTATTTGTACCTGCCTTTAAGCTCGTTAATGTAACATCTTGAGCCAGATCAAATTTTAGTTTATTGTCTTTTTCGCCTTTTGTAATCTGAAGATTTGTACTTCCAGCAGAAAAATCTACTACGCTATCCATAAGAACAGTTGTAGCATTCTTATCTCCAACTGACAGTTTCCAACCGTTTTTTCTTACAACATCTTCTAAGTCTCTTAACTGCCTAACATTCACTGCATCTGCAGGTTCAGAACCAGCTGCTACGCCTGTAATTTGTCTGGTTATACCCTTACTATAATCACCAACACTCACTGCGCCCCGCGTACTTTTCCATTGCGCCTCTGTGTTTGTTGCAGGACCCTGCAACACAGAAGTATAACCAAACTCACCAGCAGCCCTATTGGCTACAGAATCTCTTCCTATAGCAACACCATCATCTACCGAAACTACAGAATCGACACCTATAGCAATAGCTCCATCTCCCTCTGCTTTCGAATAGAAGCCTATAGAAATGGCGTGCTTATTAAGTGCATATGCACGATGACCAAGAGCAGTAGAACCATACCCCAGGGCTTTAGAAATGGCTCCTACAGCTGTTGAATAATCGTCCTTCGCAGTTGTATAATCATCATCTCCATGTTCGCTCTTCTCATTATATTCACCACCTATTGCGACACTGCTTTTTCCCAAAGCGTGAGCCATATTCCCTATAGCAATACCATATTCACCTTTCACATTCGCCTTAAAGCCTAGAGCTGTACCTCCCCCATCCTCTACTGTTGCATAACGACCAACGGCAACCGAGTCACTCTTTAATATCTTTGTGTCTGCCCCAATGGAAACGTTCCCACCGCCACGGATCTCCGAGTTAGCACCTATGATAACAGATGCCGCTAGCTTTTTATCTTCTTCAGCGAAGACCGCCTTCGCTTTATAACCAATAACAACACTGTTCGTGGTTTCCGAAGTAATATCATTACCCCAAATAACATTATTTCCCGATACATCACGTTGCATTCCCTCTGTTGAACCACTCCGTAAGATATTAGACACATTAATAATATCTGTATTCTCATCATCCTGTGCAAGCTGTTGGTCTAAAGAGCTATCAAGCACAAATGATCGTGGACTAACGAGAAACTTTTTATCTTGCCCCCCCGTATCTAGGGTTCTTACCAATACATTTTTGCTATCCGCTGTCAAAACATTCACGACAGGACTATAATAGCTCACACCAGAAAGGGTTTTGGTTAAAAAATTTGCATAGTCATCAGAAGTATTAATCTTTTCTAATCCGGCTTTATTGAGTGCTGTTAAATAATTGTCTTTTGAAACAGGAGAAGCATTCAAACCAGCAACAGAGATAATGCTTTGCGGATAAGAGACACCAACACTGTTAACACCTTCGAGAAATGTGTTTCTAAAATCAGGATTTGCTGAAAAAACAGGTACAACATTCGATAAAAATGTAGCCGCTGTAGCCAACGAAAGAACTTTAATAAAAGGAAAACGAGAAAATTTTAAATCGCTCCCTGCTAATTTTGTATATAATTTTTTCATAATGAGCTCCCCAATGAAAAAATAACTATAAACATAAAAAAGACACATTTAAACGCTATAAAGTTCTTTAAAATTGGCTTTTCTAAACATGTTCAAGAGTTTAGTACCTGACTGAAAAGATAGTTAAGTTGTGTTTTTCGGTTTTATGGTTAACGTGTTTGGCTCTTTTACATTTCCTAAGAAAGTAAATTTTTTTAAAGTGGTGATTAGCTTTTTTAAGCTTTAAACTTATTGGTTGTTTTTTGCAAGGGGTAGAGTCAGTTTAGTATATTGTTTTTATAACTTCTTCCAGTAAAGTTGAAATACATTTGAATATACGCTCTTTTCTTATTATAAAGTTTTTAATAGATTTCTAAAGAGTGAAAGGTTTTTTCTATCTGTAGAGTGCTACAGATTTTTCAGATTAAAAAATTAAAGCAGAAAATAATCAATTATAATTTATGAAAAAACTCATTATCTTATTTTGAAATAAGAAGTTTACTTTATTGAAAATGTACGGTTTTTCTGTTTTTTAAACCTGTATTTATCATTATAGCGCTTATCAATTTATATATTTTTTACATATGTAAAAACAATTCACCCCTGCCTCATGAGACAGGGGTGAAAAGAAGTTTTTTATGTATTTTGTTTATTATCAGTTCAACGTCATATTGAATCCCGCACCTACACCCCAGTGACCTCCAGAAGTTGTTGCGGATATGTTAGAACGGTACTTTCCATTTTCTGAGGTGTAACCTGCACCAAAGGCAAATGCAGATTGGCTACGCCATAAACCAGTACCAAATCCAACGCTTAATTTTCCAGGTGTATCATTGTAGCGTAAGTTAGAAACTGCTAAACCAATCGCAGCTGCTTGTCTTGCCTCTTTTTTCACACTCTCAATACTATAGTTTAAAACATCAAACTTCATATCTGTATATTGCTTAGCCCGATCAACAGCATCATCAATCGCATCAATCCTGATATTATTTATCCGTTGATCTGTGTAGTGCTTGGATTCATCAAGAATAATCTTCATCTGTTCTTGGGTATAGTCATGGAGCTGACCACCATTTACAGCTTCTTTCGACCCTTTTTCAATTTTACCATCAGCTACATTATCAATCATAACAGGTTCACTAGGATCACCACCCGCTAATGTGATTTTATTGGTTTTTTTGCCGTTTTCATCTCTGTCATAACGAACAGCATCCTCAGCAATATCGTTAACTTTATTATCAATATTATCAACTTTGTTTTCAATATTGAAAACCGTTTTACCAATATCCGTAACCGTAGTGGAAATATTGTCGACTCTATTGGTAAGATGCTTAACATCTTTTTCAACACCCGTGACACGTTCATTGGTTTCCCAAAGTTGTCCACCATTAACCGCATCTTTCGAACCTTTTTCAATTTTACCATCAGCTACATTGATAATCTTACTCGGCTTACCATCGCGACCAGCATCATAGGCTTTTTCTTTATCATTCCACTTTAAAGCATCTGAATCGACCTTGTTGATGACATCATCAATACGGTTATTAATATTTGACATCCCGTTATTAATACCACCAAAAGCCTCAGCAACATTATTATACTTATTCTCAACAATTTTGCCATCCGCATTGACTTGAGAAATCACAAAACTAGGTGCTGTCCATTTGCCATTCTCATATTTAGCACCACCACCGAAATAATTAGCAAGTTGACTGCTCATGAGATAAAGCTGGTTACCCGTAATAGCATCCATTGAACCTTTAGCAATCTCACCATCCAAAAGATACTTAAGCTTGCTGTTTGTTTTCTGTCCATCTTTTTCATGACGTGCAACAAATGCCTGTTCTGCATCATCCCACAACAAAGCATCTTTAGAAATCTTTCCTATGCTTTTATCAAGTTGGTCTTTGTTAACAGCTTCATCACCCTTTTCTGCTGCTTTTACACCAGAAATAGTGCGTCCCAAACCGCCAACGCCTGCAATATTGATCTCAGTACCAGCTGTTTTCGCACCAATGGTAATAACGCCTGACACACCTCCGTCTTGCTTAACAAGATTATTTTCTTTCATTTCAATAATCTTATTATCAAGATTCGTAATAGAAATATTCACATCAGTAAACGCATCTGTAACATTATGATATGTTTTATCCTGAATAATGAAGGTTGGTTCTATACCGGCAAGTACATCTGTACTGCCACCAAAATATTTTGATGTATTTACAGCAACTTTTTTCAGATCATCTGTTACAGCGCTAACATTCTGATTAGTCGTAAAGAGCTGTGAACCATTTACTGCTTCAGTCGAGATTATCGAAAGTGTCGCATTTTTCACACCAGAAAGTGTCCGCTCCTCATTTTTCTTATTTGCAATGCTGATTTTAGTACCACCTGTTGCCTTACCAACGGTAATAAGACCATTCTCTCCTTCTTGCTTCACAAGGCTATTTTCTGTCACATTATTAATCTGATTATAAATATCTGTGATAGAATTATCGACACCTTCAAAAGCATCAGCAACATTATGATGCTTTTTCTCAACAATAGTGCCATCCTCATTACGCTGAGAAATTTTGAAAGTAGGCTTTCCCCACTTTCCATCCTCATAGCTAGCTCCACCGCCAAAATAATTAGCAATCTGACTACCCATTGAATAAAGCTGAGAACCATTGATTGCATCAGTGGAGTCTTCAGTAACCTCCCCCTCTGAAACACCCGTAATGATCCGTTCTCCATCAGTACCTGTGATATCAATTTTCGTACCGCCTGTTTGAGAACCAATGGTGATAGGTCCAGACTCTTCTTCTTGCTGAACTAAACTATTTTGTTTTATATCCAAAATCTGATTATGAATATTCGTGAAAGAATTATTCACGCCTTCAAAAGCATCAGCAACATTTGAGTAAGGCTGCTTAGAGGAAGTTCCATCATTCTTGAATTGGATAACATTGAAAGTAGGAGAGTACCAATTACCATCTTCACCATATCCCGCGCCACCACCGAAATAAGAAGCAACGTCCTTCATTGCAAGGGCTAAATGATGATTAACATTCCTGATATTTGTATCAAGCCCTGACAAAGCCGATCCAACATCATTGTGTTCCTGCTGTTTTACCTGACCATTTTCATTAATAGTAGTTAAATTATATCTCGGTTTTCTAAAGACTCCATTCTCGAATGAGGCATTACCACCAAAGAATTTTGCAATATCTCCAGATATCTTATTAATCTGGCTACCATTTATCGCTTCTGTTGAATCTTCTGAAATCTTTCCATTTTTTACACCCGCAATGGTCCGCACTCCATCAGTACCTGTGATATTAATTTTCGTACCGCCTTTTTCTTTACCAATGGTAATAAGCTTTTCGTTCTCATCCCATTTAACAAGACTATTGCCTGTTACATTGTTAATCTGATTATAAATATCCGTGATAGAACTATTAACATTCTTGAAAGCATCAAAAACATTATTAGCCGTTTTCTCTTGAATAATATAATCTGGTTTAATACCGTTAAGTATATCTGTATCCTCACCACCAAAAAAATCCGCTATAGTCTCTGTAATACTTAAAAGCTGTGAACCATTTATTGCTTCTGTTGAGTCGTGGCTGATTTTTCCAGATGCAACGCCGAGAATAATTCGCTCTCTGTTTTCATTGTTTGTAATATCGATTTCGATACCACCTTTTTCGTCACCAATAGAGATATACTTATGCTGTCCAACTTCATGCCATTTAACAAGAGTGTTTTCTGTTATTTGATTTGTTATTTGATCTTTTACTTCGTTCAACTGAGAAACATTTACTCCTTCATCATCTGCAACCCCATTTGCCAATCCTTTAAGCTTTTTATCTCTAAGATCAATGCCACCCAAAGTTATTTTTGGCCCCAGATCATTAACAAACCCAAATCCTGATTCATTCATAAGAGTGTTCCCCGTTGTAACACTCGTTACTTTAATATCATCAGCCAAATCAAAGGTGACTTTATTGACGTCGCCATTATCATTGCCTCTTACAACTTTGATATTATTGTGGTTATCCTTATCTGCAGCAGCAACAAAATTTACTGTACTACCAGCTTTAACATCTGTAGCTTCCTCACCATTGACAGAAAGCTTCCAGCCTGTTGCCATCCCTGCTGTAAAGTCTTTTAACTGCTTATAATTTACAGCATCGGTATCTTCTTTCCCTGCCGCTACTTCTTTAATCGTTTTATCACCAGCACTAATACCATTAACAGTTATGCTCGGCCCATTACCATCAGTAAACATAAAGCCATTATCACTCATAATGCTTCTGCCTGTAGTGACACTCGTCAATTTAAGATTATCATTCAAAGAAAAAGTGACTTTATTATTGGCTTTTTCAATGTTTATATTTTTGCTTCCATCCCCACTCGCAGCCGCAACAATATCTACTGTACTCCCAGCTTTAACGTCTGTAGCATTTTTACTATCAACAGAAAGTTTCCAACCGTTTTCTGCAAGTGTTTTTACATCTTGCAACTGTTTATAATTCACTGCATCGGTATCTTCTTTCCCTGCCGCTACTCTTTTAATCGTTTTATCACCAGCATGAATGCCATTAACAGTTATGCTCGGCCCAGTACCATCAGTAAACATAAAGCCAGCAGCACTCATAACGCTTTCTCCTGCTGTGACAGTCATTACCTGAATATCATCAGCTAGATCAAATGTGACATTGTGATTTTCGTCTTTTTCAATCTTAATATTCTTTTTGTTTTCATTGCCAGCTGCTTGGAAATTTACTGTGCCATTTGGTCCAATAGCTGTAGCATTTCCACCATTAACAGAAAGCTGCCAGCTCGTTTTGGTTGCCTTTTCTATATCTTTCAGCTGTCTATAAGTCACTGCTTGGTCATCTTCAGTCGCGTCTGCTACTCCCGTAATCTGTTTCTTGCCAGCATCAATACCGTCTATAGTTATAGTTGGTCCCTTATCGATCATAAAGCCATCGTCACTCATAGAACTTTGTCCTGTAGTGACACTAGCCAATTTAAGAGTATCACTCAAAACAAATTGGACTTTTTGCTTATTATCTCCACTTGCCTTTTGAATCTTTAAATTGTCTTTTCCTACTTCTGTACTTTGCACTGAAAAATCGACTGTACTGCCTGGATTAACATCTGTAGGACTTCCATCGTTAACAGAAAGTTTCCAGCCTCCTCCTGCTCCTGCCATGACATCTCTCATAGCTTTCAACTGAGCAACGTTGACGGCATCAGTATCTGCACTCCCCGCTGCCACCCCTGTAATTTGTCGCGTTAGCGTACCGTTACCCCTGCCACCAACTTCACCAACACTGAACGCGCCTGTGGTGCTCTTCCATGCTATATCGGTTTTTGTCGAGTTACCATTCGAGATAGGGTCATAACCAGCAACCCCCTTGTCTCTATCAGAGATAGATCCTCCACCCACAGCAACACCATCCTTAGAAAGTACTTGCGAATTTACACCAATTGCAACCGAATCCTCCGTTTCAGCATAAGCCTGCGTACCTATAGCAATCGCATTTTGAGCCTTCGCTATTACTTTTCTGTTAGGATCAACTGATTCAGTTCTGTCAGAGCGCCTGCTCCCTATTGCAATAGCACCTGAAGCTTGAGCTTCAGCCTCTGAACCTATAGCAATCGCATAATTATTTTCTGCCCTTACCCTTGTCCCCATAGCAACACTATTTTTACCTAATGCAGTTGCAAGTCCCCCAACAGCAACTGCAGATTTCCCCGATGCCTCTGAATCAACACCCATAGCAACACTTGCTATACCACTTGCAAGCGCAGAAACACCAAAAGCTTGCGCCCCCCCAGCCTTTGCTGTCGCGCCCGCACCAAAAACAGTTGAATAATTCCCCGTCGCAGCAGATCCACAACCAGTTGCAAAAGAATAAACACCATAAGCCTCAGGCGTAGCATTACTGATACCAAAAGTCGGTGTCCCCATATAAGCACCATTATTGGACGTAATTCCATCACCAGTCCAAATAACCTGTTGAGTGGTCGTGCCATAAGGACTACGATTATTAAAAACTTTCTCACCAACAAATCTCTCATATTGCTCTACTGCAGTTATACGAGAAGTATCCTTTATTGTCTGCTGTTGTTTACCCCCACGTCCAACAACATTATCCGCACCACAGAAATTATCATCACCAGCTAAAACAACACTGCCATGACTGCCATGTGGATATATCACCTCAGGAGCATTCGTACTCATAGTTTTTGCGCCTGTTATCGCGAGATTCGCAGCCAAAATAGGCGAAACACTTGATAACAGTGCGGTCATTACTGTTCCCAACGAAACAGCTTTAACCAAGTTTGATGTTGAATATAATTTTTTCATAAGAACCTCCTCCAACAGAGTCCAATATCATTACAACGCGCAAAAACCTCACGGCAAAACCCTGTTTGCGCCCCCCAAAAACGAATAAATTAAAGATAAAAGCCACCCCCCGCGACAGTGATTTTCATCACAGAATCACCCTAAAATCTCTGAAAAGATATTGATCTAGAAAAGTCCCCAACCCTTTTACCTAGAGGGATTCAAGCTAAAAAATAAATCAAAACACAAGACTTTGAAAATACAACGTAATCTCCATTCAAAAACACTGCGATTTATCTCTTAACAAAAATAGTTTCACTAAAGAGCAATTCTGTTTTTTAGATAAAGCGCCTCAGTAGAATGGCAAGAGTATAAAAATAATTTTTTATAAATTTGTCAAAATACTTCTCAATAAATTAGCTGTTCTTATAAGCACAAATTTATGATTTTTTTAACTTATAGCATAATGTAATGGATGACGATTATCATAATAACCTCACTCTTTTCTGCGAGGTAAGCTGTTTCAATATATGATACATATCTTTAAAAGAAATCTTTCTTAATATAATGATGTACGCTCTGTAAAAAGTTTCAACGTGCTCATCTCATCATCTTCATAAAAAGACAAAAGCGCGCCTATAAATAGTCTTTCCTTCTTCTCTCTTATATGTCTGTAACCCTTTTATAGGAACAAAACATCGTCATTGTATTTTCACTGTTGTATAATTTTTTTGTATTACTAACTGTAATTCTTTTTATAAGCAGTTTTATCTTTATTAGAGCAATACATTAATTTATAACGGTAATTTATCATTATTTCATGTTGAATAAGAGACCAAAAAAATCGTGAGATTTTCTTATTTAAAACCTGTTTATACCGTAAAAAATCAAAAAAGTTTTATTTTTTAAAAAGGCTGTTCATTCGTATCTTATGACGTTTCTAGATGTGCTTTTCAGTTTCGATTTTACGCTTTAAATGCAATTTTAAAAGTGGCAAAGTGGCTTCGACTTCTTCCATATCATTGAGGTTTTGAATAAGCTCTTGCAATTTTCCATAAAGCTCTGCTGCTAATTCCGCAACATCTTCAGGAGAAAGATCTATTTTTGCATCATGATAGGTCGTATAAACCAAATGTCCAAGCTTTTTCATCAGCCCAGCAGGAATCGCTTGTGGTTTAAAACCAGCTGCTTTCGCCTTTGCCATATCTGAAAACATCTCGCCATTGCCCGTTACAAGCCAATCTAATGAAACCCCACAAATTTCTTGATATTTGGAGAGCGCAGAGGCTGTAGGCTCACTTATACCAGTTTCATAAGTTCCTATAGAGCCAGCAGTGATACCAAGATGTTCCGCAAACTGCTTACGCTCTGTAAAACCAAGAGCGTGACGCACTTCACGAAAACGTTTTGCCAACTCAGTTTTAGGTTTTGCTTCCGGACGAGCCAAAAAAATACTCCAAAATCAATATAATTGTTGACTAAATAATTATATTGATTTATACCTCTTGTTACTGCCCCTTATGTTAGGCAAAGATCTACATACATAACCCCACAAAAATGGATGTTACAGCATCCGTCTAAGCAGGAGCGAAAATTATGACAATCACACAAAAAATGCAATCGCCGTGGTATTTTACTGAACTGCGCCACTGTAATATAACCTTGGAAACACTCAAGCCTATCAGAGGCTATTTTCCAGAGTCAAAAATATTTGGACACAGCCCAATGAAAAAGCTAAATGCGCCACTGCCAACTCCATCAGTTTGCACGCCAAGCAAATTCTTGCCAACTGCTTTCTCAAAAGTCACAGTCATATTCTTTCAGAAGCAAAAAGCCCAACACAGGTTCTCTCACTCAACAGCCTAGTAAACCTGCTTAAACCTCTTTGCAAGAATCTATAAATACACTTCCCAAAGTTTTTACATTACAACATAAGGTAAAAAGTTTATCAATGTCTAAAAATCAATATAAAACAGGTAAAATAATTGGTATTCTACAAAAAATGAGATCATCACTCGTTATTAAAAAGTCAGACGTTTACAAACCATATTTGCTTATTTTATATATTAATGGTGCTAAGTTAGCTGTAATTGGCAATAGAGATTTCAGGGTGTTTGGTTTATCGTCAGAATGCTCCTCCTCTATGCATATTAAAAGCCTTTTAGCAATGTATTTTAAATGCTATAAGTTCTATAGTAAACACATTACCATCCATATTTACAATTGGGCGCTTCAAAATCTTGAAGTAATACAGTCTTTAATAGACATTGATTTAAAAGCGCGTATTTTGCAGAAAATTGACAAAACCATGAGGTTCGTATACATGGCAATTCTAAGTGATAATAGTGGAGTGATACTTAAAAAAGCTGTATGGAAAACCGCAACGCGGAGGAATTAAGCATGACCTCTTTATGCGATAAAGAATTATCTGATACATTGGTTGGTCTTTATGACGACTATCAACACGGTTTCGACATTGGAGAAGAGCTTAAATTGTGCGTGGATTTGGCGTTATCTCTTGAATTGGAACTCAGCATTCACCGTTTAAGTGAAACAGATGCTGTTTTAAAAAAAGAGATTGTGCAAACCTTACATCGTCGTAGAAATACCCATTCCAATGAAGATGAAATTGATACAATTTTTCATATGGATTTTGAAAAACAAAAATAATGCAACACTCTCCCTGTATGATACGATATTACCTTATCGCTTTACTTTCTACTGCGCTTAAACAAAAAAAACTTTCAAGAAGATTTAAAATGTTGCGTTTTCGTCTTCTTAACAACAGTGAGATGAATTAAAGAAACGCAGCAATTCTTGTGGGTCGTTATCAAAAAATAGAGAGTATTCTCTAGCATACATCAATTTATGCTTTATTCATTAAGCACCAATTTTTACATTTTCTCACTTCCCTGTAAAAGCAAAATATGAAATATGCTGTAGCGTAAATGTTTATAAAATAGCGTGTATTACCACACTTATAAATGTAATTTATTGTTTTTCATGTTTATAAAACAGCACTATGAATACTCCAACAAGTGCAAAAATGCTTTGAAAAAAATATATCGATTGAGGTGATATGCTACTGTTATCGCGTGCCATAATGAGATAGACTGCGAGGATCAAGCATCCAGAGATACCATTAAAACTTGCCTGCAATCTTCCTTGGTATTCAGGATCACAAGAGAGTTGTGATAAAGAAATCGAAAGAGCCCAACTCGAAAGTCCAAATCCAATCATAAAGTAAACAGGAAAAACAACAAAATTGTGTTTATTAACAGAGAGAATAGCGAGACCAATAGCCATAAAAGCTAATAAAATGGCTAATGTTTTCCTTATGGATAAAACTTTACAAAGAAGTGGTGAAAAAACCGCACCTGTCAATACGCCCATAGAATAAAGCACCTCAAATATTGCAAAGGTCCTGCTATCCGCATGCAAAACCTCTTGTATATAAGGAACGAGAATAACAGGAATGGTCATCAAAAGAGTCATAATAATCATCTGGCTTACATAAGGTACAAAAAGAGCCGGATTCTGTTTAAAATAATGAAGTGCTGCTGTATAACTTTCCCACCAATTTTGCTGGTTTTGATTTTTAGATTTTCGGTTTTTAGGTACCTTCATTGCAAAATTAAATAAACCAGCAATAATAAAGAATATACCACCTATTAGAAGAGTTCCTTTTGTTCCTGCATAGGACAGTATCAATCCACTTAAGCCCATACCTGCGATAGTGCCAAGTTCATAAATCATATCGATAGTCGCATTTGCATTGATGAGCTGTTCCTTCAGCACAATACTTTGAATTAAAGAAATAGCTGATGGCATATAAAAAGAGATAAAAATACCCAAAAGAGCAGATAAGACCATCAATTCAATTTCTATACCAAAATGCCATAGCATTACCCAGCCAACGATTACCAAACCTCTCACAAGATTTGAAATAATAATTTGCGTTTTACGATTATATTTATCCGCCAATATGCCCAAAATAGGGGCAAAAATAATGCTAGGCGTCCAAAGAAAAAGCATCATCAACGCTACACCACGGATTGAACTCGTCTGATTGTAAGCAAGCCACGACAATGCAATATAATTTAGTCCATTTCCAAATGTAGCAAATAAGCCACTCAAAGTAAAATAGAGAAAAGTTCTATTTTCAAATAAAGCAATGCGTTCCTTCAAATTTGAAGTGAACATAAATTATCCTCTAAAATAAATACCCGTCGATATGCATGATACATCCTGTTTAAAAACATGCATTCCTACGGTTTTCATTTTAGATCATTAAATTTAAGAAAGCAAAATTCCTTTTTTGAAGCTTTTAAAATCTTTGTGCTGTTGTATGATTAATTCTTCTATGAAAACAAAACATTTATGCACTAAAATATGCTCGAGTACATCCCTCCATGTCGTTATTCTATCACCACACTTCGTCTCTAAAAGAATAAACATACTATTATTCTCACGATAAATATTGATAACTTTTCTACTCCCCTTCTCTAAATCTTTTAAAACAAGCCCATTACAGTTAATTTTCCAATTAAAATATATAACGTGATATTTTTCCTGAGCAGTTAAATTATTGCAATCATATCTCTAAAGTTTCAGATTTAGAATACGAATACATAAGAAGGATTTATCGTGGATAAATTGATTAATAAATGATTTTATTCATAATCAAAAACAAACTTCATCTATATGACGTCGTATTTGATGATGAATTAAAGAAACAGAAGCAGTTCCATCAATTGTTATAAACCGCTCATCTATTTCTGATAAAACTTCGTATACTTCATAAACTTTTTCAATAAAAGAGAGTTGTTCTTCGTATTTTAAGTTTAAACCATCCCTTTTCTGCAACCGCTCCAGTATAGTAGTGGGCGGTAAATGAAGATAAAATGTAATATGAGGTCTTGGAATAGATTGATTTAATTTAACTACACTTTCAACAGAAAGCTCTCGAGCATAAAAATAAGCAAGACTAGAATAAACATATCGATCGCTAATTAATAAATTTTGCGATAACATTAAGGAAGGTTCAATAATTTCAAGCGTATGTTTGCGTCTATCTGTCGCTGATAAGAGTGCTAAAAGCAACGGATCAATTGCTTTTCCATTATCTAAGTAATCTCTAATTTCTGGATTATTTCTATACCAATAACTGGGTTGAAAAGTTTGTATTATATGTTTTTCTGTTGAATAATGGTGAGCAATTTCTTTTGTTTGTGTTGTCTTTCCACTCCCATCAAACCCGCATAAGACAATAAAAGAACCGGAAAATTTCTTTGGAGACCACATGGAATTATAAACTTTTTTATCAAGATACATTTTGTCTATATACTCTCCATAAGTTAAATTGTTTTATGTCTAAAATCTCTTAATGTTTAATAAGATGTTTTTTTACTCGTCTCTAAACAGAAAAACACAATACTCCCGCATTTGTATAACTTATTAACTTTATGATAAATGGCGGTATATAGACTTATTTTTAAGATAAGATTATATTTTAGACAACTGAAAATGAGATTAAGTATTTTTGAAAAATATATTTTTTGTTCACGCTACATAACCTGCCATTTTTTAACGAATTCTAGTAGAGTTTCTGAGGATTACTCCTATAACGTCGTGTAAGCGTATAGAAATGAGTTCGATCTAAGTATATTATTGCCCCTAAGGGCTGATACTAGATTGCGCTACACAGGAATCTAACGAAATCAACTCTATATTTTCTCAAACCACTGCCCACGCTATAAGCATTCGATATCCGATTCCGTCAAAAAGCAGCAGAGCAATTCTCAGAAAACATCGCTGAGATATTGAAATATGCCTTGCAAAAGCGTTTGAATCAAATGTTTCACTATATTTTTCGGTATATTCATAAACTGAAACTAAGAATATTATAATAAGACTTCAAACAACGACGACGCCCAAATCGGCCGTGACAAAGCCTCCTAAAACTGAACCAATAATACCTTCTCTATGAAAAAGACTACCATATAAAGGCTTTAATACAACCGCACACCTTAGCGCTAATGCCATAAATGTTTCTGATAGATAACGAAGTTTATTGTCACAACAACATCTAACAACCGTCAATAACAAAACCTCAACCTTGAGTATAAACAAAATCAACTTGAAAGCGCGAAATATATCTCTAGGACATAGTTCTTTATTGGCAAGCCACCTGCCAAGAGACGCAGTAAAAATACCAGCCTCCATCCTACTCATTCTCCTGAAAATAAGCTATCACTAGCATAAACATCAGCGTTCAATTTTTCCTACTGAAAAAACTTGACATGCCCAGTAATACGTATATACGCTCATCCCTTGTAAACATGTGTGCTGATTTATAATACTGCGTGTTTTTAAGAGATTTCGAAATGGGGGGATGATGTGCCCAAACAACTGATGTTTCGGTTTTATGGGCTTGTTGTCTTGCTATATCTTTCTGATATGGTTCTATTCTTAAGTAATCTTTGGAATGCTTATCGCATAACATCCTCATCGATTTTCCTAGGCATAACCATGGCTTTGGGCACCCTTACGCCTTACCTTTTAAAAAAAAGCGGACTTGTGCGCATTAAAGCCTCCCTGAGGTTGGTCGATTTATACAAAAGGCGGATCATTATCTATAGCCTTCTTTTATTGATTGCACTTTTCCATTATGCCGATTCCCCCTTTGGTTTTATCGCTGTCTCTATCTCTATCGGCTATCTCTCTTTGATTACCTTAAGCACTCTCGAGACTTATAATACTAAACTCGCACTTGGTGGTTATATTAGCGCCCAAAAGGCTTCCCGCATTATGCAAACAGTTGTGCAAATTGGCGCTTTTTTGGGAGCAGCACTGAGTGGTTATCTCTTAGAAGCGACCAGCCCTCAAGGAGCAGCGGCTGAAATTGGCTATAATGGTTTGATTGTGGCACTTTGTGTGTTTGACATCATTATAAGCCTTATAGCCGGATATATCATCTTTTGCGATGAATATAAAGCTACCGATACCACAGCACTTGCAACCGATAAGAAGCCCGTACCTACACCGCAAGCGAATGGACTCTCCCAAGAGCTTAAACTTTTATGCGTCTGCATAGGACTTATTGGCTTTCATATTTGCGCTTATAATACGCTGGCAACCATTCTTTTTCAAAGTGTGAAAAATTTTGGCTCTGAATATTATGGGCTTTGCAGTGCGGTCGCGGGCTTGGGCGCTTTTTTGGCTGCTTTTATCAAAATCCCTCGCTTTGAATTTATTCTCCCAGCCCTTATGTTGAGCGTGGCTGATCTTATTTTTAGCACCACACAATCGCCCTATTTGGCTGTGGTCTTTTGCTTTTTTATTGGCTTTTCAATGAATACCATGCGAATTAATGCCCGAAAACATACGATTGAAGCGACTAAAACAGAAGCTCAAGCAGAGCTGGTGGGAAGCTATAGCGGCATGCTTTATACTCTCTCCCAATCGGCAGGTTATGTTATCCTTGGTCTTCTTACAAGCTCTGCCCTTATGGGCCCTCAAGCAGCTGTTTATCTTCTACCCCTTATAGGAATGATAATCTTTATTTATATCCTTTTCTTTTTATCGCGGCAGGCCACAGCATGAGCAAATCCATTCTTATTGTCGACCCTTTCTCCACGGGTGCCCTCTATGGCCCTGCTTTGCAAAAATTAGGCTATACTTGTTATGGTGTTGTCTCTCAACAAGCTCCTTTTTCACACTATATGCTTTCTTATCAGGGAGAGGGTATGGCAGAAGCGAAACTTCATAATGTAGATGAGATCAAGACACGCTTTCCTATCGGTGCGATAGAGGCCGTGGTGGCAGGCGCCGAAGGGGGTATTTATTGTGCAGATCAATTGGCGGCTTATTATAATTGCCCTGGGAATAATCCCTCAACCACCGATTGGCGACGAAAAAAGGCAGTAATGCAAAGGCGCCTTTGTGAAAATGGTTTATCTTACATTCGGTCGAAGATTCTTACAAAAGGCGATTGTGCTATCGATGATTTTGAAAGTCATAGCGGCTATGTGGTAAAGCCAAATGATTCTGCTGGGAGTGATGGCATTTTGTTTTTCTCCAGCCGTGAGGAAGTGGCGGCATGGTCCTCTCGAATCGACTGGACGCAAAAAAATATTTTTGGCGCACCTAACGAGGCTTATTTGCTCCAAGAAAGATTGGAGGGAGAGGAATACATCGTCGACGCCGTCGTAAAGGGAGAGGCTATAAAAATATGTAGTTTATCACGATATAAAAAAGGTATTCATAATGGAAGTGCTTTTGTTTATGAATCGCTTGATGTGCTTGATGCTCAAGATCCTTCTTATGCCCCTCTTATCTCTTATGCAAAACAATGCATTCGCGCGCTGGGGATTGAATATGGACCCGCGCATATGGAAATCATGCAAACAGCTCGTGGTCCAGTGATGATCGAAGTAGGAGCCCGCCTCCACGGGGGAATTGCACCCACCTTGTTCGCACATTGCTATGAAGATGATTTACTTGAAAGCTCCGTTAATCTTATTGCAAGAGTGTTTTCGCAAAAACCAAGCCACTTTAAGAAAAAGGGGCGTATTATCTTTCTTATCAACAAGATCGACGGTCATATTATAAAAGATGTTAACTTATGGCAGCAAAAGCTTCATTCTTGGGAAAATGTGGTTCATTTTAAGCTCCTTTTTAAAGAAAACGAGCCCCTCCCCCTAACCGTCGATTTAAATACCTGCCCAGCTATTATAGCAATTTGGGGACACAGTGATGATGAATTATCAGCTTTGGAGAGGATCATTCGTAGCAATTTCTTATAAAATACAATAATTGGAAAGAAAACATAGATTCATCAGCGTAACTAATTGAAAATATAGACAAATATTAAAAATTGATCAAGCTTAATGGATTAAACAACAAGGAAATAATTTTGTTTACAGCTTTATTGTCGAGCATTCGCGGATGGATTCTGGTATTATCTCTATCTGGAACTCCCTACAGGCATGAAGCAGAAAAGTTATCAAGCATACTTAGTATACCTAATGACAACTGCTATTACCATACGTGATGGCTCTAATGTAGGTGGATTTGAACTTTTAAATAATTTCTTAACTCTTGCATCACTCTATTTCCATACTTTTTAAATAATATTCAATAACTTAAGTAAAATAAATATTTTTTATTTTGGGTTTTGGTGTGTTGTTAATCTAAAGCATGTGAAGAGAATATATTAAAGAATTAAAATATTTATATATCGAGATTGAAGATGTCCTATTTTACCAAAAGAAGAGCTATTATGACACAGGTGAATTTAGCTATTAATCTTTTGTTGCAAACAAGTGGAAAAAAAATGCTGAACGTAGAAAAAGTTGCATAAGAATCTTTAACAAAAATGATTGAAATTTAGATATAGTTGCAAGATATGAAATAAAATTGGTTCTATCAGCGCTGCAATTTTTTCTGGTTAATTTATTCTACCGATATCATTAAGGCTTTCTTCTAATGACATCGTCTATCATTAGAGGGAGATATATGATTGTTTTTCGAATTGTGACAGCACACAAATTTCGTGATTTATTTTGCCCATCAAAAGATGTTGGTTAGTTGAATAAGTTAAAAAAATACATAGCATTCCGTATAAGCCATGTGTATGTATAAAACTTCTCCGAATGATCGTGTTAATAGCAATGTTGAAGGAGTGCCTTTTTGGAAAGATTGTACAGCAATTACGAGTATCTCTAAGAGGAAAAGCACTGATTTTTAGAACAGAGAGAAACATTGATCATAACAGTTTATTAGGCTAAACGCAGAATATTTATCCTAATAATTGATGATCGAATTGTAACAGTATAGTTTTTTGATCATCATAAAGAAAAAAGTAGAGAGCATGTTTCTTTTAGTTAAGGAAGAGTGTTGCTCATTTTTCTTTCTAAAAGTAAGCAAATTCAAAGATAATTTTTTTGTTCTTATAGTGGTGATACAATAATTGTCGAAGTCCGTGAAGGGGAGATTCCAATACATTATTACAAAGTTTAATAAAAGCTGGAATACTTAAAAACTCTTTAGCTGCTATAATGATTTAAGAATACCAGATTAGGATACGGGCAATTCAAGAGTTCAAAACTTTGTGATAATATTGGTTTAGAATTACATCCTGTTCATTCAGACGAGATGAGCCGATTATTATATGTCATAGAACCATATGGGCGGGAAATTAAAAAAAAGCTTATCCAGAATCTGACTTAAAGGTTTTGGGAACTTTAGTAGTAAGATTGGCTTGGTCTCATGTTACCCAAAAATTAGCACCCAATCTTGTTGTGACTAGACTAAATTTAGAAGATCTGCTCACTGAAAGTTTTATAATATTATGAAATGATAAAAATATTAATATTTCTTCTTGTCCCGCACATGAAACAGATGCTATTTGTATTTGTTATCCTTTGCACCATTGTTCGAAATATATTTTAGATGGTTGTCACTTGAAATATGTCTTGGAAAATTATTTGGCAAGAGAACTTGCCCATATGTATTGGAAAGTAATTTCCTATTATTTGTCTCAATCTATGGGCGCAACGTTATCAAGTATAGAATTCATGCTGACAGATGACTCGCAAAAAATAAGTACCTACAACGCATTTGAACTAAAATTTTATGAAAAACTGGAATTTAGTACCGAACCATATTTGACAATGGAGAAAATCATAAAATGGCTCGAGTCTCTGTTTAAGAGTGAGAAAGCTATTGCGTAATTCTGTTTTTCTTATGATTTTGATTGGTTGTTTGACGAGTTTTTGTGCTAGTGGTGTATTATCTATTGGCCTTTCTTTGTTACAATTCCAAGATACAACTGGAAAAGCATCTGCTACTTTAAATGTTGTTAATTTAATCGCAATTGGAATTGCAGGCTTATGTTTGGGAAATGTGTTGGTGCGCTATCAAGGCTTTATAATTGGGTTTTATAGTCAAATTATTTGCGCTTGTTTATTATCGTTCTTATTATTTATGAACAATCCGGTACTTATTTTATTTGTATTTTTTTTACTTGCTCTCTTGATGGGGGCTGATAATCCAAATAACAACAGTGCCTTGAATCAGCTGGTTCCAGCTCCCAAACAAAAAGCTGGAATTTTTGCATTTTATACTAGTTGCTGTCAGTTTTTTGTTATTATATCCCCATTGCTTATATATTTTATAATTGCGCATTTGGGGCACAAAATAGCCATAGCCTTTATTGTGTTTATTTATCTTTTGAATGCCAGCCTATGGTTTCGTATAAAATCTATACAACAAATAAACAGAGTAAAAGAGCTATTAAAAAAGCCATCTCAAAAAGCTTATGGAGTTGGTTTTAGGTGCCTTTGGCGGGTTTCTGCGTTGCGTTTTTTAACGATTAATCGTATTTTGAATAATTTTCTCTATACGGGGCCTATTGTTCTATTGCCACTTGTTCTTGCATCTATAACATCAGATAATACAAAATTTACAGCTATTCAAAATACTATTTTTGCTTTGTCAGCACTGGGTTTTGTAGTCAATGGTCTTATCTCATCCTATTATTTACGAAAATTTCCATCTTTAATTCGTTTTTTTGTATGGGGAACACCGGCTTTTGCAGTGATCGCAATCTCTTTTGTTTTATATTTAAATTTTACTCAATATTCCCTTTATATTATGGGCTTTTTATTAGGTATTGGGCAATTTTATTTTAGGGTATCGGGAATAACAATTGGACAAGCTATCACACCTAGTGAAAATTTAGCCGAGGTGATTTTGGCAGGCGATGCCAGTGTGCGCATCATAACAGCTTTATTCTCTATTGTGCTTTTATATGCCGGAAATTTTTTTTATTTTCTACATTATACGTCCTGTGTATATTTATAGGTTTTTGCGCCCCTTTATTTATTTTACACGGACTATCTATTTACATACAAAGCTTAGAAATAAAAGAAAGCACCGCATGAATGATCTTCAATTATTATATTACGTCAGCCTTTTTTGATTATCGTATAGATAAAAATTTTGTACAAATATTCATGACATTAATTTTAAATGAGCACATTGCGTGAGAAAAGCTGAGGTGTTCGTTACCTCTCATGTGGATAAAACGCATTTAGCCCGTTAATCGGAATTGCAAATAGCACTATGATCACCATTAATTCTGAAACTCTATCAGAAGTTAGTGATAATGGCAAAAATCCCTTAATGATATTTGAAGAGATCGTTTATGCTAGATCAGGTTATCTAAAGATCGAGAGGAGAGTAACTTAGAAGTTATAAAATTCATGGAAATTCAACTGCAATTTCTAGGTATACATAATGACAGATACAGATCAGCGCAAACTGGTCAATTGCAAACAGTAAAAAAATCCTGAGCTTTTTAAGCTATGTCATATCAAGCATATGAAAATTCGTTTTAAATTAATGGCGGAGAGAGAGGGATTCGAACCCTCGATATGGTTTCCCATATACACGCGTTCCAGGCGTGCGCCTTCAACCACTCGGCCACCTCTCCAGAAGTCTCGCACTATACCCAGAAAGAAATAACGTGCAAGCCTAAATTATACATTCAAAGTTCAAAAAAACAAATTCATTTATTAAAGTAAGAGCTTATATCTGTTGAATAACAAGCACATCCTTTCTTTTTAAGAAAAAACTTTTTCCGTGGATAGGTTTGTATAATACAATAATGGGAATAAAAAGATTGTCACATCTATCTCATACGGTGTCTATGAATGGTATAAAATCTATTGAATAGCATCATCTTTCCTTAAATAAAAAGTACAAGCCAAGTACCATTACGCTATTTATCCCCTAATGTTGCAACATCCCTTGCTATTTGAGAGAATGTATAAAAGGCATTTATTCTTTCTTAAAGTGTTTTTCACACGCTACTCCTCCCTGTAACGTATAAAAGAATAATGTTTTACAGCACTAACGATCTGATTACTCTGCAAAATGAGTTAGCTCGTTCCCCTTAATGTTCTTTATCACCTTATATCCTTGCTTAGAGCACGTACAGCTCGTGCAGTTTCACATTGTAATGCTTTTTGTGCTAAAATTTTCATATCTTCAAAACTATGAGTCTGCAAACACGCCTTTACTGGAGAAATATCGCAAGATATCATAGAAAGCTCATTAATTCCCAACCCAGTCAAAATCATTGAACCAAAAGGATCTCCAGCCATACCACCACATACGCTAACCCAACACTTATGTTGTGAAGCTCCCTGAATAGTCTGATAAATCATACGTAAAACTGCTGGATCAAGGCTATCAGCTTCAGACACAAGGTACGGGTTTTGCCGATCAACAGCCATTGTATACTGTGTTAGGTCATTGGTTCCAATTGAGAAAAAATCAACATGGGCGCTCAACACATCTGCCATAATGGCGGCGGCTGGAACTTCGATCATAATACCAAGTTTTAATTTTGGTGCATCAATATCATTGCGGATTTCTTCTGCAATCTTTTTTATAGTAACAATCTCTGAAACAGACATTACCATCGGAAACACAATCCATAGATCTCCGCCTTCTTTTGCTGCTCGATACAAAGCACGTAATTGAGGCACCAAAAGATCACGTCGACGTAACAAAAGCCGCGTCCCTCGAACACCTAAAAAAGGATTGTCCTCTTTAGATAAATGTAAATGCGTAACCTGTTTATCCCCACCAATATCGAGTGCACGAATAATTAATGGCTTATCTCCTACAGCTGTAATCATCTCCCGATATATATTAAATTGTAGCTCTTCATCCGGAATATGAGGATTCTCTAAAAACAAAAATTCCGTGCGCATGAGTCCAACACCTTCAGCCCCCAAATCAAGCGCAACAGGAACCTGATTTGCGTAGTTGACATTAGCCATGATACGAATTCTTTGACCATCTGTTGTTTGCGCTGGTAATCTACACGCACTTATTTCACTGACACGTTTTTGCACAATAGTATCAATATGCCTTTGAGCATCTTCAACGTCTTCAAGCGTAGGATCAAGGTAAATAAACCCGTTATCGCCATCAATAATAGCCTGAATATCAGACTGAATCGCTAAAATATCACCACCTGCAGCAACAACCATTGGAATACCAAGAGTACGCGCCAAAATAGCTGTATGAGATAATGGACCTCCCCATGCTGTTGCTAATCCTTTTACCTTTGTACAATCAAGTTGTGCTACATCAGAAGGAGAAAGGTCATTTGTAACTAGAATTACACCATGTGGAATATCATTTAAAAAGAACGATCTATAGGATGGATTGATTTCACCTAAAACACGTCGACCAACATCAACTAAATTAACAGCACGTGCTGCTAACAAAGGATTATCTACCTTAAAAAACATATCTGAAAATTGACGAACCGCTCTATCCCAAGACCAAGCGACACCATGACCTTCTGCTATAAAACGACAAGCTTGAGCTATTAAATTTTCATCTTCAAGCAAAACCATTTGCGCAGAAAAAATCGCAGCAGAATCTGCTCCCATACGCACTGTAATATCAGAAATCACAGATGCCATTTTATGTTTTGTTTTTGTAAGAGCATTTTCAAGACATGCCGCACCAGCTGCAAAATCAATTGGCTGGTCTATTATGGAAATATCATTTTGCCTTAAAACAAAAATCTTACCAAATGCTAATCCTGAACTTGCTCCAACACCAGAAATGCCTTTTTGCATAGAGCGTGGACACCAACCATGAAAAGCCTTTGTTTGAGATTCCATTGCTCTCATCAGGCATTTTTCACTAATACTCACTTTTTTTGCAATAGCAATGGCATCATTGAGAAGTTGTGCTCCTTCTGCAGCATCTGTAGAAAAAATCAGAACATCACCGTTTTTTGCTCCTAATTGCAATAAACCAACCAAATTTTTCATTTCAACGGCATATTGACCATGACGAACTCTGATAGAATTTTGAGCCTTTTTCGCAAAATCAACCCAAAGAGAAGCTGGTCGTGCATGAAGACCACTTGGATAATCTAAAGTCCATTCCTGACACACCGAAAGGTCACCAATAAAAGTTTTTTCTATCTTCATATCTTGATCAAACAAAGTTGTAACAATTTGCTGTTTGTCCATAGTTGTTGCAAGTACTTCAAGCTGTTTTTTATCAAATAAAAGAGACGTCAATTTTTTACAAATTTCTCTATAGCGATCTGGACACGCTGCAATAGCAATAACCAAATGTGCTTTCTTGCCATCCTGCCACTCAACACCAGCAGGAACCTGTATAACAGCAACAGCGTCCTTGATAATTAAATCACGATTTTCAGCCATACCATGGGGAATGGCTATACCGTTTCCAAGCCAAGTATTGGTTGTTTCTTCACATGCGAGCATGCTTGCCAGATAACACTTATCAACCGCACCAACCTGCACAAGCAATTCAGCAGCAGCATAAATTGCATCATTTTTATGATCAAAAGCAGCTGCAAGTTGTACAGATCTTATAGACAAGATTTCACTCTCGATAAAATCTACATTCATTGCTTCTGCTTTCTCACATCTTATCATGAATTCAAATTGCCTCACATTTGAACACCAATATCTCTGATAAATTCCTTTTCAAAGCTGCATTTCCCAAAATACAAGCTATAAATACCACCACAGCTCTCTTTATATTTTACGAAATGTAGCTAAGTGAGGTGCTTAAATACCTCAATATAACCGATAATACAATTGGATATCATCATCTAGCGAGGTGCTTAAAAGCATCATAAGCAAGTCTGCCTCTTACTCTTTTACTTTACAAAGACAAAACCCCGATTTTTACAGCACCAATCACCTAAAAAACTATGTTTTAAAAACGCTCTCATTATCCCAAGTTATTCAACATAACTTTTCATTATTCTCCCTAAAAGAAAGCATCCTTCCCAATCATCTGTAACTTCAGTTAATATTTTAACTGATTCCTCAAAGTTTATTTAACCTATTATCCCTCTTTATAAATTCATTACATAATTATAAATTGCTCCATGCAACTTATCATCTTTAAAATTCCGTGCAGCTCATCCTATGATGCTAACTTATTGATATATAACATCTATGTATTTTAAGATACTCCTTTACTTCAATCAATATCGCAAACACACAATATTCTCTGTCGCATATTTGCAAAGTACGAGCATCACCCAAGCACCATCATCAACTACTAAAATCAAGAAAAACGCTACAAATAAGATAAATAAAGTAAAAAATGAAAAGCAGTTATTGCCTTAACCCCAGCTTTTATGCTTGTTTATTTTCAAAAATGTACAATACAATAATAGTGAAATCAGAAAAAATATTCTTGAAGAGCGCTGATTGCACATTGGTTGTTTTTATATCTTTAAACAGCGTCCTCCTTAAAAATATAATTTCACTCTCGATTTACCGAAAACTCCTTAATGCACATCACTTTCAAAGTAGTTTTGACTGCCATCTTATGGATTTTTTATCCCTATATCCTTTTAAATGAATAGCCCCACCTATCCACACCACCACCTAAAAACAGTATGACAACTCATCAATACTACAATGCCAATAAAAAGATCCATCTTTATCAAAATGATTACATAAATAATGCTTTCATTAAATTTCTCATAATTTCCTGAAAACAAACTGCTTCTCTTATAAAGAAATTACTAAACACTTCTTCATGCATAAAAAGAAAGTCTCTCCTTACTATCATTATACAGAAATTTATCAACAAATTCTATCATAATATCAATACGTTCAGTACTAAATACTAACATAACACCGCACAAGTTCCTCCCCTCATTGAGAAAAGTCATTTCCCCAATTCCACCTTTTTCGTACATCTTCTACATTTATTATAGTACCAAAACAAAAAGGGAAAGATGAAATTCTATCTTTCCCTTTTAATACTTATAAAACCACAACTACAATTCAATGGAATCCCGTTGATTGCTAGAGAGTGTTACAGATTACTCTGCTGCCTCCACCATAGGAATGACTGAAACATAGGAACGATCACCCGCTTTGCGTTGAAAAGAAACCTTTCCATTTGATAATGCAAAAAGCGTATGGTCTTTTCCAATGCCGACATTGTTGCCAGGATGCCAACGTGTACCACGCTGACGAATAATAATATTTCCAGCAATAACGGTCTCACCACCAAATTTTTTAACGCCTAGACGTTTCGATTCTGAATCGCGACCATTACGCGAGGAACCACCAGCTTTTTTATGTGCCATAGACGCTCTCCTTTAATCTTTCTTACTCTTTGATGCTACAGACGCTTTCTTCTGTGACGCAGTCTTTTTTTCAGCTGTTTTTTTAGCCGTCTTCTCAACAGAAGCAGTATCTTTTGTTTCTTTTGGTGCAGTTGCCTCTTCTTTTATCGGCTTTGCAGCTGCTTTTTTAGTTTTTGAACCACCCATTAAAATTTCTAAAACACGAAGCTTCGTAAATTCTTGACGATGACCACGCGTGCGTTTAGAATTTTGACGACGGCGCTTCTTAAATGCGATAACCTTGCGCCCACGTGCCTGTTCTACAATCTCAGCTGTCACCAATGCATCAGCAACGACAGGGGTACCAATAACCGCATTACCTTCTTGCCCAACCATCAATATGTCATTGAATTCAACAACATCACCCGCATTTCCACTAACTTTTTCAACTTTCACCACTTGATTAGCAACAATGCGGTATTGCTTACCACCAGTTTTAATGACTGCGAACATTTTTTATCCTTCCGTTCACTCCAGCTCTTATTTAATTTCTGCCTTGAAATAAGGGAAAATAGGCTGCTTTTTATCAGTCGTAATAGATTTTAAAGAAGGATAAAACCTTCTTCAACACAAATATGCGCAGATTTCCCCACGCTCATGTTCCGTATATATGAAGGAATTTCTATTCTCTGTCAATAAAGTCCCATAAAAAAGAAAAAAAGGTTGTACCAAAAACAATTGAAGGTTATCTACCCCTTATACACTCAAATAGTGCCGATTTTTGTTTCACTTTATTATGGAGAGATGGCTGAGTGGTTGAAAGCACCGCACTCGAAATGCGGCATAGGGGCAACTCTATCGGGGGTTCAAATCCCTCTCTCTCCGCCAAAGTTTATAAAGCGATATTATTAAAATGTCTTTAATCGTAGCTTGCCGGTGGATTCTGTATATTTTTACCTAGTGTAGTTTGTCAGCAGGTTTTGTATCAATCCATTTTTCAAAAGATCTTCAAGACTTTTCAAAGGTCTTTATCATTTTTGCATAAATTCTCATTTTTACAATTTTTTCACTTTTTGGTTTTCTGTTACATAAATATAGTTCAGATAATAAGAGAATGCATAGTAAAATCAAAGAATTATCTCATATTTCTCTCTCATTCTACTTTTGCTTAGTTAGTACAAAATCTGCTGTCAAATTATATTTATTTTGCACGTCTTTCTTGAATATGTGCTAGCAACCCTAATGTTGAACTATCGCGATTATCCGCTTGACTTTCTCCACGAAGAATTGGTAGTAACTCATTTGCTAATTCTTTACCAAGTTCAACCCCCCATTGATCAAATGAATTAATATTCATTAAAATCCCTTCAACAAAAATACGATGTTCATAAAGCGCAATAAGACGACCGAGTGAAAAAGGTGTTAATAAATCTTGAACCAACGTAATGCTGGGACGGTTTCCTTTAAAACTTCTATGAAGTGCTAAATGATCTGCTTCACCCTCATCAACTCCATTTTTTATCAAGATATGCCGAGCATCTTCAATACTACGCCCCTTCATCAATGCTTTTGATTGTGCTAAACCGTTTGCTAGCAACATCTCATACATAGAATGTAAATTTTGCTCATGCCCTTTTATAAATAAAATAAATTCTACAGGAATAATATCTGTTCCTTGATGCAGAAGCTGAAAAAAAGCATGTTGACTATTTGTTCCTGAATCCCCCCAAACAATCGGACCACTTGAAAAACTTAATGGTTTTCCATCCAGCGAGACTTGCTTACCATTTGATTCCATATCAAGCTGTTGTAAATAAGCTGGAAAATGTATTAAACGCTGTGCATAAGGAATGATAGAACGTGATGAATAACCACAAATAACACGATGCCAGAATCCTAAAAGAGCAAAACGAATAGGTATATTTTTATGCAAAGGCATAGTTTTAAAATGTTGGTCCATTTGCAATGCACCGTTGAGAAATTGGCGAAAATTTTCACCACCTATTGCAAACATAACAACAAGTCCAATGGCTGACCAAATTGAATAACGCCCTCCAACCCAATTCCAAAATTTAAAAACTCTTGTGGAATCTATGCCAAATTCTGCCACTTTATCAAGCGCACTTGAAACAGCAACAAAATGCGTACCAACGGCTTCTTCTCCTAAATGTGAACAGATCCACTGACGTGCAACTTGAGCATTTACCATTGTTTCAGCCGTTGTAAAAGTTTTAGAAGCAATGACAAACAGCGTTGTTGCTGGATTCAAAATAGAGAGAGTATCAGAAATATGGGCACTGTCAGCATTAGAAACAAAATGACACTGTGGACCATCATGATAAGGTTTTAAAGCATATGTGACCATTTCAGGACCAAGATCAGAACCACCAATACCAATATTGACAATATCACTTATTCTCTCGCCGCTGTTTCCCTTATAACTGCCATCACGTACCTTTTCAGAAAATCTTTCCATATCTTCAAGGACGTCTTGAATATCGCGAATAAGATTATGACCATCCAACATGAAAATTTCATCAGCAGGTAAACGTAACGCAATATGAAGAACTGAGCGTTTTTCAGTTGTATTAATCGCCTTACCAGAAAACATTGCATCACGCCGGCCTAACACATCTGCTGCGACAGCTAAATCATCTAGAAGTTGCAATGTTTTAAATGTCACACCACATTTTGAAAAATCAAAAAGAAGATCATCAAGTCTGAGGGAAAAATGGGAAAAACGCTGTTCATCTTCTACAAAATGTCGACGAATATCATAGACCCCATCCTTTGCGGCATGGTTTCTTAAAGCTTTTAATGTGGCTTCAAAAGCCTTTTCATTTCGAATCGAAAAGCTATCTCCCATAAGCTTATCCTATACGGTTATTGATAATGAAATCTATGCCCAAACCATAACAAAGCAGAAAGCGTCTCCTTTATTGCTCGCTATTTTCACTGCTCACATAAAAATGAAGGAATATACAAAATAAAAGGATAAGATCCGAAAATGATATTTTTACAGGAATAAACTTTCAAACCTTTTCTATCAGATACATCATTTAACTTGATTGAGTTCTTTTGTTAAGCGTAAATCTTCTTCTGCTTTTGGTCTTATAAAACGCCCCAAAAAAAGATAAACAACCGGTGTGACATAAAGCGTAAAAATAGTTGCTAAACCTAAGCCACCAACGATAACCCAACCTAAAGCTATACGAGCTTCTGCGCCAGCACCTTTGGCTAAAACCAAAGGAATACCTCCTAAAATGGCACAAATCATTGTCATACAAACTGGACGAAGTCGAATATTTGCTGCTTCTTCTACGGCTTCACGCACGCTTCTTCCCTGATCTCGTAATTGATCTGCAAATTCAACAATGAGAATACCATTTTTTGCCATAACGCCAATTAACAAAATTAGTCCAATTTGGCTGTAAATATTAAGACTCACACCACTTAATAGCATAGCAATTACAGCACAACCAATCCCTAATGGGACCGTAGCCATGATAATGAATCCTGAAATAAAGCTTTCAAACTGGGCAGCCAAAATCAATAAAATAATCAAAAAAGCAATGCCAAAAACAATCATAAAATTGGAAGATGTTTCATTAAGCGTTTCAGCTTCTCCTAAGGGAACCACGTAGATTCCTTTTGATAACAAAGGAGAAGCAATTTTCTGTACAGTTTGATAAGCTTCCCCTAAAGCGATACCTGGAGCAAGATTTGCGCTTAAAATAACAGCGCTCATGCGTTTTTCCCGTTTTAATTGGGGAGCGATAGCTTTTTCATGTAAATGCGCAATAACCGATAAAGGAACATATCGATTGTCTTTAGTCTTTAAGAAAATATTTTCTAAATCACTGGGACTCTTCATAGAATTTTTACGCGATATCAATTTAACATCGTAAGAATGATCATCCACGTTAATGGAACCAATCTTTTTACCATCCAACATTGCTTGTAATGTATCGCCCAAATTGGTGATATCAATCCCTAAATCGGAGGCTTTTTTTCGATTGATTTCAATAAAAAATTGTGGTTGTGTTGCATCAACAGTAAGACGTGGTCGAATAAAACGCGGATCATCTTGTAAAGCACTCACCAGCTTATCAGCAATGGGTTGTAGTGTTGCATAATCGTTGCCAAGAATTGCAAATTGTAATCCTTGCCCAGTTCCTCTCACACCTAGAGAATTTCCCTCCGCAGCAAACACAAAAACTGCGGGAAACTGTCTAACCTTTGCATTAACATCCTTCACAATTTCTTGCTGACTACGTGAACGTTCATCCCAAGATGAAAGCAATAAAACCAAAAAAGCAGTATTGGGTGAACCACCAATACCCGCAATAGAGTAACTGTTAGCAATCTCCCCTGCATCACGTAATGGCTGTAGACTTGCTTCAATTTGCTCTACCTGTTCGTTCAAATATTGTGTTGAAATACCTTGTGGTCCATTAATAACCAAAAAGATAAGAGCTCTGTCTTCTGCTGGAGTTAATTCCTGTTTCAGCTTCATATAGCCTCCGACACAAAGACCCGCAAAAATAAGTGAAGCAAAAACAACAGACCAAGGCTTTTCTAAACACTGATGCAAACTGTAAGTATATGCCTTATGAAGAAAAGTACCTAATTTATATAAAAAAGTAAAATGATGGGACTTTTCTTCTTTCTCCTCAATATGTTCTTTGAGAAAACGTGAAGCCAACATGGGACAAAGCGTTAAGGCAACAATTGAAGAAAGCAAAATAGAAATTGCCAAAACAAAACCAAATTCTCTAAAAAGCGCTCCAACTTGCCCAGGAAGAAAGGAAATAGGAACAAATACAGCCACTAAAGTCAATGTTGTTGCGACAACAGCAAAAAAAACTTCACGTGTTCCTAACACCGCTGCAGCTCTGGAACCTAACCCCATATTGCGCCATCGAACAATATTTTCCAGAACAACAATGGCATCATCCACAACAAGCCCTGTTGCTAAAACAAGTCCTAAAAATGTGAGAATATTTAATGAAAATCCCACAAGATAAATAGCTGCAATGGTACCAATTAAGGCAACAGGAAGAGATAAAGCAGGTATCAGTGTTACACGAATGTCTCTGAGAAAAAGAAAAATGACTAAAATAACGCTCAAAATAGCAATGACCAACGCAACCTCAACCTCATGAAGGGCACTTTTAATAAAAATTGCATCGTCATTAATAACGTCTATATGTACAGAAGAAGGAACAATACTTTTGAGATTATCAACAACGGCTCTTACACCTTGAGAAATATTAAGCGTGTTGGATTGTGCTTTCCGCACGATACCTAATCCAATACCTGTCTTTCCATTGATACGAAGAATAACCGTTTCTATATCCGGCGATAAAGTAACATGCGCAACATCGCCAAGATGCACATGAGGCTTTAAAACAACTTGTTCAAAAGATTCTGGTGTTGTTAGACGTGCAGTGGCACGGACAACTAAAGTTTGCTTAGAATTGCGTAATGATCCTACTGGCACATCCGTTGTCATATCAGCAAGAACACGTGAAATATCTGCTACAGTTAATCCATAACTTGCAAGTTTTGCTTGATCTATATCAATCTGAAAAATCTTTGTGCGAGCACTATCAACCTGTACATCACCAACACCATCAACAGCAGAAATTGCATCAACAATCTGATCATTTACAATCGTTGTTAAATCATCAATACTCATTGTTGGTGACGTCACAACCAAATACATCATGGCAGCAGCATTCGAATCTGCTTTAATGATCAGAGGGGTATCTGCATTTTTTGGTAAAGAATAAGCAATACGAGACAGAGCATCACGAATATCAGATGCCGCTACATTCAAATCAACACCGACATTAAAATTAATCTGCACACGAGAGCGTCCAAAAGAAGATGTTGAAGAAATTGTCTTAACACCTGAAACACGAGAAACAGCATCTTCTATAACTTTTGTTACTTCACGATCAATGGTTTCTGCTGACGCACCAGAAAACATCGTCACAATCGTTGTTACTGGAGTATCAACATCGGGTAATTCTCTTACATCAACATTCAACCATGCTGCAAATCCTGCAATGATGATCATAGCATTTAAAACAAAAGTAAAAACCGGTCTGCGAATAAATAAGGCAATGAGACCACCTTGCTCCACCTTTGACATAGGCTGTTTTGTGCTCAATTCTTGGCTCATTGTATATCCGTTCCATAAACCGCTGATAATTGCTGTTGGTGGGACTTTGGATCATCAATAGTTACTTTACTTCCTGGATAAAGCATTTGCACCCCTTGAATGACAACTTGATCACCATTTTCTAGAGGAGCTTTCACGAAAACCTGATCCGCTTTATGCTGAATAATTGATACGGGAATAGACTCTACTTTTCCTTCTCTCACACGCCAAACGAATGACCCTTTACTATTCCATTGAACCGCAAGAGGATTAACGACAGGAAAAGAACCACCATGAAATTGCAATACAACAGAAAAGGACATACCAGACATGAGCGTATCTTTTTCATTATTGATTTCAACCTGAGCATGAAGCGTGCGACTTTCTGGATCAACAATATTATCAATCGCATAAATATGACCAACAAAAGATTTATCTGGCTGCGCAGTTAATGTTGCCGTTACCTCATCTCCTTTATGGATGCGCGACACATATCGTTCAGGGGCCCATATATCGACCAAAATACGTTCTCTATTCTCAATACGGCCTATTACAGTATTAAGGGTCACGTTATTCCCCACATCAACGGGCAAAATACCAACAACTCCAGGAATCGGTGCACGAATTGTTCGCCGATCGAGATCTAATTCAGCATTACGCAACACTAAATTTGCGTTATCCAACTCTAAACGTGCTGTAATTTCTTGAACTTCCGTTGCTGTATTGCTGGCGCGTAATTTAAGAATGCGCGAAAGCGTTAATGCATTATTATCACGTTGTACTTTTGCTTTTGCAGCCGCTATTTCCTCTTTTTTAGAATCAAGCTTTGCAATCACATCATCGACTTGTACTTTTGTACCAGCTGATACAAAAAGCTTATCAATAACACCTGAGGATAAAGGGGTAAGATCGACTTCTGCAAGAGCTTTTCCACTCCCAAGAACGTTAAGTTGTTCATAAAAATCTTGAACTTTTACAAGATCAACGACAACATTCGCCGGTGGTCTTCCCATTTTTTCCTTTGAAGCTTTATACGATACTCTTGTTTTATCCACCATAGAAATGGGTTGTTCTGCACTCTTTTTTCCAGCCCAATAAGTAACCGTTAAAACGACGATTAAAAACACCAACGGAAAGCTCTTTTTTAATAACGCCATACATCCACCCTTGCTGTGTCATGTTCATCTGAAATAGTTTTCAACAGTAATATCGGTGTTTTACACAAAAACCAAACAGCGGGTGTGTATATCTTACCCCCCACCGCAAAAAACACATCTCATCTTTGCTTGACTATCTTTCATAGATTAAAACGTCAAGTTAACTATCGTTCATATTGCTTTGTACAGTCACAACAAAAAATGATTATATCAAAACCAACTGAAACCATAATATATTATATCCTTTTTTAAAATATCTCATAAAAAAGAGAGTTTTTTTTATTACTATCCAAGTTTCACTTGCATTTCTTTAATGAAACGATTAGGAACCCTTTGTCGTAGATAATGTAAAAAACTGAAATGTATGCACCCGTAGCTCAGCTGGATAGAGCACCAGACTACGAATCTGGGGGTCAGGAGTTCGAATCTCTTCGGGTGCGCCATTTATCAATAATATCTTCTTATAAATTCAGGCTCTTTAAATTCTTTATTTTGTGATTTATTTTTGCCTATCTTTGTTTTTTGTATTTTGTTACTTCATTCTGTTGTGAGTCGTTTCTTTAGCCATTTTGCTAGAATAAGATATTATGAGTCCTTCAATTCAGCTCCAAGGTGCTTTTATTAGCTAATAATCATAACGATTGCATAAGCAGCGTGTGTTGTTTTCTTTTTTCGATCTATGCGCTTGTTTTTAGTCTCTTCCGGATTATACTCTTTAATCAGTTAGATAATTTTTTGCGTGCTTATTTCTAATTTTTCCATAACTAGATGTTTCTGGATATTTTATTCCTAGCAATCCCATCTTAATAGGGACTTCAGATGTGCCGCCATAAAACACTTATGGTATCCATTAATATCATTAGCATTTTGTTGCAAACCAAAGCTTCTTTTCGAGATATTTTTAATTGAATTAAACATATTTTTACTGCTTAAAAGCAAAGAAACTCTTTTTCCTAAAAAACAATGAAACTCTTCTCGTGCTTCTTTAGCATTATCTCTTGTATAGCATATCATCGACTTCTATGATATCCTAACACTTTCTGTTCTCTATGAATTCTTCTAATTAATCCATGGGGTACAGATCTCGAACATTAATAAAAGCTAAGTTTAAAGAATTTTTCCATGCCTAAAACAGATATTGAAATTGCTCGCACTGCTAAAAAGCAGCATATTATTGAAATTGCAAAAAAAATTGGTATCTCACATGAAAATCTCATTCCCTATGGCCATGATAAAGCTAAAATTTCTTCTGAATACATAAAATCGCTTGATAAAAATCCAGATGGTAAACTTATCCTCGTCACAGCTATCAATCCCACACCTGCCGGAGAAGGCAAAACAACAACAACAGTTGGACTAAGTGATGCTCTTAATCTTATTGGTAAAAAAACAATAGCTACCTTGAGAGAACCGTCTTTAGGTCCCTGTTTTGGTGTAAAAGGTGGTGCTGCTGGTGGTGGTTATGCGCAAGTCGTTCCAATGGATGACCTTAATTTACATTTTACCGGTGATTTTCATGCTATTACAGCTGCTCATAATCTTCTTGCCGCAATGATAGATAATCATCTTTATTGGGGAAATACTCTAAACATTGATCCACGTCGCATTGTTTGGAAACGCGTTCTTGATATGAATGACCGTGCATTGCGCGATATTGTTATTTCATTGGGGGGCATAACAAATGGTTTTCCACGCCAAACAGGTTTTGATATTACTGTTGCGTCAGAAATTATGGCACTTCTTTGTCTCTCTGAAAATTTAGAAAACCTTACACAAAGACTCAAAAAAATTATTGTTGCTTATCGTTATGATAAAACGCCCATCACCGTTTCTGATCTCAATGCAGAAGGTGCAATGGCAGTTCTTCTCAAAGATGCTATACAACCCAATCTCGTACAGACAATTGAAAATAACCCTGTTCTCGTTCATGGAGGACCTTTTGCCAACATTGCTCATGGTTGCAATTCAGTTATAGCAACAAAAACTGCTTTAAAACTTGCTGATTATGTTGTCACAGAAGCAGGGTTTGGAGCAGATCTTGGAGCAGAAAAGTTCTTCAATATCAAATGTAGGCAAGCAGGTATTGTACCAAATGCTACAGTAATCGTCGCAACTATTCGTGCATTAAAAATGAATGGTGGTGTAGATAAAGATAACCTGACAGAAGAAAATATCACCGCTTTAGAAAAAGGAACAGCCAATCTTTTACGACATATAAAGAATATGGAACACTACGGTATTCCTTGTGTTGTGGCTATCAATCATTTTGACAGCGATAGCGATGCTGAGATAAAAACATTACAAAAAATAGTTGCAACAACTGGACACAAAGCTATTATCTGTAAGCATTGGGAACAAGGTGGAAAAGGCGCTATAGAACTTGCACAAGAACTCGTTACCTTGATTGAAGAAAACCATTCTCATTTTAAAGTTTTATATCAAGATAATATTCCACTCGTTCAAAAAATTAATTGTATTATAACAAAGCTATACGGTGGGCGTGGCGCCATCATCCCAGCCCCTATTCTCAAACAACTTGAATCTTGGGAAAAAGAAGGTTTTGGTGCCTACCCTATTTGTATGGCAAAAACACCTTATTCTTTTTCTTCTGATCCCAAGCAATATGGTGCTCCTGTTGATTTTGAAATTCCCGTACGTGAAGTTCGTCTCTCCGCAGGAGCCGGCTTTATTGTTGTCATTTGTGGAGATGTTATGACCATGCCGGGACTACCCCATTATCCCACGGCTGAAAAAATTCATCTTGACGAAAATGATCAAATACAAGGACTTTCATAAATTTATAACCGTAAATTCTATCATTCATTATAAAAAGCGTTTTATTGCAAAAAGAATAGAATTTTAAAAAGCGATATAGACAAATGTCTTATTTATGTGATATAGGTGCTTGTCCTTTTGGATATGCCTTTAAAAGGATGTAGGTTTTTCCTATCATTTATGACACTGAAAAAAGCAGGATAGATAGTGCAAGTACTCGTTCGTGATAATAATGTTGACCAAGCGCTCCGTGCGTTGAAAAAAAAGATGCAGCGTGAAGGCATCTTCCGTGAAATGAAAATGCGTAGTTATTATGAGAAGCCATCTGAGAAGCGTGCTCGTGAAAAAGCTGAGGCTATTCGTCGTACACGTAAGCTTGCTCGTAAGCGTGCGCAAAGAGAAGGTTTTGTTAGTAACGGACGAACTGTTGCGGTAAAGTAATATACTTTATGTAATTGCATAAGTAGTAGATAATAAGCTTCCAGAAAATTTTATCTTCATAGGCGATTGCAATAAATTGCTTCTGTATGGTTTTTTGTGTACAATGTTATCTAATATGTTAGTTATCTGAAAATAATAAGGTTTCTGTCATAGGGGTGTTTTTTTCACTCTTATATTTCAAAAAACAGATAACAAACTACGCTTTAGATATTTAAGCGACTTATTCTTATGTGAATTGAGTGTAAGGTGTTTTATTATCACTTTTCGCTATAATTTTTCTCCTTCCGGATATCTCTTAAATAACTGTTTCTTTATGTACAAATTTCATGATGATTTTCTTTTTTTGTCATTAAATATTCTACATCTTTCGAACATCCTAGATCAGATTGCAAAACAAAAATAACTATCGCAATATGCGATTGTGTGTAAAAATATGATATCAAATGCATAATCCTCTTTCCCTTCAGTTATGTAACAAAACGATATAATTCCATAACTTTTTATATCTCTTGACTCTGTCTCTCTAAACGATGACGAATTTCAACCACAGCACTACAGATTCTTTTTTCTTGATAAATTTCTTCTATTCATCACTTATGTAATGCCCCCCATAAGTGTATTGAATAAGCTCCTCTATTTCATTCAACTTTCTTCTATACTGAGTTAGAGAAAAAGAAAATTGACAATAAACAGAGAAAACACTGTATTTTAATATGGATGAATGAATGTACCTTTTATTACCATTTTTGATGGAAATATTTTTACAATTTAAATAACGAGTTAAAGTTTTTAACGCATTGATTTATCGTTATAAGTAATCGTTTTTCATATTAAGTAATAATTCTGAATAACGTGAAGTTTCTCAACACCTTCTTATATTGAATAAATCAAGATTATTTTCTTGTACATCATAAGCAGGGTTAGTATGCAAATAGAATAAAAGCTATTTAAGAAAAAAATAAAAATGCTTCTTATGAACGCCATAAATAATAAGAACTGCATAACATTGAGAGCTGGTAAATGGTATGATGGATCCAGCTTATCTGCCATACGAATAAGCATTATCATGACATAAGATTATAGTATAGCAAATTTTATAAAATGGATTATCACGAAAAACTGTCCTGTTAAAATCAGCCCTTCATATATCAATCTACTCCATAATTTTGCTCATATTTTTAAGCTTAAATGTTTTATTCATCGTATTATTTTGTCCATTCAAAACTTCTTTTCAAGCCACATGATAACCCCTTTACTGAACAGCTCTTTGTTCATAATATGCATACATGTACTTTTACTTCGAGAAACAAACTCAGAAAAGAGATGCAATACTTTAGCCCTAATTTCCTGTACAAAAAATGCTATGCTCCTAGTATACTTTACTGTTTTATCACGCGTACATCTACATAAAAGTCCAGTGTTTATTTATATTTATCCCCTCATAAACAAGATAAGCACTAAAAAATACAAACTTTTGTTTTCCTTATTTTGCTATTCTCGTAACAATTTTTTCATTGTTTAGATCTCTTTAACGAGCGATATGTCATAATTTTTATCAGTTTCTAGTCTTATCTTTCAGATTTTAATTTCCAATATATGACGAAATAAAGGAGTTCAGTGTGCAAAATTCTCGTTGGTTTCGCGTTTCAATACTCGCATCATGTATCTTAATAGCAACAGTCATTGTATTGGGTTCACCTCATTTGTTGCACGCACAAACATTTAATCAAAATTTAGGGCCCAGCGGTTTACCACTTCCGCGATTTGCTTCGATTAAACCCACCAGCGTTAATGTACGCGTCGGACCAGGAAGCAACTATTCTATCATTTTTACCTACAAAAAGAAGGGCTTGCCTATTGAAATCATTCAAGAATATGATCAATGGCGCAAAATTCGTGATGCAGAAGGCGATGAGGGGTGGGTGTATCAATCGCTTTTATCGGGAAAGCGAACTGCTATAACTATTCCATGGCAAAAAGATAAAACAAAAAGGCTGATGCTACGAAAAAACCCCACCGACAACGCAGAACTTGTGGCGGAAGTAGAACCTAATGTCATTGGTAATATCCGCCAATGTGATGGACAATGGTGCGAACTAAACATTAATAATACGCGCGGATGGCTTCAGCAACCCCAGTTATGGGGAATCTATCCTGATGAAAAAGTAAAAGGTTGGTGAATACTCAAACTTATCAAGTTTAACTTTTATTCCTCATTGAATATCCTCACTGCCTATCACAAGATTGATTTTTGGGTTTCAATCGTACGATCAAATCAACATGTGAAACTTCCATACCTTCTGGTGGCTTAGGCAAATTTCTAATAATGGGAGCTTCTTCCAAATTGTAAGGAATATCAAGAATACGATTTTCGCCTTCTATATAAAAATGGTAGTGATCAGAAGTATTGGTATCAAACCAAGTTTTTGAGCCTTCTACGGCAATAATCCGTAACAATCCCGCTTCCGTAAATTGATGAAGCGTATTATAAACCGTTGCTAAAGATACAGGTACACCTGCCCTCCCCGCTTCCTCATAGAGCTCTTCAGCAGTAATATGACGATTTCCTTGAGAAAAAATCATATGTGCAAGCTCCAACCGCTGACGTGTTGGACGCAGACCATTTTGACGCAAATGTTTTTCTAACATAGAAATGGAATAATATTGCACAATTTTTCCACACTCTTTTGTGAATTTTCCACACTCTTTTGTGAACTGTTGTTCTTCATTCATATCTAAATCGTCTGCACTTACTGACATATTACAAACCCAAATATATTCCTGCTAAATAAGATCAAAATACAAAAAAATGGGAATAGTATGGTGTAATCTTGTATTCCATTTTTAAATAATTACCTGTGTAGAATACATAAAAAAGGGCTTTTGTCATTAAAAATGATATAAAATCATTTCCCTCTCTTTGAAATTTGCTCTAAAAGTAGGTTGGGAAAAGCGCAGAAATAAAGATATATGCAAATAAATGGAGTAACAATGGCTGAACAAAAGTCTCGCTACACTTATGAAGAGCTTCTAAGCTGCGCTCGCGGCGAAATGTTTGGTAGAGGTAATGCGCAATTGCCAGCACCGCCAATGTTGATGATTCATCGAATCACTCAAATTAGTGAAACTGATGGTAAATACGATAAAGGAATGGTTCGCGCCGAATTTGACATTACACCAGACCTGTGGTTCTTTAATTGTCACTTTATAGGCGATCCCGTCATGCCGGGATGTCTCGGACTAGACGGTATGTGGCAATTAACAGGCTTTTTTCTTGGTTGGCTAGGCGAACCAGGAAAAGGAAGAGCGATATCAACAGGTGAAGTAAAGTTATCAGGAATGGTAACTCCACAAACCAAAATTCTTGAATATGAAATAGATTTTAAGCGTATTCGACGTGGAAATTTAGTCTTAGGAATAGCTGATGGGTGGCTAAAAGCAGATGGAGAGACTATTTATAAGGCGAATGATTTACGCGTTGCTTTATTCAAAGAAGATTGAACGTTATTTCCGTCAGAAAGAACTTTTCACTATTCTGTATGGAACGAGGAGGTATGAATGCGTCGAGTTGTTGTAACCGGAATGGGAATTGTCTCCGCGATTGGAAATGGACCTGAAGCTGTTTTAACCAGTTTACGTGAAGCAAAATCCGGAATTTCTTACGCGCCTCAATATGCCGAATTAGGCTTTCGTAGCAGAGTTTACGGCAAACCCGATATTAATATAGAAGAACTCGTAGATCGACGTGCTCTACGTTTTCATGGGCGTGGAACAGCATGGAATCACATCGCTATGGATCAGGCAATTGCTGATGCGGGTCTAGAACCGCATGAAGTATCGAATGAACACACGGGTATTATTATGGGTTCTGGAGGTGCTTCAACTCAGTCAATCGTTGAGGCTGCTGATATTACACGCCAAAAAGGTCCAAAACGCATCGGTCCTTTTGTTGTGCCTAAAGTGATGAGTTCTACGGCATCCGCAACACTTGCAACTTTTTTTAAAATTAAAGGCGTAAACTATTCAATCTCTTCCGCGTGTGCTACATCCAATCATTGTATCGGCAATGCTTATGAAACAATACAATATGGAAAACAAGATCGCATTTTTGCTGGTGGTTGTGAAGATCTGGATTGGACATTATCTGTTTTATTCGACGCTATGGGTGCTATGTCCAGCAAATATAATGATGTACCAGAAAAAGCTTCGCGTGCTTATGACACTAATCGTGATGGATTTGTTATTGCTGGTGGCGCTGGCGTTTTGGTTCTTGAAGAACTAGAAGTCGCTAAAGCACGTGGTGCAAAAATCTATGGAGAAATTGTTGGTTATGGCGCTACATCCGATGGACACGATATGGTCTCTCCATCAGGTGAGGGAGCAGAGCGGTGCATGCGCATGGCACTTGCGACCGTCAAAAATAAGATTGATTATATCAATCCCCATGCAACAGCAACACCTGTTGGTGATCCCCCTGAAATAGAAGCGATCCGCCGTATCTTCGGAGCAGGTGATCAATGCCCACCAATTTCCGCCACAAAATCTCTGACTGGTCATTCCTTGGGTGCAGCTGGTGTTCAGGAAGCAATCTACACACTGTTAATGATGAAGCATAATTTTATTTGTGAAAGTGCTCATATTGAAGAACTTGATCCAGCTTTTGCCGATATGCCAATTGTTCGTAAACGACGCGATCATCAACAACTTAATACCGTATTGTCAAATACTTTTGGCTTTGGCGGTACCAATGCAACGCTTGTTTTCCAACGCTATGAATAAACAAAAGTTCTTAGTAATTGAAAAAAGTACGGTCTTACGGAGAATAATATGAAAGGTTTGATGGAGGGCAAACGTGGCCTTATTATGGGAATTGCAAATGACCATTCAATTGCTTGGGGCATTGCCTGTCAGCTCGCACAAGCAGGAGCTGAATTAGCATTAACTTATCAAGGAAATGCTTTTGGAAAACGTGTTCAACCTCTAGCAGATAAACTTGGCTGCAAATTAGTGCTAGAGTGCGATGTTGAAAATATTGAAAATATTGACTACGTCTTTGGGCAACTTGAAAAAGAATGGAAAACAATTGATTTTATTGTCCATGCCATTGGTTTTTCAGATAAAACTCAGCTAAAAGGGCGTTACGTTGATGTTACAACACGTGAAAACTTTCAACGCACGATGGTTATTTCAGCGTATTCCTTTACTGAAATTGCCCAACGCGCGGGTAAGCTTATGCCCAATGGAGGAACACTTTTAACTCTTACCTATGGTGCTTCACAGCAAGTTGTGCCTAATTATAACATCATGGGTGTTGCTAAAGCAGCTTTAGAAGCTATGGTACGTTATTTAGCAGCAGACTTTGGTCCTCAAAATATCCGTGTCAATGCGATTTCCGCTGGTCCTGTTAGAACTTTAGCAGGTAATGGCATTGCAGCTGCACGTGCAATATTTTCACATCAACGCCGTAATGCCCCATTACGTCGTACCGTAAATATTCATGAAATTGGAAAATCTGCTCTTTATCTACTCTCTGACTTATCATCAGGTGTTACAGGTGAAATCCATTATGTTGATTCAGGCTATAACATCATGTCTATGCCAATACTTGAAGAACTGAAAAAAAGTGACGATACTCAAGAAGAATAAAAATTATCGCACTTAGAAAATATGACGTAAGGCACGTGTGCAGGTCTTTATAAGAATAAGTATAATACAAAACAAGATGCCTTGTTTTGCGAAGTATTTTATAAAAATCCGAATATTTTTTCAATCCATGGTTGAAAAATTTTGTATTTTATGACGTTATTTACCTTACTAAAGCATACCCTTTTGCTGTTGCTTACAAATCAATCCTCAGCCCTCATGCCATCGCAGTTTGAAACAGAGATTAGAGGATTATTAAAATCCTTAGCTTCAGCTTTTGTATACCAGATTGAAAAAAATATTGCCTACCGTTTTATTTATTCTTGAAACGCAAAGACAATCTAATTTAGGAAGAATATGAAGGCGTAAAGAAATCAATCATTAATCTTACTATTATTCTTTAATGAGGCTTTACAGTTTTAAAAGCATCCACATCAATATTTTTTTAATAATGGAGATTACGCTTTACCTCACACCTTTATTTTTCTCGTTCTTTAATGAAAGCATTTCTCTGATATATCAGGTAAAACAGAACGCTCAAAAACACTACGGCTGTTGCTCCTTCATGCATTTTTTTAAAAGATATCCCTCAATACACGCAATTCCATTTCACAATGGTATCTGTAGAACAGATAAAATCCCCGTGAAGTACATAAATCCTTTTTTCTCCACCATTTTAATGTTTATACAAATGACAAATCGACACTATCATTTTACTTGCCATGTTCTAATGTTGAAACACCCCTTGATACTTGAGATGATTCATTAGAAGTATTTTTAATAATTTTTATCCACATACTAACCCGCTTGTGACAAGCAAACACATGTTTTTAATTAATTCAATACAAAAATAAAATGAATTATTCATATAAATAAATTTTTTATCTTTATAATCACATTATTTTTTCAGTTTAAATGACAGCCACAAACAAGTACAATAACATTTTTTCAATTTTAGATTTTCAAATTTATAATTCCAAAAGTCATTTCTTGCATATAAAAAAAGAATTGTCATGTGAGAAAATAAAGGCGTAAACATCTCTACTGAACAGCCTCAAGTGCCAAGAGCTGTCTCAACATTGGGGGCTGGTAGGATGTGTGATGATGCTCGGCTTCCTCCTTCATAAACGTAAAGATGAGGATGTGCACAATGGCTTTATCGTTACACTATTCACGGTCACCGTCGCGAATTGAGCTTGGGAGTTTTAAGAGAGGTCTCTTTAAAACAAGCGCGTGAATATACAACAGCAATAGTGTTTTGTTTTGGGCGTTCTATTTTACCTGACACATCAAGGTATGAGGTAATCTCCATTATTTAAAAGATATGCTTTAGATAGCGTAAAACTGAATTTAAAAATGATGGTAGAGATGGGAACTGGTTTTTATCTTTAAAATTTCATCTTCTTCCCAAATTAGATTGTCTTCTTGTTTTAACGAATTACACAAACAGAAACACACAATATCCCTGCCTCTATCGAGATATAAACGCTGTTACACGCAGCAAATAATATTGAAAATTGGATAATAGCAATGATATTTTTAGCTTATACGTTACATAAAAAAAATGCTTCCACCTAATGAGTCTTATATTATTCTGTTTGCAAATATCATTGTGAGATGAATTTAAGAGAAAATCAAAATATCTTGTTCATTACATTACATAAACATGTGTAAGTGGAAACGATAATTTATTTTCAAAGAGATAGCTCTTAGACAAAAGCCAAAACTTTTATATTTCAGCCATGTTTCATAAATAATCGAATGATATGAATCTATAATTTGCTAGAATATGACTGTCTTATACAACCATCAATACAATCTATTTTATATGTCTTCATAGCATGTTTCTATTTTTTTACGATTGGAATTATTAAAAAACAGGATATCATTGTATTTCATCCTTGAGAGTACGGCTTAGTAATGTGTGCGCCGCTTCAGTTATGTTTTTACCACAATAGAGAATTTGATAAATTTGTTCTACAATGGGCATTTCTACCCCAATACGTTGCGCCAACGTATGTACTTCCTTGGTATTTAAGTACCCTTCCACAACCTGACCAATTTGTTTTTCCGCTTCTTTTATATCTATTCCTTTACCAAGAAGTATTCCAAAACGACGATTACGCGACTGATTATCAGTACATGTCAAAACCAGATCACCTAAGCCTGTCATTCCCATAAATGTGGAAAGCTCAGCACCCATAGCCCCCCCTAAACGACTGATTTCAGCTAGTCCTCGTGTGATGAGAGCTATTCGTGCATTTGCCCCAAACCCCATACCGTCTGATATTCCTGCACCAATAGCAATAACATTTTTGACTGCTCCCCCTAATTGAACACCAATCATGTCTGAACTTTTATAAACTCTAAAACTTTTGTCACAATGAAAAAATTGCTGTAATTCTTTACCAAACTCAACATCAGAAGCTGCTATCGTCATTGCAGTAGGCCAACCAATAGCTAGTTCTTGAGCAAAAGTTGGTCCAGAAAAAACTGCTAAAGGAATTTTTTCACCTAAAATCTCACGAGCAACCTCTTGTAAGAAACGTCCGGTACCATGTTCTAAACCTTTTGTTGCCCAAATAACGCGTGAATGCTGATCTAAATAAGGCTGAATATTATACAAAACTTGATGAAATACATGGCTTGGAACAGCGATTAATATATTGTGACTTGCTGCTATTGCAGTTTCAAGCGAAGCTTCAAGTAATAAATTTTCAGGAAATTGAATATCGGGTAAATATACTTGATTACAACGTTGTTCCTGTAATTCTTTGATATGTTGAGGATTATATCCCCAAAGTAAAACATTATGACCATTACGGGCAAGAGCAATCGCTAATGCAGTACCAAAAGAACCAGCACCAATAATTGTCATTGCAGCGGTTTTCATTAAGTTTTCTGATTATTCTCTAAACTTTTGATTTCAAGTGCATATTATTATCACAAATAACTTTAATGCTATCTTTAATATAAATTCTGTAAATTATAAAAACGTTACCGCTTCGTAGCTCTTATCTCACACAGCATAAAAACTTGTTTCTCACATTCTCTTTCTTTGTAGTAAATTGCATAGACATCACTTTTTGTATATTCTACAAATAGCTATTTGTCTCAAAAATTAAAGCTTGACTCAATACTCCATGGACTTTCTCTTTTAAAATAAAAGTACATTCAAAATCATGATACTCATTCCACTGATATCTTGCACTTAACCCCTCTTTAATATCCTACGAATTTTTTGTAAGAGCTGATACACGCCGCATCAGCTCCACAGGTATTTCTAACAATTACTCCACAGGAGACTGCGTACTTAACCCCTGCTCCATAGGCATTTCTGAACTAGGAACTTGATCTACAGGAGTTTGCGTACTTAGCCCCTGCCCCATGGGCATTTCTGAACTAGGAACTTGATCTACAGGAGTTTGCGTACTTAGCCCCTGCCCCATGGGCATTTCTGAACCAGGAACTTGATCTACAGGAGTTTGCGTACTTAGCCCCTGCTCCATGGGCATTTCTGAACCAGGAACTTGATCTACAGGAGTTTGCGTACTTAGCCCCTGCCCCATGGGCATTTCTGAGCCCTGTATCTTTTCTGGCTGTTTTCTTACGGATATATCTTTGTTTGATAACTGCTCAGATACTGAAGAATCATCTCTACTTGATATTTCCGGTTCAATAACACGTCCTGAGCCACCCATCATATTATAATTCAAATGAGAAATAGCCCACCAAGTTCCCCCAATAATAACAAAAACGCAAATAGCAGCAAACCACAACGCGCTTAAATTCCACTTGGCATCTGGACCAGAATTCAAGTGCAAAAAGAAAACAATTTGTACTATAATCTGAATAATCGCCATCCCAATAAGATACGCAACCTTTGTACTAACTGCCCAACTTTCCATCATTCCATACATCACAGGAACAAAAGAACCCAAAGTGAAAAATACAGCCAGAATAAAACCGACTAAATATGAACCAGTACTGGGACCATGTGTTTCATTTTGCATGCTCATCACAACGCTCCTAATAGATAAACCATGGTGAAAACACCAACCCATACAATATCAAGTAAATGCCAAAAAATGGAAAGGCATGCTAAACGTGTCTTATTGTTCTGATCCAAGCCATTACGACGAAGATGAAAAAACATCACAACCATCCAAAGAAGACCAACACTTACGTGAAGTCCATGGGTGCCAACCAAAGCAAAAAATGCTGACCAATAAGCAGAGAGAATCTCCCGACCAAAAAGCTGTAAACCTGTTGCAGAATCAATACCAGCATAAGCATTTGGATCGTAATAAAAGACCTCACCCAAAAGTTCATGAAATTCGTAAAGTTCCATACCAATGAAGCAACAGCCAAATACAAAGGTAATAGTCATCCATAAACGCACACCACTGATGTTATTTTTATGTGCTTGTACCATTGTAAAACCATAAGTGACGGATGAAAACAACAAGAAAGCAGTCTCAACCAAAACAAATTTTAAATCAATAAACTCATTGCCCGCCTTACCACCACCATAAGAAGCAGAAAAAACAGCAAAACTTGAAAAAAGTGTCGAAAACAGGATCAAATCTGAAAGAATATAGACCCAAAAACCAAACGTCATTACCGAACTATTATCGTGGTGATGTTCATCCACAGCACTCACATTATTTATTGTTACTGCACTCATACTGTCACTCCTTGTTCTTTAAGAACAGCTGTAAAGGCATCTTCAGTTTTTTGTACTTCTTCAGCCGGAATATAATAACCATGATGGTCACCTGTTAATGAATGACACACAAGCGTTGCAATAAAACCAATCAAGCCGACCGCAACAAGCCACCAAATATGCCAGACAAGCGCAAAACCAACAACTAACGAGAAGAATCCCGCAATAATTCCAGCCGATGTATTGGACGGCATATGAATTTTTGTAAATCCACTGGTAGGACGTTGATAACCACTTTTCTTCATATTCCAATAAGCGTCATCAGACTGTATTTTCGGAACTATTGCAAAATTGTAAGAAGGAGGCGGTGAAGAGATAGACCATTCAAGAGTCCGTGCATCACCCCAAGAATCATTTAATGTTACAGGTAAACGTCCCTTATGTTTGATACCGTACCAAATCGCCAAAACAACTTGCAGCACAAAACAAAGGATACCAAGCAAAATAATAAAAGCGCCCAATGCAGCAATCATAAACATCGGTTGCCAACTAGGTTCCATATAATGCTGGAGACGACGTGTCCCACCCATTAAACCAAGTGCATAGACTGGGAAAAAGGCAAGGTAAAAACCAATGAACCAACACCAGAAAGATGCAATACCCAATGCCCGATTTGGTTTATAACCAAAAACTTTTGGAAACCAAAATGCAATCCCCGCTAAGTACGCAAAAACGACACCCCCAATAATTGTATGATGGAAATGCGCTACCAAAAACAACGAATTATGAAACTGCCAATCAGCTGGCACAATAGATAACAAAACACCAGTTAATCCACCACCAACAAATGTAAAGATCATTCCCATGCACCAAAGCATTGGAGGCTCAAAGCGAATCCGCCCCTTATACATAGTTAGCAGCCAATTAAAGACTTTTACACCTGTTGGAACGGCAATAATCATTGTCGCAATACCAAAGAAAGTATTCACAGCTTCACCGCCACCCATTGTGAAGAAATGATGTCCCCAAACAAGAAGCGAAAGAATCAAAATAACCAACATGGCCCATATCATCGAAGTATAACCAAAGAGGCGTTTTGAAGAAAAAGTTGATACAACCTCAGAAACAATTCCAAAAGCAGGAACAACCAAAACATAAACCTCAGGATGACCAAAAACCCAAACATAGTTAATCCATACCATCGGATTTCCGCCACCAACATTGGAAAAGAAATTCATGCCCAAATAACGATCGCATGCCAAGAGTGCAAATGCTACAGTTAAGACAGGGTAAATAACTAAAATAAGGACATTGCTAACAAAAGCGCTCCAACAAAAAACAGGCATTCTCATCATCGTCATCCCAGGAGCACGCATCTTAATCAAAGTCGCAACAAAATTGACCGCCCCCATTGTTGTCGCTATACCAGAAAGTTGAAGTGACCATAAATAATAGTCTACCCCTGTATCCGGACTCGTTTGCAATTCTGTAAAAGGTGGATACATCAACCAGCCACCACGACCAAAATTCCCAACACCTAGGGATATGTTAATCAATATTGCCCCTGCAGCCGTAATCCAAAAACCTAGATTATTTGCAAAGGGAAAAGCAACATCACGCGCACCAATTTGAAGCGGTATAAGATAATTAAAAAGGCCAAATAAAATAGGCGTAGCCATGAAAAAAATCATGATAGTGCCATGCGCCGAAAAAATTTGATCAAAATGGTCAGGGGGCAAATAACCTGCACTTTCACTCCCAAGAGCTAAAGCTTGATGTGTTCGCATCATGAGTGCGTCCGCAAAACCGCGAACAAGCATAATAATTCCAAGAACTATGTACATAATGCCTATGCGTTTATGGTCAACAGTTGTAATCCAATTTCGCCATAGAATCCCCCACCACCCAAGTGCTGTTAGAGCAACAACAGCAATTAAACCAACCACAACAATCGCAATACACGTGTATAAAACGATCGGCTCATGTGCAAGTGCATGAAAAGCACCTGCCGTAGGATCTGTAAGTCTTCCAAACATTTCTCAACCCATTTCAAATGAAATTCAAGTTTAAAAGAAACCTTATGTTAAAAGGGCTCTTTCTTTACTGACCCTTTAAATAACATCAGGATCAAATACTGAACATAGTGCACCCCATAGAGTCTGAGCAGCAGCACGTTTCATTAAATCCTCATTACATACCGTATTTTCATCGACACATCGATTAACAACACGATAGTAAAGGCGCTTCTCAACAGGTGCAAAATAACGAACTTCAGCATCTTTTTTCTTCGCAGCAATATCACCCATACGAGGCGCAATAGAAAGTTGACGATAAGATGCACGATCAAGTACTCGACCATTAGCCCGAGCTTTTACAATCCAATCCTCAAAGTCCTGCAAAGACACAGAATGCCACTTAAACCGCATACTCGAAAAACCATCACCACTGTAATTTGCTGAGGTTCCTTTGAATACTCCTTGCTCTTCAGCGACCAAATGCAACTTAGCATTCATCTGCGGCATAGCGTAAAGAACTGTACCCAGTTTGGGGACCCAAAAAGCATTGACAGAATTCTCTGACGTCAATTGCAATAAAACCTGACGTCCTTCAGGCGCATAAATCTCATTAATCGATGCAACACCATATTCAGGATAAATAAAAAGCCATTTCCAATCAAGAGAAACGGCATCAATCTGTAATGGCTTTCCTTCACCTACAACTTCCACTGGGAGAGGATTTGTAGGTTCCAGCTTATAAGTATAATAAGCTGTTAATGAACCTAAAACCATTACAATTACAATTGGAATACCCCACATCAACGCTTCAATTTTATTTGAATGCGCCCAATCAGGAGAATAGTCCGCTTTCATATTCGATGCGCGATATTTTATAGCTAAAAATACCACACTCACCATAACTGGGATGACAACACAAAGCATCACCACCACACAAACAACTATCAAAATGAGCTGTTGACGTGCAACATAACCTGATGGCTGTATAACATCAATTTTACAACCAGATAAAAGCAGTGCTCCCCCTAAAATCACAAGCATTTCTAATTGTCGAACAAAGCTTTTCATCTCTATTTACCCCCGTCATATGCACCAAAAATTGTCATAAAATATATATACCTCATATTGTACAGATTTGAAAATAATTATCAAGTGAATTCAATGCCTATATTACTCTTATCAAACGCTTATTCTTTACCTATCACAATTTAATTGTTTTGCTTAATTGTTTTGCAATATATTCAAGTGCAAACCAATATCCATCACCTCCACACCCAGTTATGATAGCGTCTACACCTGCAGATGTATAAGAGTGGTGACGAAAAGCTTCACGCTGGTAAATATGAGATAAATGAACTTCTACTTTCGGCCCTGAAAACATTTTTAGGGCATCAAGAAGTGCAACAGATGTATGACTGTAAGCCGCTGGGTTAATGATCAATCCAGAACTTGCCTCTATTGCTTCTTGTATCCAAGCTACCAACTGCCCTTCACAGTTACTTTGATAAAAATTTATTATGATATCATTTTTTTTTGCCCATTCTCTGCATCTTTTTTCAATATCTTCCAGAGTCTCAGTTCCATAAATTTCTGGCTCACGTTGACCTAGAAAATTTAAATTAGGACCATTTAAAATCGTTATCATCTCAGACATAGCATGCCTTTTCTTTTAGACCTATCACTTATTAAAAAAAATATTTAGCATGTTTTTACGACAATAAAGCCCCATCCTTAATCTCAAAGAATTCTGCGCGTCCTTTTAAGTCATCAAATAAAAGACGATCTGTTCCTGTCATAAATGTTTGTACAGCTAAATCATCAAGAATATCAAATAAAGCAGCACGTCGATGCGAATCAAGATGAGCAGCCATTTCATCAAGAAGAAGAATAGGAGCTTTTTCCGACATCATACCTGTTAGACGTGCATGACACAAAACTAAACCTGTCAGCAGCGCTTTTTGTTCACCTGTTGAACACGATGCGGCTACCATATTTTTATCAGCATAAAAAACCTGCAAATCTGCGCGATGTGGTCCTTCTAACGTCCGCCCAGCAGCACGGTCCATTGCGCGATTATGCCGCAATCGATCACAAAATTGCTCTTCAACTTCAATTGCTGATATTTCACTAAGAGCTGTTTCCAAAAAACCATCAATTTGCAAAAAAGCTCGTGGAAAAGGTATCTGTGATGGCATTTGTGTAAACATATCATTTAAAAGACGAATAACATCAACACGCGCCGCAGAAATAGCTGTCGCCAGTTCTGCCATCTGCTTTTCTAAAGCATCAAACCAAGCATAATCTTCATTTCCATCTAAAAACAAACGATTACGTGCGCGCATAGCTCTATCATAATCGGCTATACGGCGCCTATGCAAGGGATCAATCGCCAAAACCATACGATCCAAAAAACTACGGCGCTCAAGCGAAGGACCTGTAAAAAGACCATCCATGGATGGTGTTAGGACACTAATATGACAATAATCTGTTAGGCAATCACCCGACTCATTTACACCATTAATATGGACTTTTCGACTGTTATCGCTAACCTCCAAAGCTGTACCAATCTTTACTTCACCATAAAGAGCGCATTCAAGACGCGCAAATACAACAAATCCTCCACCGCCACCATCTACAAAGCTAACGTCAGAATAAGCAGCACGCCGCAAACCACGACCAGGAGAAAGAAAAGATAACGCCTCCAAAAGATTCGTCTTACCAGCACCGTTATGGCCGGTAAAAACCACATGCTGACCAGAAAAATGAATATTGAAAAAAGGATAATTGCGATAACGTAAAAGCTTCAGCTGCCTCACTGCCACTTTGTGCACATGACTGGCCATGCATTGCAAAACAATTGCCCCTAAACGCGAATAGGCATCAGTACATAGAGCACATCCACATCATCATTATCACGAATCAGAGCTGGTGCTCCAGCCTCAGCCAACATAAAAACCATCTCGTCACTTGAAAGCTGCCCAGCAATATCCAAAAGATAACGTGAATTAAATCCTATCTCAAGCGGTTCAGATGCATAAGTTACTGATAATTGATCTTCTGCACTGCCCGAATCTGGGCTATTAACAACAAGCCTTAACTGTCCGTGCTCAATCGTTAATTTAACTGCACGCCCCCGATCACTTGAAATCGTTGAAACACGATCAACTGCAGAAGAAAAGTCCTGCCTATTAACAATTAATTCTTTATCATTTCCAAGAGGGATAACACGTTGATAATCCGGAAATGTTCCATCAATTAATTTTGATGTAAAAATCACAGAACCTACAGAAAAACGAATCTTTGTCTCTGAAAGCTCTATACATACATCGCTATCATTTTCTTCTGAAAGAAGTTTTTGCAATTCTCCTACAGCTTTACGGGGGACAATAACACCGGGCATTCCCTCAACTCCTGAAGGAGCTTCCATCTCAACTTGTGCCAAACGATGACCATCAGTTGCAACCAAACGCAATTTCAAAACACCGTCATTAATAACATGTAAATAAATACCATTAAGATAATAACGGGTTTCTTCAGTAGAAATAGCAAACTGCGTACAATCAAGTAAATGTTTTAAGCTTGATGCCGATAGAGAAAAACGATAACCAAACTGCCCAGGAAGCGACTCTGGAAAATCTGCCTTCGGAAGACATTGAAGCTGAAAATGTGCACAACCCGAAACAACGGACATTGTACCTGCCTGATTCTCATCGACGGATAATACAACTTCATTGCTATCAGGAAGTTTTCGAATGATATCATAGAGCAAATGTGCTGGAACAGTTGTTGCTCCAGCTTGTTTAACATTAACTGCAAAAGATTCCGTAACCTCTAAATCAAGGTCTGTTGCTTTTAACTGCACAGAACCATTTTCTGCATCAATCAGCATATTCGATAAAATAGGAACAGTATTACGGCGCTCTACCACACGGTGAACCCGACCAAGAGACTTGAGAAATTGACTGCGATCAACTGTAATACGCATAAAAGCCCCGTATGATTTACTAAAAACTATAAGAATTCCTTAGCATTAAAAATAGATCCTCTTCAAAGAATCGCCTGCTAGACTTTATTAAACCTCTCTTAAAATGGCAAGTCACTCCTGCACAAGAAAAAATAAATCTTTTCATTAAATTCTTTAAAGTTTCTCCAAAGAAAGAAACAATAAACACTATACAGCCTGTTCTCCAATCAACCGCTTAAGCAATTCAAGTTCCTTAGCCAAGGTCTGATCACCACAAACCAAATCTTCAATTTTACGCACAGCGTGTAAAACTGTTGTATGATCACGCCCACCAAAACGACGCCCAATTTCTGGCAACGAGCGAGGAGTTAATACTTTTGCTAAATACATTGCAACTTGCCGTGGCTTCACAACCGTACGTGTTCGACGATTAGATAACAAGTCCTGTTTAGAAACATTATAATGACGTGCTACCGTACGCTGAATTTCTTCAATCCGAATGCGCTTAGGTTCACCAGGACGTGTCAAGTGACCTAATAACTCATCAATCCGCTCTAAAGATAAATCAGACTCAAAAGATTGACGAAACAAGAGCTGATTAAATGCACCTTCAATATCACGCCCCGACCCTAAAACCGTTTTCGCAATATATTCCAAGATATCATCAGAAATTGATACCATGCCATCATCTTGTTGTGCCACCTTCAACCGCTGGCGCAACATTTGCAAACGCATTTCATAATCTGGTGCTTCAATTTCAAGAGCTACCCCTCCCTGAAGACGAGAACGAACGCGAAGATCAAGCGATTCTAATTCTGCTGGCGGACGATCTGCAGCGACAACAACTTGTTTTGCACTATCAAGCAACATATTAAGCAAATGGCAAAACTCATGTTGTATCGACTTACCCTGCAAAAACTGCATATCATCAATAATCAAAAGGTCGATATCACGAAGCTGTTCTTTAAAAGAAAGAGCATCATTATCACGAATAGCTGTTGCAAAACGCCACATAAAATATTCAGCAGTTAAATAAATAACGCGCGCAGACGTTAAACGCTTCAATGCAGAAGCAGCAATCGCCTGAAGCAAATGTGTTTTTCCTAAACCAACAGATGCGTGAATAAAAAGAGGATTAAAACGCAAAGCACTTTTATGCCCCTCCGCAATTGAACGCGCAGCTGCTAAAGCAACACGATTAGAAGCCCCCTCAACAAAACTTTCAAAAGTATAGCGCGAATCAAGCGGAGATCCAAAAACTCCCGTTTGAGAACTCTTAACTGAATGCTCTGCACAACTTTCAACAAAAGATGAAGTCGCCTGCTCCTCTAGCACAACAGAAGGAACACTTCTTTTACAAACGACGTCTCTTGAAACGCGTTCCATACCACGAACAATAACTTCAACACGAAGAATTGCTGAATTCTCTTGTTTCCATAAATGAGTCAAAAGAGAACCATAGTGATTATTAATCCATGAACGTAAAAAAGCAGTAGGAACAGAAAGCTTTACAAGAGTATGGCTATATTCAGCAAGCTTCACACGTCCAAACCAACTGGTATAAGCCTCAACACCAACCTGCACCTTTAATTGCGCCATAACACGTATAAAAGCCGCCGCACTTTCCTCCTCTGAAACAATAGAATGCCCTATAGAAGCATTTCTACGAACATCCTCATCACTCTCCGTCATCCTATTCTTTATTATGTTCTCTGCTGACAGGATATTCACCGAAACCCTTTTAAAGGAACTAGCTTTAGAGTTCAATTTATCCACCATCTTCCATCCTGATAAAAATAAAATTTTGTCCTGCCAAACAGCTAAAATAAATCTAGCGAAGGCAAAACGCCCTACCCCAAATAAGATTACTCACCCTCCCCTAGGATAGCCTCATCACAACCCCACTAACAAAGATGACCAATAAGATTTACTTGCACTCATGATATGACCCACCCTTCTAAAATGGTAAACATATCTATTCAGAAAACTAAAAAATCGTCAGAAAACCTTTCCAGTACAAAAGCTTCGAAAAGCCTAAGTCAAAACATCTTGTACTCAACAAAATATAGAACAATGTGCTGGTGTGACCCCTTCATGCTTTTTAGTCTTCATAAGAACCATACAAAACAGCAGAGGTAAAATGCAAGAGGTCAAAATAAAATCAAAAAACCCGAAAAAAATGCTTGTATCAATGAGGAATGAAAAAAATATTGATTCAATTCATTTTTTTTCTCTAAATTTACCAATAATTAAAGAATCTCCTCAGATTAAAAAAAAAAAATAAAATGCTTGACAAAAAAGACTCTGTAAAAATCCACAAAGCTTGTGGATAACCATACTCCCCCTATAAACTTTCTCTCCTTTTTCAAGAGGAGAATCATTATCGATTCTTATTTTCAATAGAAACTTTTTGAAATAATAAACAAAAAGCCAGCATCCTCATGGATACTGGCTTGATTCTCAATAAAGGAGAAAAAGCTTAAACGCTGAGAGCCTTCAAACGTTTAGCTAAACGCGATACCTTCCTCGCAGCAGCATTTTTATGAAAAACCCCTTTAGAAACCGCACGCATAATTTCAGGCTCAAAATTCTTAAATGCAATCTCTGCAGATGCCTTATCGCCACCCGCTAAAGCATCATCAAACTTACGTATAAAGGTACGAACGCGCGAACGGCGGGCCTTATTAACCTGTGTGCGCGTTGCAACCTTGCGCACCGCTTTTCGAGCAGAAGGTGTATTCGCCATAAATATAATCTCTCTTTCAACACCTTGGTAAAATGAGTCTAAATGACAACTCTACCAATATAAATAAATTCAACCCAAGCAAAACTATAAAGCTGCCTATAACTGTGTGGCTTATAGCGCAATCCCAAAGCTAACGTCAATTAGATTTTCAAAGATAGTCATAAAAAAACGAAGCCAAACTCTTTGATCCGCAACTTTATAGCTTAATAATAGATATTCCTTAACAAACAAAAGAATTTAAACAGCTAACTTACGCAAGACATATTGCAAAATTCCCCCATGATGCAAATAATCTAGCTCATCTTCAGTATCGATACGGCATAATAACGGAGCGGTTTTTATCGTACCATCAGAAAAAGTAATTTTCGCTACTGTCTTTTGACGAGGTTTCAAGTTATGAATTCCTTCAATTGTCACCTTTTCATCTCCCTTTAAGCCTAAAGATTTCCAACTTACACCCTCCTCAAAGACAAAGGGAACAATGCCCATACCAACAAGATTAGAGCGATGAATCCTTTCAAAAGACTGTACAATCACTGCTTTTATACCAAGAAGATTGGTACCTTTGGCTGCCCAATCGCGCGATGATCCATTGCCATATTCAATACCAGCAAAAACAACAAGTGGAGTACCTTCTTGTTTATACGCCATTGCTGCATCGTAAATGGCCTGTTCTACCGCTGACGGATAATGAACCGTATAACCTCCTTCCCGACCATTTTCCCCCAACATGAAATTACGAATGCGAATATTGGCAAAGGTCCCACGCACCATAACTTCATGATTCCCACGACGCGTTCCATACTGATTAAAATCAGCCACTTTAACACCATGATCCATTAAATATTTTCCGGCAGGAGAAGCTGCTTTAATAGAACCAGCAGGAGAAATATGATCCGTCGTGATTTTATCACCAAATAAACCCAAAATCCGTGCATCTTTAATATCTGGTAAGATATCAGGTGTTTTCTGCATATCATCGAAATAAGGTGGATTGCGTACATAAGTGGATTGCTCATCCCAAGAATAGGTAGAACCCGTAGGAATCTGAACTTTTTGCCAATTTTCATCTCCCTTAAAAACATCTGCATACTTTTCAGCAAAAACCTTACGCGTGACATTTTTTTCGATGAATTCCTGTATTTCTTGAGAGGTTGGCCAAATATCTCTCAAATAAATGGGTTGGCCATTTGAATCTTCACCAAGAGGTTCCTTGGTTAAATCTTTACACACCGTCCCGATGAGCGCATGTGCAACAACTAACGGTGGTGAAGCTAAATAATTCGCTTGCACATCAGGGGAAACACGCCCTTCAAAATTACGATTTCCCGAAAGAACTGCAGATGCAATTATACCATTGTCATTAATCGTTTTGGAAATAGCTGGATGCAAAGGACCAGAATTCCCAATACATGTTGTGCACCCAAATCCTACTAAGTTAAATCCTAATGCATCTAAATCTTTTTGCAGACCCGAATTTTGAAGGTAAGCTTCAACGACTTGTGAACCTGGTGCAAGAGAAGTTTTTACCCATGGTTTGCTCTTGAGACCTTTTGCCACTGCATTTCTTGCCAAAAGACCCGCTGCAATAAGAACACTTGGATTCGATGTATTCGTACACGACGTAATCGCAGCGATCACCACATCACCGTGACCAAGCGTATATTCTTCACCCTCGACCCGATAACGCTTATTTTGTTCAGAAGTCTTCTTATAGTCTTCGACCAATGCCTTCTCAAAACCCTGCCCAACGTTTTCCAATGCAATACGTCCTTCAGGACGTTTAGGACCAGCCATAGAAGGAACAACAGTTCCCATATCCAATTCAATTGTATCACTAAAAATGGGATGAGCCACCATTTCGTCATGCCACATCCCTTGTGCTTTGGTGTAAGCTTCTACTAAGGCAATCCGATTTTCATCACGCCCTGTCATATTGAGATAACGCACTGTCTCCTTATCAATTGGGAAAAAACCACACGTTGCTCCATATTCAGGTGCCATATTTCCAATCGTTGCCCGATCAGCAAGCGTCATCTGCTCCAAACCAGGACCAAAAAACTCAACAAATTTACCGACAACACCCTTCCGGCGTAGCATTTGAGTCACCGTCAATACGAGATCGGTGGCTGTTACACCTTCTTTAAGTTTACCTGTTAGACGAAAACCAATCACTTCAGGTAACAACATAGAAACAGGTTGGCCTAACATTGCTGCTTCTGCTTCAATACCACCAACACCCCAACCTAAAACCCCTAAACCATTAACCATAGTTGTATGCGAATCAGTTCCCACACAGGTGTCAGGATAAATCGTCTCACACCCCTCTTCATTCTTCATCCATACACATTGTGCTAAATATTCTAGGTTAACCTGATGACAAATCCCTGTTCCTGGAGGAACAACGCGAAAATTTTGAAAGGCTTGCTGCCCCCATTTAAGGAAACGATAGCGTTCACCATTGCGTTCATATTCATGCTCAACGTTTTCCTTAAAAGCCATGGAATTGCCAAAAGCATCAACAATAACTGAGTGATCAATGATGAGATCAACGGGAATGAGAGGATTGATTTTTTCAGCGTTACCGCCAAGTTTAACCATAGCATCACGCATTGCAGAAAGATCAACAACTGCTGGAACACCTGTAAAATCCTGCATAAGAACACGTGCAGGACGGTAAGCAATTTCTGCCCCAGCGCTCCCTTTGTCGTTTAACCACTTAGCAACATTGAGGATATCCTCTTTTTTAACTGTGCGACCATCTTCAAATCGCAATAAATTTTCGAGAATAACTTTCATCGAAAACGGTAAACGAGAAACACCTTCAAGACCATTCTTCTCCGCTTCGATCAAGCTATAATAAGTATATTCTTTGCCACCAACATTTAATACTTTGCGACAATTAAAGCTATCAATTTGAGTCATGACTGTCCACCCTCATACTATAACCACCCAATTTCCAGGAATGAACAACACAAACTACGAGTCAAGGTCGCAGCTTGAGCGCAGACGCAATCACCTCCGCCATCCATTTCCCCCTCCACCCTCTCGTAGGCAAATGCGGAAATCAGCGCCAGAAACCATTTTACACCAGATATTGATGTAAGGTATCTCTTATAGAACTATTTCTAGAACTATTCTAGGTACAATTGCACAAAAAATGTGTTTTTTATTCTATAATGCAATAAAGAATATGAAAATAAAAACAAAATAGGCAATCACATGGTGTTATCAGGCAAAGATTTAGCCGCTTACAGAAACGAGGAAATTCTGTTTAAAGGTCTTTCTTTTTGTTTATTTTCACAGCAACTGATGACAATCACCGGTCCTAATGGTATCGGAAAATCTACATTACTCCGAATCATTGTCGGTCTTCTTGAAGCTGCTGAAGGTCATATAATACTTAAAGACCATAATCAAATATACCCTGTTGCAACTGCGTGTCATTATCTTGGTCCTCAAAATGCTATGAAACCTCTCTTATCTGTCATTGACAATTTGCAATTTTGGGCAGATTTTTACGGTCAACATTTACGCTTTGTGCATGAGGTTCTTGCCGATATTGGTCTTTCTAACCTTGAACATTTACCCTTTAAAGCTCTGTCAACTGGACAACAAAGGCGCGTAGCTATTGCTCGCCTTTTGCTCTCCTATCGTCCTCTTTGGATTTTAGATGAACCAATATCTGGACTTGATAACCATGCTCAAAAACTCCTTGCTCGTATTTTCCAGCGTCATCTCAATCAAGGTGGTATGATTATCGCTGCAACTCATAATTCCCTAGGTATTCCAGAAAACCATAAAATCGCTCTGGAAAAATTTTTACCTCTCTAGGAGAGAATAAAATGAAAGCACTGTTCTGGCGTGACCTTAAACTATTATTAGCGCCACAAGCCTCTTCACTAACAGGACTATTGTTTTTTATCGCTGTTGTTGTCATAACCCCCTTTGCCATTGGACCAAATCCCAAAATTCTTGCACAAATAGGGCCTGGTATATTGTGGTTTGGAGCCCTTCTTGCAGGACTCCTCAATCTGAACAAACTTTTCCAAATCGATCGCGATGATGGTAATCTCGACCAATTTATCCTTTCAGGAAAAAGACAAAGTTTTACACTAATTGTTTTTACCAAATGTCTTGCCCATTGGGTAGGAACAATGCTTCCTCTTATTTTTGCTACACCTATTTTAGCCCTCATGCTCCATTTAGATGCAAAAATAACTTTTACAACAATACTTACCCTTTTATGCGGAACACCAGCCATTATTTTTATTGGCGCCATAGGCGCTGCACTCGCAACCTCATTGTTGCACAGTACTCTGCTTATTTTTATCATTATCTTGCCGTGGATCATTCCAATTATGATTTTTGGTGTTTCGGCTGCTACAGCCCCAATAAATCCAAATATTTCTTTTCTCACGTCCTTAGCTCTTCTCAGCGCTTTTTCACTTATTTTGAGTCTCTTTGGCTCTTTTGTTGCTGCAATAACGCTTAAACTTTTATCAGAATAATAAAAGATGATTGCCGCATAGAAAAACTCTGCCTATTATGAATTTCATGAATGAACTATCTCGTCCATATAAAATCAGGTCACTCCCTGCAAGTTTCACCCTTTTCATGAAAATAAGCAGTATCGTCTTACCTTGGTTGGCCGGCATAACATTGTGTTTCCTTATTTTAGGACTTATTCTGGTGATGTATTCCCCTGATGACTATCAACAAGGCATTACTGTTAAGATTATGTACCTTCATGTACCCTTTGCGTGGTTGTCTACATTCTGTTATGTAACTATGAGTGCAGCAGCATTAGGAAATCTGATTTGGAAATATCATCTTGCTGATGTGGCACTTAAATGTGGAGCGCCTATTGGAGCGATTTTTACCGCATTGGCTCTCATGACAGGAGCACTTTGGGGGCGACCTACATGGGGAACATGGTGGGTCTGGGATGCACGGTTAACATCAGTTTTAATTCTGCTTTTTATCTATCTTTCCATTATCCTGCTTGGACGTGCTTTTGACAACCAAGTAAAAGCCGCTCGCGCTACTGCAATTCTTACACTTGTTGGATTTGTTAATATTCCTGTTATTAAATTTTCCGTTAATTGGTGGAATACATTGCATCAACCAGCATCATTGTTACGTGCTGGAGGATCAACAATCGACAATGCTATGTTATGGCCCCTTATAACAATGCTATTTTGTTTTATCTTTATGTTTATTGCACTCTATTTGATGGCTATGCGAAATGAAATCAATAGTTATTATATCCGAATACTTCAGATTAAAAAATCCCGTCGTGCACAACAACAGGACTCTTCATCATGCTCGACCTAAACGGCACCCAGGGCGGACTTTTAGGAAATCTATCTCAGAAAATTGATTTTTTCCTTAGCACCCTTAAACACGAGCAAATTGTTATTTTAAGCTATGTGCTTTCTGCAATATCCCTCTTATGTCTTATTGGATATATTCTTTGCAAAGCGCTATACCAAAAAAAAATTCTCCAACAGCTAAACAAAAAAGAGTTGTCACAAAAAGAAAAGTATAATGAAAAACATCCCTCCAAAACTTAGAAAAAATATATCTTTGCCTGTTCTGCTTGTTTTTTTGGGACCATTTGTGCTTTTTCTTCTTCTCGTGGTGCTTTTTTTCAACTTTATGGATAAAAAAAACCTTCAAGATTCTTCTCTTCTCCCAAACGCATTAGCTGAAAAACCTGCTCCCAATATTCATCTTCCTCTTCTTGATAAAGAAAGTTATCTCAATTCAAAACAGTTTAAGGGACGTGTCACGTTGGTCAATTTTTGGGGCTCTTGGTGTTTGCCCTGTCGCGAAGAGCATCCTATTCTTATGAAAATTGCACAAGATAGACGTTTTGATCTGATTGGTATTAATTATAAAGATAACAAAACAAACGCCCTGCGCTTTTTAAACAGTTTTGGTAATCCTTTTAAATTTATTGGCTTTGATGTTTCAGGATATACAGCTATTGATTGGGGAATATATGGACCCCCAGAAACCTTTCTCTTGAATAAAGAGAGCATCATCATTGCCAAACATGTTGGTCCCTTAACATGGCAAATTTATCAAAAAAAAATTCTACCAAAAATTAAACAAGCGATCATGACAGAAGAAAAATAAAATATCAAAATATTGATTTATAAATAGTAATTTACCATTTCTATCTATTAACTGAAAATACCGTATACTATGAGTGTTTTTTAAAATTTCTATATGTTGAATCAAAAAAACATTTAAGATAAAGACTAAAAATACCCCTTATGAATTGTCTAAACGTGAAAATAATTGGCAATATTTTAAGTTGAAAAATACAATAATGCAGGTTTGTAAAAACATAACGTTTTATCATGCTATGTATGCTACTTTATTTATACGGATCCTCATTCTTCTTAGGAAAATTTGACAAGAGCATTACCATTGTTGATTCAAAAACATGTGCAAAGAAATATCTGTAGAGCAAACCTCCCAAATATAACAAAAATTTAAGTAGTTTTCATTTTTTTAGCGATTAACTATCTGTTTTGGAACTTTATTTTTGATTATTTGGACAAAACAATATTGCTATAGAAACATCGTTAGATTAGTGAAAGCAACCAACTATTATTTTCAAAATCATATAGTATTCTGTCTCCGCTTTTTTATCTGAAATGCACATTGTTATGAGGGGACTTCACCACTATTTTCATCTTTATAAAATAACAAATCCATTCCTTCGCAGCGTTATTGGTATATTTATTCCCATTACACTATCTGTTCGTAATAGACTCCATAAAGCCCATATTGAGTCTATACATTCTTATTCTTTCGATAATTTATCTTATGATTACAACTAATAAGCTTTTTTGACTTTTAATAAGATAAATTCGAGTAAGAAAATATGACTACAATCAAAAAATCTCATTTAACAGAGAAGATAAGTTATAAGTACATGATCAATCTATCAATGAATATTATAAAAGAATTCATTGTAAGAAATAAGCTTTTTCGAGAGGAGAAAATATATTTTACACAGAACTCTTTTTTAAGCACTCGGTGACGTGATTACTGATTTCAACAGAAAGATCACTCGTATACATTAAAAAACTCTAAGACAAGAAATATTCTAGAAGTTCATATGAGCTTATAGGTAAACTTTTATGACGCAAATAAAATAGGCTTTTGTTGCAATCATCATTTTTTTATGAAAAATATTTGATTATGTTTTTTCTTCTAAAATTCTTGTGGTGTAAAACAATACGTTTTTGAGCAAAATTCACATGTGACTGAAATATATTTATTTTTAACCATTTTATTGCGTTCATCAATCGAAAATCCTTCTAGGATTCCTTTAATTTTTTCGTGTGAACAAGAACATTGATCGACAAGAGAAAAAGGATTAAAAACTCTAACACCTTGTTCATGAAAAAGACGGAACAAGAGCTGTTTACTACCAACTTGGGGATCTGTTAATTCTGAACTTTCAATCGTTGCCATGAGTATTTTAGCTTCCTGCCATTGGTTATCCAATTGGCTATGGGTTTTCGTTTTTTCTCGCGTTTGATGAGGGGTATCTATTTTATGATGAGACAATTCTTGGGGTAAAAGTTGGATCAAAATACCTCCAGCTCGCCAGCTTTTCTGCGTTTTTCCTTGTTGGTCACGATTAATTAATATAGCAACAGCCAAACGGATATCGGTAGGAATTTGTTCTGATTGATCAAAATAAATACGAGAAGTTTCTTGTAAATTTGATCCATCTAATGCAACTATCCCTTGATAGGGCTGCATATGGGGACCTTGATCAATTGTGAAGGCTAAAGTGCCTTTCCCTAAAAGGGTTTCTGAAGAGATTTGATTATTGTCCATGGCTTGTTTAAGCTGTTCTTTATCAAAACGAGCATATCCACGTAAACTGGAAGGAGGCGAAAAATCGCATACCAACATATTAACCGGTCCATCTGAATGAGTTTGTAAAATAAATTTTCCCGTAAGCTTTAGAGAAGTTCCAAGCAAAACAGTTAAAAGTAAAGCTTCTGCTAGAAGATAGGAAACCGGTTCAGGGTATTGATGTCTGTTAAGAATAGAATTTAAAGTTTCTCCAAGTTGTACGGCACGTCCACGAATATCAAGTTCTTCGACTTGAAAGGGAATAACAGTATCATCTTCATGCAAGAAGTTGTTATTGAGAGAGGCTTCATCTTTAGCTTGTTTACTCATAGCTTTGCCTTTTTTATATAATTTGTTGTAGAGGAGCTATTGTGGAGAGAAAAACGCATCTTGTAAACACCAAGAAAGAATTGCCTTTTGAGCATGAAGACGATTTTCAGCCTCATCGAAAACAACGGAGTGCGGTCCATCAATAATAGAATCAACCACTTCTTCACCACGATGAGCAGGAAGACAATGCATAAAAAGAGCATCAGATTTTGCTAATTTCATGAGAGCTTCATTGACTTGATAAGGCTGAAAAATAGAATGACTGCGAGCACGAAATTCTTGTCCCATGGAGACCCATGTATCGGTCATAATACAATCAGCATCTTGAGCTGCTTTTTGGGGACTATGAGTTAGTGTAAGGTGCGCTCCTCGTTCACGTGCCCAATGTATAAATTTTTCTTGTGGTTCACTGCCCTTTGGAGTAGCAATACGCAAATGAAAATCAAAAAGAGCTGCGGCCTCAATTAAGGAATGGAGCACATTATTACCATCCCCCATCCACGCGAATATTTTGCCAGCAATTGGCCCCCGATGCTCTTCATAGGTTAATATATCTGCTAAAATTTGGCAAGGATGTGTATCATCTGTAAGGGCATTAATGACAGGAATTTGTGCATATTGTGCCAATTCGAGCATACGTTGATGTTTTGTTGTTCGTAATATCACGATATCCACAAAACGGGATAAAACACGAGCCGTGTCAGCTATAGTTTCACTATGACCAAGCTGCATCTCTGACCCCGTGAGCATGATTGTATCTCCCCCAAGCTGGCGCATACTGATATCGAATGAAATACGGGTTCGTGTGGATGGTTTTTCAAAAATCATCGCAAGTGTTTTACCTATAAAAGGTTTTGAACCTTTCCCTGCTTTAAAAGATGCTTTAAGGATTTTTGCATAATCGATCAGTGCGCGTGCTATTGCTGGCGTTAAAATGGATAAGTCCGTGAAATGACGAAGAGCATTTGTCATGTGTGTAATATTTGTCTTTCTTTGTTTACTTGCGAAAGATACGCTATTGCTTTTTCAATACGATGCAAACTTTCATCTATTTCTTCTTCCCTAATGATAAGAGGAGGCAATAAGCGCACAACATTGTTGTTGGCAGCAACACTTAAGAGATATTCATTTTCTAAAGCATTAACGACAAGATTAGAAGACACAACACACTGAATACCCACCATTAGGCCCATCCCCTGAACTGCGCAGATAATATCAGGATAGATATTGAGAATGTGCAAAAGTCCACTTCTTAGTTTATTTCCCATACGCTGAACATGGTTGAGAAAATTTGGCTCTAACAAAATATCAAGAACACTATTTCCTACAGCCATTCCAAGAAGATTTCCTCCAAAGGTTGAACCATGGGTCCCAAGTGTCATGCTTTTTGCAACTTTATCCGTTGCAAGGCAAGCACCTAATGGAAATCCTCCTCCTAATCCTTTTGCGAGGGTAAGAATATCAGGCGAGACATCACTCCATTCATAAGCAAAAAGCTTCCCTGTTCGTCCTATACCCGTTTGGACTTCATCCAAAATCAATAACAGACCATTATCATCGCATATTTTGCGCAAAAATCTTAAATATTCATGAGAAACCGTTCGTATTCCTCCTTCTCCTTGAATAGGTTCAATAAGAATAGCGGCGGTATTTTTATTAATAGCGTTACGCAAAGCGATTTCATCACAAAAAGGTACTTGAATAAATCCACCAGCTTTAGGTCCAAAGCCTTCAAGATATTTTTCATGCCCAGTCGCAGCAAGTGCTGCAAGTGTACGTCCATGAAATGCCCCTTCAAAAGTAATTATTTCAATGCGTTCTGAATGACCAGCAGCATAGTAATAATGACGTGCCGTTTTGAATGCGCACTCCAATGCTTCAGTGCCTGAATTGCAGAAAAAAACCTTATCCGCAAAACTATTTGCACAAAGCCGCGTGGCAAGAGCTGCTTGTTCAGGGGATTGAAAAATATTAGAAACATGCCAAAGTTTTTCAGCTTGCATTTTGAGCGTATCAACCAATTTTGGATGTGAATACCCTAATGCATTAACAGCAATGCCAGATGTGAAATCAAGATAATGTTCTCCCTTATCGGAAATAAGCCATACACCATGCCCCTGTTCAAAATGCAAATCTCGTCGTGCGAAGCATTCATAAAGTGGTTGTATAGAGACGGCATCCATCATAATTTCCTTTATATTTTAACCTTTTCAATATATATACAAAGCAACACTACAAATAAAACAACATGGTACATTTTGTTACGGTGCTTTCAACATTTCATTACGATTAATGATTACACCTATGGAATAGATCATTACACCAATTGAAAAAAAGTCAATGAAGGTTCTATAAATAAGCATTTTGGGAAAAAGCCTTAAACAAAAGTGAAAGTTTAACCTATGATTGATTTGCAAGTTGGGGAAAACATTCTAAATAAACTCTTCAAGAGGTAAAGACTCTTGTCATAGAGTGAGTGCATATTGTAATTTATAATATAATAAGCAAGATGATGTGTTTTAGTTTGTAAGTCCACAGGTTGGATGATTTTCTTATGCTCGCTTAGAGTGTAAAATTCTTTCATTCAGCGTAGTGAAAATATTATTAAAACATTTGAAGATGCAAAGGGGAGAGCATCTTAGTGACGTAATCGGAATGGAGTGCTGGTATGGGTTGGACATGTGAACGCGTTGAGCTTCTTAAAAAGCTTTGGAGTGAAGGGTTAAGTGCAAGTCAAATTGCTGCTCAATTAGGTGGGGTCAGCAGAAACGCAGTCATCGGCAAAGTACACCGATTAAAGTTACCAGGACGCGGTAAGACAGCACAAGGAAGCGCGCGTACGCAAAAACCCCCCGTGGGAAGCAGCCCATCATCTCCACGTGTGCGTCGCAACACATCCACGGTATCGCCAATGAACACATCATCTGTAAGTATTGAAGAAACAGCTTTAAAGACAGAATTTGTAGCGGAAGATATAAAAGAAGTTGATATATCCACAAAATCCAATGTAGTTGTGCCTATATCACGTCAACTTAATCTTTTACAATTGAGTGAAAATACATGTAGATGGCCGGTTGGCGATCCATTATCAGCAGATTTTCATTTTTGTGGTGCAGATTCTGATGAAAATAGCCCCTATTGTGCCTTTCATGCTAAGTTAGCATTTCAACCAATATCTGAAAGACGTCGGATAAGAGTGTAATATCCTCGATTGAATCTCATATTCTACACCTTCTGCGCTTCGTTATGAAATTTTAATTATCGAATTATTATGAGAAAGAAATTTAATAGAGCTTTTAATGAGTGAAAAAATTTCTTCATGAAACTATTCAACGAAATTGTATCTTTTGTGCTACTGCACAATTATGTGTTGTAAAGTTATATTCCTGTTTATTTCCAAGATCCTCTTTAATTTAGTTGTACTACTTTTAACACTATCCATAGCAATATCTTTTGAATAAGACAATTTCTCATGTTTTTATTCTTCGTGTATTTAATAGAGTAATGCTGTGGTTTATAAAAACAATTTATCGCGTTGCAACCTAAATGAGATCCATCAATATCTCTTTCATTTCAAGCCCTCTTATATTGAATCAATCAAAATCTTTCGTTTGGGCGTCACGAATGAGATGAGAACTGGGGAGAGTAAAAACACTTAAAGAAAAGCATGCCTTCTACAAATGCTTTCAAGTGCCAAGGGCTTCAAGAGTTGTTGCAACATTGGGAGCTAGCAAAGTGTGAGATGATGCCAGCTTGCTCTTTTATTAAGCATAAAGATAAGAGTCTTAATGGATTTATCGTTATACCCTTCACGGATGCCGTCGCAAAATAGGCTTGGATGCGTTGAGAAATGTTTCTTTAAAACAAGCCTGTGCATATATGCAATCCAATGTCATTCTGTTTTGCGTAAGGGATGTGCCCCATCAAAGAATGCGATAAATAAAAGCGTGAAGCAATACGTAGAATGTAAAATGATATATTTATAATTATTTATAAAAAATTATAAATAAGGGGATATTGTATTCAAGGCTCTTACGAAATATACGAAAACTATAAATTATTACGTATAAATAAATATTAAACCTAGAACGACCACAATAACATCACTTTCCTTTTCCCGACACGAAACGGCGCAACCAAACATAAAGTGCACCTTCTCCGCCATGCTGACGCGCTGCTTGCTCAAACGCATGGACATAATATCGAAAAGCTGGTGTTGATAACCAATACGGAACAAATCTATACAAAGCTCCATCGCTCCCAACAGATCGTCCTTTTCCTGTAATCACAAGGACATAACGCAATCCTCTCTGCTGAGAGGATTGTAGAAAATTTTTTAAGAAAAAATAAGCTTCTTCCTGCATATAACCGTGGAGATCAAGGCGCGCCTCAAGAGGATAACGACCTTGGGAAATTTTACGATGTGCAACATGATCAAAGAAATGAATCTTTTGTACTTGTGTAACTGCCCTCTTTTCTTTTTTAATAAATGTCGAGGATTGTTGATTTTCCTGAGACAATGAGGAGATTTGAGTTACAGGCTGTTTTTTATCATTAATATTTGCAATAGTTTCTGAAGCAGAAGAGAGCATCTTACCGTGAAGCGGTGTTATCGTACGACAAACCATCTCCCATAAAAGGCGATCCTGTGAAGCCAATAAATCTCTTTTTTGTCTCCATTTACTTGAGGACATTTTAATTTCTCATAAATCATTGAATACTTATGGAAGAAAAACAAAAAGTATTTTAATTTTCATTTTCTGTAGCAAAAAGCTTCCAGTTTGGATCTGACGATAAACTATTGCGAACGAAAGTCCAAATATCCCTGATTTCTACAATAGCATCAGGATCACCGTCTATACGCTCACCCTGTTCATTATAAGTAACAGAAATCATCTCACTGACAATACGTATCGTTAAAAGTTCATCCTTTTCTTGTATTGCCGCCGCAACAAATTCGATCTTATTAATTCCAACAAAAGTGAACTCTATTCTCTCTTTATTTTTTTCTCGTTGCTCAATAGCCGTACAAAAGCTCTCAAAAACATCCTGACAAAGCAAGCTTTTAAGTTGATTGCGATCACCTTTGGCAAAAGCTGTTACAATCATTTCATAAGCAATTTGTGCACCTTTTATAAAAAATTGAGGAGAAAATTGAGGATCAATTTTATGCAATTCCCGCAAATTTTTATTCAAAATACTCCCCTCCGGTGAAATTTTATCAATTTCACTAAAGTCGTCTTTTTGTGAATTTTTCTGATGAGGGAACGAAACAATATTATCAGCCGTTTCTGCTTCAACCTGTTTTTTAGAACGACGCGAATAAGGATCAAAGGGGGGCTTTTCAAACCCAATTCGTTTCCCTAATACATTACGGAGTTGCACAAAAATAACAACCATAACAACAAGAGCTATGACAAGTATAACGTCAAATTCCATGGGCGCTGTCAATCTCCAAAGCTTAAATCTCTAATAAACATTGCAGTCAATACCATTTATCAATAAATATGTAAAATAAGGAATCCTACCATTCAAATATTTTTATAGATTTTATATTAAATGGAGTGCTCTTAAGAATTTCTCCCCACCTCATCCAGAAGGAAATTTGCATGTGATAAAACTTTATTCTATAAGTCCTCGTTTTTTTGTTGTTATCTTTCTTTGCATTCTTTTAATCGAGATCGCTGGTTTTATCTTTGTTGGTCAAAAAATTGGTATTTTGGCAACTTTGAGTTTGGTTATTCTCACAACCATAGTTGGGGTTGTTTTATTGCGAGTTCAAGGGTTTAGCCTTTTAAGAAACATACAAACTGAACTTATCCAAGGACGCACATTAGAGAATAATATTATTAATGATGCTTTCATCATGTTTAGTGCAATTTTACTTATTCTTCCTGGCTTTGTAAGTGATCTCTTGGGAATATTACTTCTTATTAAACCAATTCGCTCTGTTGTTTGGCATTTCTTTACATCATTAAAAAACAAAATAAATCCCAATACTAAAAGAAAAAATGACTCTGAAAAAATAATTGATCTTAACGCAGAAGATTACACAATTCATGATACGACAGAATCTCCATGGCGCAAAAATGATGATAACCATTGAAATGCCTAAAAAATCTGTAACAAACTAAAAAAATATTCAAGATAAAGAGCGCATTTCTTGCAACCTTTTGCAAGGCGTGATAACCAATTTTGTCTTTAGATCTAAAATAAATATACATATTATAATGAGAGAGGTTCGTCGTATGGCCGAAGATGAAATGAATAACAGTGGTGGAGAGCCGGTTTTTGCTGTATTAACTCAGTATTTAAAAGATTTATCATTCGAAAACCCAGGTGCTCCTCGTTCATTGCGTACACGTGAAAAATCACCACAAATTGATATCAATATTAACGTCAATGCTAACCCAATTGGTGATGACAATTATGATGTCGTTTTGTCTCTCTCCGTCAAAGCCAATGATAATACTGAAATCTTATTTCATGTAGAACTGATTTACGGTGGTGTTTTCCACCTTGAAAACATTCCACAAGAACATGTTATGCCATTGGTCTTTATTGAATGTCCCCGTCTTTTATTTCCATTTGCTCGCCAAATTATATCTGATGCTACTCAAAATGGTGGTTTTCCACCTTTATGGATTGATCCTATTGATTTTGCAGCCCTCTTCCAAAAGCGTCTCGCCGAAGAACAAAAAGACAATCAAATACAGCCCTCTTAAAAAATTTATTCTTTTGCTATCATAAAGCCCCTTGATATATTATTGGTATATTAGGGGCTTTTTTCCTTTAGACGGCTTTTGCGGCATGATAAGCCGCGAGCATTGCAATATTGACCACATCTGTATCGTTTCCACTAAACGGTACAATTTGGACAGATTTTTCCAATCCAATTAAAATAGGACCAATGATGGTTGCTCCACCAAGTTCTTGTAACATTTTGCTTGCAATGGAAGACGCGTGATATCCAGGCATAACCAAAATGTTAGCGGGCTCTGTTAATCCCATAAATGGATATTGCTGCATCAATTTGGAATTGAGTGCTACATCAGCACTTATTTCTCCATCAAACTCAAAATCAACCTTGCGTTCATGCAAAATATTAATCGCATCCTGAATTTGCTGTGTGATTTGCCCTTTCATATAACCAAACGTAGAAAATGCTAAAAATGCTACCCGTGGTTGATATCCAAATCCACGTACAAACGAAGCGGTTTGTTCCGCTATATCCGCAAGTTCTTCAGCATTAGGATTTTCATAAACAGCTGTATCCGTAATAAACACAGTTCGTCCTCGGCAAATAGCCATTGAGATACCAATCAATCGTTCTTTTGGTTTTTCATCAATTGCACGACGTATATCGATCAGCGCTGTTTCATAATTGCGTGTCACCCCTGTAACCATTGCATCAGCATCTCCTAGTGCCACCATACACGCAGCAAAATAATTGCGATCATTATTGATACGACGATGACAATCACGCAACAGCCAACCTTGACGCTGCATCTTTTTATAAAGATAATTCGCATAATCATCTGTACGGCAAGAAAGCTTAGCATTCATAATAGAAATACCTTCACGCTCCAGATCAATTCCAGCGATAACAGCTGTTTCTCTTACTTGCTCTTCACGACCAACCAAAATCGCTTGTCCTAATTTTTGATGAACATAGGAAACGGCTGCCCGCATAATTTGCTCTTCTTCACCTTCTGCAAAGACAATTTGTTTTGGCGCTTGACGAACATGGTTATAAACCCCACGCATCATCGAGGAAGTAGGATCACGTCTCGCATTCAAATCGCGCTCATAGGCCTCTAAATCATCTATGTTCTTTTGCGCAACACCGCTTTCCATTGCTGCTTTTGCTACCGCTATTGAAACAACCGTCAATAAACGCGGATCAAAAGGAACAGGGATGATATAATTAGGACCAAATTTTAATCGCTTTCCACAATAAGCTTCTGCAACGCTGTCAGGCACTTCTTCATGCGCTAAATTGGCAAGAGCCTTTGCCGCAGCAATCTTCATTTCTTCATTAATAACTCTTGCACGCACATCAAGTGCACCACGAAATATATAAGGAAAGCAGAGAACATTATTAATCTGATTTGGATAATCGGAACGCCCTGTTGCGACAATGGCATCATGACGCACTTGCATAACCTCTTCCGGCGTAATTTCTGGATCGGGATTAGCCATAGCAAAAATGATCGGCTGTGGTGCCATAGATCTTACCATTTCAGGAGTAAGAGCACCTTTAGCAGAAACCCCAAAAAATATATCTGCACCTTCCATTGCTTCTATAAGCGTACGTTTATCTGTTTGAATAGCATGCGCAGATTTCCACTGATTCATTCCCTCTTTGCGACCTTCATAGACCACACCCTTTGTATCACATAATATGATATTTTCGGCACGAAAGCCCATCGCTTTAATCAGTTCAATACAAGCAATTCCTGCAGAACCAGCACCATTACAGACTAACCGCGTATTTTGCATATTGCGCCCTGTTAAAGTCAAAGCATTGAGAACACCAGCAGCAACAATAATTGCTGTACCATGTTGATCGTCGTGAAAAACAGGTATATTCATCACCTCGCGTAGGCGGCTTTCAATCATAAAGCACTCTGGCGCCTTAATGTCTTCAAGATTAATTCCACCAAAAGAAGGTTCTAAATGACGCACCAAATTGATAAAACTTTCTGTATCGTTTATATCAATTTCTAAATCAATGGAATCAATATCCGCAAAACGCTTAAACAGCACTGCTTTGCCTTCCATGACCGGCTTAGAGGCAAGAGCTCCTAAGTTGCCTAACCCTAAAATAGCTGTACCATTTGAAATAACAGCAACAAGATTGCCTTTTGCTGTATAATCATAAGCTAGCGCTGGATTTTGAGCAATTGCCTTAACTGGAACTGCAACACCTGGTGAATAAGCAAGTGCTAAATCATGCTGTGTTGCCATAGACTTTGTTGCAACAATCTCAAGCTTTCCTGGTCGACCACGACTATGAAAATCTAGAGCTTCTCTTTCGCTCGCACTGTAAACAGTTTGAGACATTTTCTGATCCTGCTCGCTCTTTTTCATCTCACTTTATTTTCTCCAAAAACAGTGTAAATTTTGCTTGATAATGCGTATAATTATTAAATTTGATTCATGTATTAGAACTCGCTATTCTTGCCTTAGCAAATCTGATGATGCGTTGCAATTTAGAGATAAATAGATATTGAAGTAAACAAAAAAGAGTAAAAACTTCACTTAAAGGAAACAGGCCTCGTACAAATGGATAAAAAAGACAACCATAAAAATAATTTAATTCCACAGCCTGCCTCCTCATCTGCTTCCTCTCAAGAACGTCTGACACCTATGATGGAGCAGTACATAGAAATCAAAGCCGTACATCATGATTCCCTTCTCTTTTACCGAATGGGGGATTTTTATGAATTATTTTTTAATGATGCGATTGAAGCTGCTCAGGCTTTAGGAATCACACTCACAGCACGCGGAAAACATTTAGGACAAGATATTCCTATGTGCGGTGTTCCCGTTCATGCTGCTGATGATTATTTACAAAAACTGATTGCTTGTGGTTACCGAGTTGCTGTTTGTGAACAAATAGAAGATCCTGCTGAAGCAAAAAAACGTGGCTCAAAATCTGTTGTTCGGCGTGATGTTGTTCGCCTTGTAACACCTGGAACGATAACAGAAGAAAAACTCCTTGATCCAACACGCGCAAATTATTTGATGACACTTTCCCGTATAAAAACAAGCGATGGAGAGGAATTTGCTCTTTCTTGGATTGATATCTCAACAGGCATATTTCGTGTAACAGAAAGCCGCCAAGAAAAACTTTTGGCAGATATTATGCGTGTGGATCCACAAGAAATCATTGTTGCTGATTCATTCTTTCATGATAAATCTCACAAATCACTTTTTAATGTTCTTGATCGTATCGTTTCACCTCAACCTGCTTGTCTCTTTGATGCACTGACCGCTGAACGCGATATTTGCAATTATTTTAAACTCTCAACTCTTGAAGGCGTTGCCGATTATTCACGTTCCGAACTCTCTGCAATTGTAGCTGCTATTCGTTATATCGAAAAAACACAAATCACGCATCGTCCTCCCCTCATGCAGCCTGAGCGCCAAAATGAAAGTGCGACTCTTTTTATTGATGCCGCAACCAGATTAAGCCTTGAACTTATTCGTACGACATCAGGTCAACGGGATGGAAGTTTATTAAAAGCTATTGATCGCACTGTAACAGGAGGAGGATCACGCCTTCTCATCGATCGCCTTATTGCTCCCCTCACCACTCCTTCGGCTATTGATACACGTTTGGATTCTATCGATTTTTTTCTACGTAATCCTTCTCTTGCAGAAGCGATAAAGCTTATTTTAAAAGGGGGACCAGATATGCCCCGCGCCGTTTCACGTTTGGCTCTTGGACGAGGAGGTCCCCGTGATATGGCGACAATCCAGCGCGGCTTTGAAATCATTCGTGAATTGCATCAACTTCTTAATAATGAGCTTCTGCCTCAAGAAATAAGTGATGTACAACAGGTGTTCTCAAACTTACCCACAGCGTTATACTTTCATTTAGAACAAGCATTAGCTGATGATCTCCCACTCCTTAAACGTGATGGTGGTTTTATTCGTTCAAATTATCATAAAGAGCTCGATGAAATGCGTGCTTTACGTGATGAATCGCGCCGTGTCATTGCTGAACTTCAAGCGCAATATGCCCAAGAAACAGATATTAAAACGCTTAAAATAAAGCATAATAATATTCTAGGTTATTTCATTGAAGTAACCAGTATACAAGCATCTGCTCTTACAAATAATCCACAAGCTAAAGCACGTTTTATTCATCGGCAAACAATGGCAAACGCTATGCGTTTTACGACAACAGAGCTTGTTGACCTTGAAAGCCGTATTGCCCATGCTGCCAATCACGCATTGACACTTGAACTAGAGATTTTTGATATTCTCGTTCAGGAAATTACCGAACAAGTTGATTTTATTCGTAAAGCCTCTGAAGCACTTGCTATTTTAGATGTCTCTGTCGCCTTAGCATATCTTGCTGAAGAACAAGGCTATTGCCGACCTAAAATTGATCTTTCACTTACCTTCCATATCACAGCAGGACGCCATCCTGTCGTCGAGCAAGCACTCCGCAAACAAGCAGCAGAACCTTTTATTGCCAATAATTGTGATCTCTCTGTGCAAGAAAATCAGCAATATGCAGCAATCTGGCTGTTGACAGGGCCTAATATGGGAGGAAAATCAACTTTTTTGCGGCAAAATGCTCTTATTGCTATTATGGCGCAAATGGGGTCCTTCGTTCCAGCGACTTCAGCACATATTGGTGTTGTTGACCGCCTATTTAGTCGTGTTGGGGCTTCCGATGATCTTGCACGGGGGCGCTCAACCTTTATGATGGAAATGGTTGAAACAGCAACAATTCTCAATCATGCTAGCCACCATTCCCTTATTATTCTTGATGAAATAGGACGTGGGACATCAACCTTTGATGGACTTTCTATTGCTTGGGCTGCTGTTGAATATCTCCATGAAGTTAACCATTGTCGTGCTATTCTCGCTACCCATTTTCATGAAATGACTGCACTTACCGAAAAACTTGACAGACTGCATAATGTAACCATGAAAGTCAAAAATTGGGATGGTGATGTAGTTTTTCTTCATGAGGTCACACCAGGAGCTGCTGACCGTTCCTATGGTGTACAAGTCGCAAAGCTTGCTGGACTTCCCCCAGCCGTTATTACACGAGCAACAGATGTACTCCATCAATTAGAACAAGGTGAAATGGCTGGAAAAGGGCATAAACTCATTGATGATTTACCACTCTTTTCTCTTAAAGCAACATCTCCCGTCAATGAAGCAAGAAACAAACATTGTGTACTTCACGAAGCTTTAAAAAATATCCATCCCGATGAACTCTCTCCTAAACAAGCTTTAGAAGCAATTTACCACCTCAAACAGCTTGAAAAGAATAACCTCTTATAGAAAACGGATGTTATTTTTTATTAAAAAGCTTTCTTAAGAGGAGATAAAGTATCACTTTTTGATATGCCACAGCACAAACTGTTGTTTACCGTATTCCCATCGCTTTTCTACACAATATATTTTGATAAGTGTAATGCATATAGAGGCAAAATCCTATGCATTATATTCCATATTTCCTTAGATCAATATTGGCCCGTAGACAAAAAATTAGTCAATATCGACTATTTTTACAAGATAGTCGTTTTTTGTGAAGATTGTCATGAAATCTCCTCCACCTTGCAAATACGCAATATTTAATGAATTATGCTTTTTCACAATCAATATTATTGTTATCATAGCAACAGTTTTAGTTTAAAGCTGTCGGTGTTGGGATGCCACCCCATTTTGCATAATAAATTCATGGATGATGGGTCTCGTATTTTCTTCACATTTTAAGTTATAAAAAGCTCTTTTACTGTTTTCATATGAACCATATAATCAGATATATCACAGCAGCATTTTATTTTCCTAAACATCCTTTGAACTCCTTCCCACACCTCAAAGGATAAAGATTTTCATTCACATCAAGTCTGCAAACAGTCTAGATTCTAAGGGATTTACCTTGACTTCCTTCATGTAATTCACTTAAACCCAAAGCTTGATAAATAAGTCTAAGAATATTCACCACACACTTAAAAAACACTTAATATATTAAGGAAGATGCCGTATATCACAGCCCTAAATGACAGTGTTTTTACGGTACAAAAAGATAATGCCACCAGTACAATAAATATCTTTCATAAATATAAGAACAGGAAATCGTAATTTCGTATAAAATTGAAATATGATATGAAGCGTAATCATACCATATCTATCTTTATCTGTCTTACATAGCTGCTGAAATAAGCAATCCGCAGCAGCTTTTAGTTGTATTGATAGCTTTTTAATCATACTTATCATGGCTCGAAATATTCTGATAAGTTCATAAACTCATAAAATAATTAGCTTAGAATATCGTGTAAAAGATGCAAAAAATCAGAATACTATCTCTCTTTTATAAGACGCGTCATTCATCTCATCAAATATTACGTACTGCACCCTTTGCAGCAGATGTGGTCATCGCTGCATAGGCTTTGAGAGCCTTTGAAACTTTACGCTGACGCTTCTCAATCGGTTGCCAAGCACCTTTTCCTTTTGCTTCCATCTTAGCACGGCGCTGCTTCATCTCAACGTCATCCACCAACATATGAATTCTACGATTTGGAATATCAATTTCTATGATATCCCCCTCCTCCACCAACGCAATTTCTCCTCCTTCAGCAGCTTCTGGTGAAATATGTCCTATCGAGAGCCCTGAACTTCCCCCTGAAAAACGTCCATCCGTAACAAGTGCACAAACCTTGCCCAATCCTTTAGATTTGAGATAACTTGTTGGATAAAGCATTTCTTGCATTCCAGGTCCACCACGTGGACCTTCATAACGGATTAAAACAATTTCACCTATTTTAATCTTATCAGTTAATATAGCTGACACAGCTGAATCTTGGCTTTCAAAAATTCTTGCCGGACCTTTAAAAGTTAAAATTGATTGATCAACGCCTGCTGTTTTTACAATACAGCCATCTTTTGCAAGATTTCCATAAAGAACTGCCAATCCTCCATCTTGTGAATATGCATGTTCCCTATCGCGAATCACACCTTTTTCACGATCAAGATCAAGGGTCTCATAGCGACAAGATTGGCTAAAAGCTGTCTGTGTTGGAATACCACCAGGAGCAGCACGATAAAATGTACGGACTGTTGGTTCATTAGTTTGTTTCACATCCCAACGGTAAAGAGCTTCTTTCATTGTTTTTGCATGAACCGTATAAGTTGACGTATCAATGAGTCCCGCCGCATCCAGTTCGCCTAAAAGCCCCATAATACCACCAGCGCGATGAACATCTTCCATATGTACATTCGCAACAGCAGGAGCAACCTTACATAAAACAGGAACACGACGTGAAAGATGATCAATATCCGTCATGGTAAAATCCACCTCACCTTCTTGCGCCGCGGCTAAAAGATGCAGTACTGTATTGGTTGATCCCCCCATAGCAATATCAACGGTCATTGCATTTTCAAAAGCCTTGCGTGAAGCAATAGAGCGCGGCAAGACTGTTTCATCATCTTTTTCATAATAACGTTTAACCAATGCAACAATCTGTTTTCCAGCTTCTTCAAAAAGCATCCGTCGATCTGCATGTGTTGCTAACATTGATCCATTTCCGGGAAGCGAAAGCCCCAATGCTTCCGTTAAGCAATTCATGGAGTTGGCTGTAAACATTCCTGAACAAGAACCACATGTAGGACAAGCAGCACGCTCCATTTCAGTAACTTCTTCTTCTGAATTCTGTTCTGAAGCTGCTGCAACCATGGCATCGACCAAATCAACCCTTAGATCTTGATCCTTCCATTTAATCTTACCTGCTTCCATAGGACCGCCTGAAACAAAGATTGTCGGAATATTCAACCGTAAAGCAGCCATTAACATACCAGGCGTAATTTTGTCACAATTAGAAATACAGACAAGTGCATCCGCACAATGTGCATTAACCATGTACTCTACAGAATCAGCAATGATTTCACGTGAGGGCAAAGAATAGAGCATTCCATCGTGCCCCATCGCAATTCCATCATCTACAGCAATGGTATTAAATTCTTTCGCAACACCACCGGCAACCGCTATCTGTTGTGCGACTAATTGCCCAAGATCTTTTAAATGGACATGCCCTGGTACAAATTGTGTAAAAGAATTCGCAATCGCAATAATGGGTTTACCAAAATCAGTATCTTTCATCCCTGTTGCACGCCAAAGTCCGCGGGCTCCTGCCATATTACGCCCGTGGGTCGATATTCTTGAACGGTAAGAAGGCATTATTTTTTTCCCCTCAAATAATTCCATTTTGCTTGTTGTGCTGTAACTTCATTATAAAAACAAGAGCTTTAATATTCAAAAGAGAAAAATACCTTGTACTGAGGCATTTGAAGCACAAAATTAAAAGCTCTGCATAAACTTTTTCATAAGGCCTTTTTCATAAAGCCTTTGTTTTTTTATTACCTGTTAATCAACATCTAATCCCTGTGCAATTCCACGTTTGAGACAAATATCAAAACGCTTCAGTGTGGCACGAACTGTACCAGATTTTTGTATGCCAGATTTGGTAAGTATATTGCATCTATCTGTTTGCGTAATTTCTGGAACAAGAAGACAGCCTAATTTGGAAAGAATATAAAGGCATCATGGTAAAAATCTATCATCTCCTTACAATTCAGCTTTACATCTTTCAAAAGCATTCATAGCAATATCTTTTAAATAACGATGACGCATTATATCATGCTTTTGTTTTTATACTCTTCAATGGAGTTACTCTCCTCACGAAGAACAGAAAACCCCAAACAAAATACACTTGTATAGCCTTCATGTACTCATTTTAAAGAAACATCTTTCAATGCACACTCGAGCCTATTTCACGATAGCGCCTATGAATGGTATAAAAGTTCCCGTGAATAATATAAATCTATAGGGGACATCTTCACACTTATGAAGAAGCAAACTGACACCATCATACATTTTTCTCATCCCCAATATTGCCAACATCCTTGCTAATTAAGACAATTCACAAGAGATATTTTTATTCCTTTCTTCAAGTGTTTTTATCCACACGGCTCTCCCTGCGTGTGACATACAAGCAAGTGACTTTAATTGTTTTAATACAAGAGGATTTCAAATGAGAGAACCTTATGATATTCGGGACTCTCATTCCAGTTGTAAAAATTAATTATGAATATAAACCTATACTTATCTCATTATAACTCACATTACACCCTTTACGAAAAAACAGATAGAATTTATAAAGAGTACAGCGTTTTCTCGTAAGGTAATCTAGTGCAGAGTTACAATTTGTAGTTCATGCTCATTGGCTCCAGCAAGGGCGATAGAACGCTCATCGGATAAAATGATAGGATAACCTGTTTCACCAAAGAGAGCCCATATCGTAATTCCTGGGGTCATTGGTGGAAGATCTGGAAAGTTTTTAGCCAGATCATCTGTACAAACTTTTTTTAAATAGGCAATCTGTCCCGCATCAGAGTAGGATGTGTTCTGAAACGACAAGTTTTGTTTATGTTCTCCCATTTCACTGTTCCTTTACGCCTTAACTTTTATGACTCACCACTACTGACTTTAATTGGAATCTGTTTTATTTCTTTTTTTAATTTTGGTTGATACAGATTAATTGATAAAAGACCATTTTTCAACTCTGCATTTGTAACATGCATCCCTTCCGCGAGAACAAAGGTTCGCTGGAATTGTCGCGCAGCTATACCGCGATATAAATATTGATGATTTTGGTTGTCCGTTTGTTTACCATGAATAACCAATTGATTATCATCGAGCAAAACATTAAGATGGTTAATCTTAAATCCAGCAACAGCCAAAGTTATCCGGATATGATTTGCATCATCATTTTTATGCAAACGTTCAATGTTATAGGCTGGGTAAGCCTCATCAGCTTTACCGATACGTTGCAATATTTTTTCTACGGTTTCAAACCCTAAAAGAAAGGGATTGGAGAAAGGCGTCACATGTGTCATTCATGAGTATCCTCTTTAAAACGGCTTTACTTGACCAAACTCTATAAAAGTGTTCGCTGCATTCCTCTCATATGGCGAGCGTGAATGATAACTTCAAGAGAGAAGATTTAAGAGAGTTCAATGCCTCAAGGTACCATAAAATTGTCAAAAGTGCGAAATTTATCTGGTATATTATATAATGAAAATGAAATTGCAGAAATATTTCGCCGTTTTTCTGTGCAACGCCCAGCGCCTAAGAGTGATCTTATCTATACAAATATTTTTACGCTTTTGGTTGCCGTTGTGCTTTCGGCTCAAGCGACAGATGTAAGCGTTAATAAAGCGACAAAAGAATTATTTCGCCTTGCTGATCAACCGGAAAAAATGGTTGCATTAGGAGAAGAAGAAATAGCACATCATATCCGTTCAATTGGTCTTTGGCGAGCAAAAGCACGCAATGTTTATGCACTTTGTAACTGTTTAATTGATTGTTATGGCGGTCAAGTACCTGATACGCGTGAAGCACTTATGTCCCTTCCTGGAGTGGGGCGCAAAACGGCTAATGTTGTTTTGAATGTTGCTTTTGGTCAGCCTACATTGGCAGTAGATACACATATTTTTCGCTTAAGCAATCGTCTTGGTTTAGCGCCTGGCAAAACACCAGAGATTGTTGAGAAAAAATTATTAAAGATTATACCAATCCATTATCTTCGTCATGCGCATCATTGGCTGATTTTACATGGACGCTATGTTTGCCAAGCACGTAAAGCACAATGTAGGCAATGCATTATTGCTGATCTATGTAAAGCAGCTATCAAAACAAATGCTATTCCGGCACCTTTAGTTGAGCTTCAAGGCAATGGAGCTCCGATTTTTTTGTAATACGGTCTTGCTATTTTGTGTATAGTGGCTTATGGAAACACTATTAGAACTGCCCGGCAGGGCATGCCGTGGCTGTTTAAATGCTTGTTCAAGCGTTGGTCCGCTTGAGTGAATAAAATGTTTGATTGAATAAATTAATGTACGGAGTAGCAAAATGCCCAAGATGAAGACCAAATCATCCGCTAAAAAGCGGTTTAAAATCACTGCGTCAGGCAAAATTAAAGTAGCAGCTGCCGGTAAGCGCCACGGTATGATTAAGCGTTCGAATAAATTTATTCGCGATGCACGTGGAACAATGGTTTTGTGTGAACAAGATGCTAAAAAAGTCATTCAGCATTATTTGCCGAATGGTGTTTAAACCTTACGCTTTTGATTTTGAGGAGATTATAATATGGCACGTGTGAAAAGAGGTGTGACAGCACACGCTAAGCACAAAAAAGTTCTTAAACAGGCTGAAGGTTTTTACGGTCGTCGTAAAAATACCATTCGTGCAGCTAAAGCAGCAGTTGATCGTTCAAAGCAATACGCTTATCGTGATCGCAAAAATAGGAAACGTACTTTCCGTTCTTTGTGGATTCAGAGAATTAATGCAGCTGTTCGCGCAGAAGGTTTAACTTATGGACGTTTTATTGATGGCTTATCAAAAGCCGGTATTGAGGTTGATCGTAAGGTTCTTTCAGACATAGCAATCCACGAAGCAGAAGCATTTTCTGCTTTAGTAGCTTCGGCAAAAAAGGCTTTGGAATATTTAAAAGATACGACACCTAATGCTTTTGAAGGCGCTGTCAAGTAAGCCAGTCGTGTTCTCTTAAAGCATTTATTTATTCGAGGTCCCGTGCTGGCTGTTGCGAGTGCGGGTTTTTTTTATTAAAAAATAGGCAAAAATATGAACGATATTGAGCGTCTGGAACAAGAAATTTGTTTAGCCTTAGAGGCAGCGGGTGATGAACAGGCACTTGAAGCAGTGCGTATTGCAGCATTGGGTAAAAAAGGTAGCATCTCTGAAAAATTAAAAGCATTAGGGAAGATGGATGCTAGCGAGCGCCATAAAGTTGGACCAGTTCTTAATGGATTAAAAAATCGTATTTTAGAATTATGGGCGCAAAAGCGTGATATTCTGAAAAGACAGGCACTGGATACCCGTCTTTCTCGTGAAACGGTTGATGTTACCTTGCCTGTTCGCTCTTCACCTATAGAACGGGGACGCATTCATCCTATTTCACAGGTTATTGAGGAAATTATTGCCATTTATACGAAGTTGGGTTTTTCTCTTGCAGAGGGACCTGATATTGAAACAGATTATTACAATTTTACGGCATTGAATTTTCCTGAAGGGCATCCCGCACGCGAAATGCATGATACCTTCTTTTTTGATGTCAATAAAATGGGAGAACGAAAGTTGTTGCGGACCCATACATCACCCGTACAAATTCGCACACTAGAAAAACAAAAAGCACCGATACGGATCATTATTCCTGGAAAAACTTACCGCATGGATTCGGATGCGACGCATTCGCCCATGTTCCATCAGGTAGAAGGTCTTGTCATTGATAAAACCTCCACCATTGCCCATATGATGTGGCTACATGAAACCTTTTGTAAAGCATTTTTTGAAGTTCCCTCTGTAAAAATGCGTTTTCGTCCTTCTTTTTTCCCTTTTACCGAACCATCTATGGAAGTGGATATTCAATGTGATCGCTCTGGTTCAGAAGTAAAATTCGGAGAAGGACAGGATTGGTTGGAAATTTTAGGATGCGGAATGGTGCATCCTCATGTGTTGAAAAATGTTGGTTTAGATCCCGATGAATATCAAGGCTTTGCATGGGGAATGGGCATTGACCGTATTGCCATGTTGAAATACGGTATGCCTGATTTACGAGCTTTTTTTGATGCTGATCTGCGTTGGTTAGACCATTATGGCTTTCGTTGCTTTGATATGCCTGCTTTTTTTCCTAATAGAAATATGTGATCTTAGTCATCGCTTTCATGTGAGGTTTTAAAATGAAATTTACATTGTCGTGGTTAAAAGATCACTTAGAGACAAGTGCATCTTTGGATGAAATTTGTGAGAAACTAACAGCTATAGGTCTTGAGGTTGATTACGTTGATGATCGGTCTTCTTTAAAAGGTTTTGTGATTGCAAAAGTTTTAACAGCAATAAAGCATCCTGATGCAGATAAACTCCAGATTCTGTCCGTCGATACAGGGACTTCTACACCTGTTCAAGTTGTCTGTGGAGCACCAAATGCGCGTGCAGGTCTTGTTGGTGTTCTGGCACTACCAGGCACTTATATTTCAGGACTCGATGCGACATTATCTGTAGGAAAAATCCGCGGTGTTGAAAGTTTTGGGATGATGTGTTCGCAAGCGGAGCTTGAATTATCAAATGAACATGACGGGATTATCGAACTTCCAGAAGATGCACCTATTGGAGATTCATTTGCAACTTATGCTGGTTTAGATGATCCGATCATTGATATTGGTTTGACCCCCAATCGCTCTGATTGTACAGGTGTTCGTGGTATTGCCCGTGATCTTGCTGCCGCTGGAATGGGAAAATTAAAAGAATTATCCTTGTCAAAATTTGAGCCTTCCTTTGAAACACCTCTCGATGTTTCATTAGATTTTTCGCAAGATTCATCATTATGTTTAGGTTTTGCTTGGCGTGAAGTGCGCAATGTTCAAAATGGTGCATCACCTCAGTGGATGCAACAGCGTTTGAATGCAATTGGTTTGAGACCGATTAATGCGCTTGTTGATATGACCAATTACATAAGTTTTGACCTTGGTCGTCCACTCCATGTTTTTGATGCGGATAAAATTAAAGGTAATTTGTGTGTACGTTGTGCTCGTGAGGGAGAACAGCTTCAAGCACTGAACGGAAAAATCTATCATTTGGGCGCTAAGAATTGTGCCATTTCAGATGAAGAGGGGATTGTTTCGATTGCCGGTATCATGGGCGGTGAAAGAACGAGTTGTGATGAGACAACACGTCGCGTTATTATTGAATCAGCGCTTTGGGATGCGCAAAGCATTGCACAAACAGGAAGAGCATTAGGTCTTATCAGTGATGCACGTTATCGATTTGAACGAGGTGTTGATCCGGCTTTTATAGAAACAGGGCTTGAGATTGCAACAGAATTGGTCTTACGTCTTTGTGGTGGTGAAGTATCTAAGAAGAGGATCGTTGGCTATCAGCAACAAGAAATCAAACAGATCGCTTTTCCTTTTTCTGAAATTAAACGTTTAACAAATTTGGAAATAGAACCTGAAAAAGTCATCTCTATTTTAACAAAACTTGGATTTTTCGTTGAAGGAAAAGGAGATGTCGTTACAGTAAAAGTACCATCATGGCGCCCTGATATTATGGGGAAAGCCGATTTGGTGGAAGAAGTCATGAGGATTTATGGGCTAGATAAAATTAAACCTATTCCTTTGGAAAACTTCGCAGAAGGAAAAGATCAAACTTTAACATGCGCACAAATTCGTTCACGTGCTACACGTTTGGCTTTAGTGCAACGTGGTATGAAAGAAGCGGTAACATGGTCTTTTATTTCTGAAAATCAAGCTCTTGCTTTTGGAGGAGGTCAAGAAGAGCTTAAATTGGTTAATCCTATTGCTGCTGATATGTCAATGATGCGTCCTTCCCTTTTACCTGGTTTGATTATGGCGGCACAGAGAAATGCTGATCGTGGTTTTCCAGATCTTGCTTTGTTTGAAGTTTCCAATATTTATGAAGGCGATACCCCTGATAAACAACACCGTGTTGTTAGTGGGATTCGTCGCGGAACAGAGCAATTTAAAGGGGCTGGTCGTTTTTGGAATGGAAATGCAACCGTCGTTGATGTTTTTGATGCCAAAGCAGATGCTTTAGCTATTTTAGAAGCATGCGATATGGATGTTGGGAAAGTGCAGATTGAAGTAGGAGCGCCCGATTGGTATCATCCTGGTCGTTCAGGTGTCATAAAACTTGGATCAAAGATTATTCTTGGTTTTTTTGGTGTTTTTCATCCTGCTACATTAGAAAAGTTAGATGTTAGTGGCCCTTTATGCGGTTTTGAAATTTTTCTAGACAGAATTCCAGAATCAAAGAAAAAAACGACCAAAAGCCGTCTTCCTTTGAAACTCTCACCTTTTCAAATGGTGCGGCGTGATTTTGCCTTTATAGCGGATAAAACTGTTGCCTCTTCTCTTATTATTCGTGCGGCAAGTGGAGCCGATAAAAAACTTATTCATTCAGTGCAGATTTTTGATATTTTTGAAGATTTAAGCTTTGGCGAAGATAAAAAATCTGTTGCAATTGAAGTAACTATTCAGCCCATAGAACGGACTCTAACAGATGAAGATTTAGAAAAGCTTGCCTTAAAGATCGTGGATAATGTTACCAAAATGACAGGTGCATATTTGCGCTACTGAGTATTCTCATTTTTTATGAGATATTTTACATGAAGTGGGAGCATTTTTAAGTGCTCCCTTTTTGTTTGGCATTCAAGAGCTATAGAGCTTCTTGAAAGCGGATCTCCTTACCAAAACAAGCTGCTTAAATCATCAATTTTTTCAATATGAAAAAAGCTGTTTTTAAACATCTTGAAAAGTTATTTTTTCTCTTAATCCTTCATTGCAAATGTAAAAGATAACTGCTATTGCTAAATGATAATGCAAATTATTTGCAATAAAAAGAAGGCATATAAAGGAAAGAGAGAATCAATGAACGTAAGAACGTTTTTCAGCATAGTTTTAGGAAGTGTTATTTTTTTTACACCCAATTTTGCTTTGTGTGCTGGTAAATTTAAAGCTGTTACGACATTCACTATCATTGCTGATATGGCACGCAATGTAGCAGGTGATGCTGCTGATGTTGAATCCATTACAAAACCAGGTGCGGAAATTCATGAATATCAACCCACCCCTCGCGATCTTATGCGTGCTCAGGGAGCTAACCTTGTATTGTGGAATGGATTAGAGTTAGAGCTTTGGTTTGAAAAGTTTTTTCAAAATATCAAGGATGTTCCAAGTGTTGTTGTTTCAAAAGGTATTGTACCCATTAAAATTGGTGAGGGCCCCTTTAGCGGTAAACCCAATCCTCATGCGTGGATGTCACCAACCTCTGCTTTGATTTACGTTGATAATATTCGCGATGCTTTTGTAAAATATGATCCTGAACATGCTGCTATTTATAAAGAGAATGCTGAAATTTATAAACAGAAAATTCGTGCAACGATTGATCCAATTAAGGCTGAATTAGAAGCCGTACCGCAAGATAAGCGTTGGCTTGTGACCAGTGAGGGGGCATTTAGCTATTTGGCGCGTGATTTTAATCTAAAAGAGCTTTATTTATGGCCCATCAATGCTGACCAGCAAGGAACACCACAGCAGGTCAAGCATGTTATTGATATGGTTCGCAAATACAATATTCATGCAGTTTTTTCTGAAAGCACTATTTCCCCTGCGCCTGCTAAGCAGGTTGCTAAAGAAACAGGGGCTAAATACGGTGGAGTTCTTTATGTTGATTCTTTAAGTGAGAAAAATGGTGAGGTACCCACTTATATTGATTTATTACGTGTCACGAGTGGGCGTATTAGCAATGCTTTATTAGAGGGAGTAAAAAGCCAATGACGGAATCTGGAATATTTGCCCAAGGAGTAACGGTAACTTATCGTAATGGACATACGGCTTTACGCGAAGTGAATTTTGAAAGTCCAAAGGGTTCTATTACGGCATTAGTTGGTGTTAATGGATCCGGTAAGTCAACGTTATTTAAAGCGATTATGGGGTTTGTACGCCCCTCAAAGGGAAAAATTCGCATGTTTGATTTGCCCGTTGATATAGCTTTGAAAAAAAACCTTATTGCTTATGTTCCTCAAAGTGAAGATGTTGATTGGAATTTTCCTGTCTTGGTCGAAGATGTTGTATTGATGGGGCGGTACGGTCATATGAATTTCTTTCGCTATGCCCGTACACAAGATTATGAAGCCGTTCGTATTGCCTTAGAGCGCGTTGATATGTTGGCTTTTGCCAAGCGCCAGATTGGAGAACTTTCTGGTGGACAGAAAAAGCGTGTTTTCCTAGCGCGCGCTCTTGCACAGAAAGCAAAAGCTATTTTATTAGATGAGCCGTTTACAGGGGTTGACGTTACAACAGAAGATAAAATCATTGCTTTGTTACAAGATCTTCGTAAAGAAGGAGCAGTGATCTTGGTTTCAACTCACAATTTGGGTTCTGTTCGCGAATTTTGTGATCATACAGTTTTAATAAAAGGAACCGTTTTAGCTTCTGGGTTAACAGAAAAAATCTTTACAAAAGAAAATCTAGAAAAAACTTTTGGAGGATCTTTGCACCACCATATTTTTGATCTTCCTAGCACAAAAAAAAATGATGGTTTCATGGGAAGAAAGCAGTCTGCAGTTTGTGAAGATATTGAAAGAGTGGAGCACGTTGCATGATTTCTTGGTTGCTTGAGCCACTGAGCTATCAATATATGGTGAATGCAATGTGGGTTTCTGGGTTAGTTGGGTGTGTTTGTGCCTTTCTTTCGGCTTTTTTGATGTTAAAAGGTTGGTCATTGATTGGTGATGCTCTTTCCCATTCGATTGTTCCTGGTGTAGCAGGAGCTTACCTTTTAGGGTTACCTTTTTCACTCGGCGCTTTTTTTTCTGGTGGTCTTGCAGCAGCAGCAATGCTCTTTTTTAACCACCGGACAAAGCTTAAAGAAGATACCATTATTGGGCTCATTTTTTCCTCCTTTTTTGCCTTTGGGTTGTTTCTCAAATCGTTAAAACCAATGGCTGTTAATATTGATACGATTGTTTTGGGAAATATTTTAGCCGTTAGTTCATCAGATATTCTACAATTGGCTTTTATCGGCTTTTTTTCGTTGCTTATATTGCTTTTGAAATGGAAGGATCTTCTTGTTTCGTTATTTGATGAAACACATGCGCATGCCATTGGATTAAATGTAAAGTTTTTAAAGATTCTCTTTTTCACATTACTTGCCGCTTGTACTGTTGCTGCTATGCAAACCGTTGGAGCGTTCTTAGTCATTTGTCTTGTTGTGACACCTGGGGCAACAGCCTATCTTTTAAGTGATCGTTTCGTGAATATCTTGGTTATTGCAGTTGTAATTGGAACATTCACAAGTGTCTTGGGTGTTTATGTGAGTTATTTTTTAAATGCACAAACGGGGGGGGTTGTTGTGCTTTTTCAAGCATCTTTATTTGTTTTGGCTTTTATTTTTGCTCCTAAACATGGGTATATTGCTGCGCGCTTACGCATAAATGCGGCAAAAAAGGGTGTAATATTATCATGATTGATCAATTACTACTTCCGTTTCAGTTTTCTTTTATGCTTAAGGGTATGCTTATTGTCATGATTCTTTCTATTCCCATGGCGATGCTTTCCTGTTTTCTTATTTTGAAAGGATGGGCGCTGTTAGGCGATGCCATTTCTCATGCAGTTTTTCCAGGTATTGTTGTTGGTTATATGACAACACCATGGGTAATCGCATTTTTGACTTCTTTGCCATTTGCTTGGTTTCAACATATGCGTCCAGAGAATATTACAATGACTCTGATTACTTGCGGTGCTTTTGTTGCAGGAATGGTGTGTGCACTATTAACGGGTTTTTTAGGAAGCAATAGCCGTATCAAACAGGACACGGTGATGGGTGTGGTCTTTTCTTCGATGTTTGGTTTGGGGCTTGTTTTAGCCACGTCTATTTATAGTAGCTTAGATTTGAATCATATTCTATTTGGTAATCTTTTAGGTGTTAACTGGCTTGATATAACACAAACGGCGATCATTTCTGCTGTTGTCACTTTCATTTTAGCAGCAAAATGGCGCGACTTTATGTTGTATATTTTTGATACAGTTCAAGGACATGCAATGGGGTTACCAATATCTCTACTTCACTATACCCTTCTAACGATGATTTCTCTTACAATTGTTGCGGCTTTGAAAGCTGTAGGTATCGTGCTCGTTATTTCTTTACTGATAGCACCAGGAGCAATTGCCTATCTTGTTACAAAGCGGTTTTCTTTTATGTTAATGATCGCGATACTTGTTGCAGCTTTTTCTGGTTTTTTAGGGATTTATCTCAGCTTATTTATCGGCTCTGATTCTGCTTCCACAATTGTGTTGATCTTGACGTTGATTTTTATGGCTATTTTCATGATGATTTTTTTTCGTCAAAACACAGTTCAAGAAACTTAAAAGTGTTAAAATTCATGCATATCAGCCATGCATTTTTATATATTGTTTCTCATTTCTATTTTAATTAGAGTTCGAGGTGCTAGGTTATTTTTCCTCCTAATGTCTAGCAAGTGAATGCGGTACATTTTCTCCCCCCAACGCTGCATTCTTAATTAAGAGGCTGCATTGATTTATTCTGCAGCCTTTTTATTTTTTTTGATTTTCTAAAATCTCTTCTCTTTTCTTGAAATCAGTTAAAATGATTATCATATTGCGTGAGCTATTTGGTATTTTCAAGGAACTTATAACAGCAAAGACGCTTACGCATGAAGGGGTAGAAAGTAATTGTGCACTCAGACATGTAAACAGAAAAAAACAGATATAATGTTTTTGTAGAGGGTTTTGCGTAGAGGAAAAAAATACAAGAAAATGAAAAAAGATTTGAAGATATCTCACCCTTTGCGTATCTGCTATTATATAGCAGGGTGGACAATGGTTATATTAGGTATTATCGGTGTAGTATTACCTATTATGCCAACTGTGCCTTTTTTGTTAGTTGCCTCATGGTGTTTTACGCGTTCTTCTCCACGTTTTCATCAATGGTTGAATAATCATCGTATTTTTGGTCCCCCTATTAAGCGATGGGAAGAAAAAAAAGCAATCTCTCCATTCATTAAAGTTTTTGCAATAATGAGTATGACAGGAGGATTTTTATCCTTTTTCGTAATGGTACACCCTCCTTTATGGATTTCCTTACTTGTTGCGGTTATATTACTGCTGATTGCCATTTATATTGTAACACGTCCATCTTCATAATGATAGAAAAGGCTTTATGAGATATTCTTTTTAGCTTCGACTTATTTGTAAAAACTATGAGGACTTTTAAGTTTTGAATATAAGCTCTCCATATCCAAAATGCATATGAAATAGCAAGCTTTTTGAAAGCAATTAATTAATAATATGTTTGTGAAATGATTTTTATGAACAAAGAAGACTGTTTACGCACACTCAAAATGTTCTCACTTGGATAAACCACATTCATGGAAAAGAGTCATTATTTTTATAAGGCATGTTTGTATGAATCTCTACATATACATCATTGAAAAGTCATTGATATGATAGCCATTTCTTTCTAAAAAGACGTTTCGTTTATTTTCATATCTCTTAATGAGGATATAATACAAAGCAAACATCATCATCCTTGCCTTACAAAATGCACACCGATAGTCACCGTGCTATTTGTCATCCTCCAATGTTGCCTTAGCAATTCCTAATGTTACAACTGTAGCTTTTCATCGGGTTTTGTATATTTTTACACTAGATTTTGTACCAATTTATTTTTTTTCAAAGAGTTTTAAAGATGTTCTCAAAGGAGGGCAAAGCCTTTTCTCATTTTTACTATGGAAAAGCGCATTTAATGGTCAAAATTGTACATAAAAACAACAAATTACCACGTATTCCTACTTAATCCTATCTCTTCCCACTTAGTACAAACCTACTGTCGAGCTACAACAATAACCCTTAAAACTTGAAAACCTTCATACATGTAAGGAGATGAGTGTGCTTGATTTAAAAGGGTTGAAATGAAAAAAATTTATGATATTCACGCACGCTCTTTCAACATGCAAAACAACAGTATCTTGTTGTGCCGTATAACACCGTTATTTATGACAATGATATAAGGAAGCCTCCTTGGCTAAACTTCCCTAGCAAGTTAAGTATTTTTTTAATGCGTAGTGAATATTTTTAAGTCTGATCTGTCGAATCCTTATGTAAGTGAAGCGTATGCGTGGTAGGCCAAGTAGAATCTGCTCAAAAAACAACCGAACTATTTACAGACCAGCAAAGGTTAAGAACCCTCATCCTTAGGGCAGGACAAAAATCAATCTTATAAACAATATGATGAGTCAATATACTCGTTTAAAGAACCGGAAACTACGTCTTTATAGGTCTAGCAATTCGCTTTTTATTACCAAAAAAATTGAGATAACGTTGTACTTCTTTTGAATCACCGATCGTTTTTTCAGGATTATCTGAAAGCTTTACGGCTGGTCGACCATTGGCATAGGTCACCTTACAAACAAGGGAAAGAGCATCAAGAGTTTCGATTTCCTGAGGTGCACAGCCTGTAAAGTCATTGGTAAGATCCGTGCCCCATCCAAAACTCATGCGCACTCTGCCATGGAAATGATGATAGGTTTTTTCAATTGTATTGACATCAAGAGCATCAGAAAAAATTAAAAGTTTTTCGCGTGGGTCTTTTCCTTTTTCTTTCCACCATTGAATAATACGTTCGCCACCTTCAATAGGGGGCGCACTATCGGGTCTGAAACCTGTCCAATCAGCGACCCAATCTGGTGCATTGCGTAAAAATGCTTCTGTACCAAAGGTATCAGGTAAAACAATGAGAAGATTTCCACCATAATAACGGTTCCAATCTTGCAAGACTTGATATGGAGCTCTGCGTAATTCATCATCGTTGTTGCTGAGAGCCGCAATAACCATGGGCAATTCGTGTGCATTGGTTCCAAGAGCTTCTAAATCCGTATCCATGGCAAGAAGAACATTAGAAGTTCCAGTAAAAGAATTACCAATGCCTTCTTTTAATGCTTCCACACACCAGCGCTGCCATAAAAAAGAATGGCGACGCCTTGTCCCAAAGTCAGATATTTTAATATCAGGCAATTTTTTGAGACGTTCAACTTTACTCCACATTTTTGCTTTAGCACGCGCATAAAGTACATCAAGAGCAAAACGATCTAGTTTTTTGAGAGCTGCACGTGAACGTAATTCACTGATAATAGCAAGGGCTGGAATTTCCCACATAGAGCTATGAGCCCACGAACCATAAAAATGAAGCATATATTGGCCATCTTTGCGGGTTAGTTCATATTCTGGGAGTTGAAAATTCTCAAGCCACTGAAGAAAATCCGGTTCAAAAATTTGTTTGCGTCCATAAAATGTATTACCAGCAAGCCAGATCATTTCTTTTTTTGTAAAGCGCAAACTAAGAGCATGATCAAGTTGAGCACGTAATTCACTCTCATCAATATCATCGGCAAGACGTATTGTTTTAGAGCGATTTATGAGGGAAAAAGTAACATTAACATTAGGATACAACCCCCAAATCATCTGTACCATAAGAAGCTTATAAAAATCCGTATCGAGAAGTGAACGAATAATGGGATCAAGTTTCCAAGTATGATTGTAAACACGTCTAGCAATATCCGGATGATTCATAACCTTTTTCTTTCAGTTTCATAAAATCTAAAATATTATGCACCAACACGGACAATATAGGCGGTGCAATATAACAACTCTACAGTTTTGGGCAAGAATAAAAAAGTCTGCTCTCTTTTTCATCTTTCATCTCTAAGATTTAACAATACGTATAATTTCATGCTGACCTGTTTTGTGTAACTTTATCCCCGCATGAACTTCGGTATATTTTTTGCCATTAACATGGAGCATATTTTTAGGTCCCCATTTTACTTTAATGGTATAAACGGCATCATAAAACTTCATTGTTGCTTCATATTTTGGCCAAATAGAGGGTAAATGTGGCTGTAAAAACAACAGATCTCCCTGACGCTGTATTCCAAGAATAGCTTGTGTTGCAGCGCGATAAAACCAACCGGCTGAGCCTGTATACCATGTCCAACCGCCTTGACCACATCGTGGTTCAACAGAATAAATATCTGCGGCCATCACATAAGGTTCAACACGATAAGTTTCAGGATCTTGTCCATGGGTAATCGGGTTAATCATAGAAAATAAAGCGTAAGCTTTATCGTTTTGTTCCATTTCAGCCAATGCTAAAATACTCCAAATGGCACCATGCGTGTATTGACCACCATTTTCTCGGATTCCTGGAGGATAACCTTTTATATAACCGGGCTCAAGTGTGCTTTTATCAAAAGGTGGCCAAAAAAGGCGAATGAGTCCGCCTTTTTTATCATAGAGATGTTCCAACATTGATGTCATTGCTTGCTTTTGATGTTCAGGCGACGCCATTTGAGAAATGACAGCCCAAGATTGAGCAATGGTATCAATTTGGCATTCATCATTAATTTTAGAACCAAGAGGTGTTCCATCATCAAAATAACCACGTCGATACCAAGCACCATCCCAACCGTTTTCCTCTAGGGATTTTGTTAAGCGTTCAAGGTATGTACTCCATATTTGCATATGGCTGTTATCACCACGTTTTTTGGCCAAAGGAATAAATGCTTTTAATGTGTACCCAAGAAACCATCCTAACCAAATGCTTTCGCCTTTTCCTTCCACACCTACCAAATTCATGCCATCATTCCAATCCCCACCTAAAATAAGAGGGATACCATGGGGTCCACAACGTTTAATGGCAAGGTCTAAAGCTAAAACACAATGTTCATAAACTGTTGCAACCTTTGAGGATTGGGTGGGTTGAAAATAAGCATCCTGTTGCCCACTTTTGAGAACATCGCCTTCAATAAAAGGAATGAGTGTATCAAGAAAGGCATCATCGCCAGTGGTAGTGACATAAAGAACTGTTGCATATGCAAGCCAAACGATATCATCAGAAATGTATGTACGAACACCAGCATTTGTGTCAGGCAACCACCAATGTTGCACATCCCCTTCAAGAAATTGGTGCGCTGCTGCATTTAATAATTGTTCACGTGCTAATTGTGGTTCCAGCAATAACAAAGACAGGCTATCTTGTAACTGGTCACGAAAACCAAATGCACCACTCGCTTGGTAAAAGCCTGCGCGTGCCATGATGCGGCATGCGTAGATTTGATAAGGAAGCCAATGGTTGACCATAAGATTAAAAGAAGCGTCAGGTGTTTTGACTTGGAAAGGAGAAACAAAATCACTCCATTGCTGTTTTTGTTTTGTGAGCAGAATTTCAAAATCACTTGCATGTACTTGATTGAGTAATTTTTCAGCTTCTTGCCTATTTTCAGCACTGCCAAGATAGAAGATGATTTCTTTTGTTTGCCCTGGTTGAAGATCAATATCATAGGCGAATGCTGAACAAGGATCACATCCTGCTTCAATGATATTCGAAAGAGCACCAGCTTTACGGATCGCAGTTGGATGCGTTACGGTTCCCGTTGCACCAATAAATTCAGCACGATTGGTTGTGGTGCTGGTTGGCATTTCAGATGCCGATAAGAATGTGACTTGTTGAGATTTTTCAATGTGATAAGGATTTTGAATAAAATGTACACCCCTTTTGTCCTCATAAGAGGAAATAATGAAGGGGGCATATTTTGTACGGGTATTTCCCAAAACCCATTCAACATAATTATAAAGGCGTAAACTGCGTGGTTTTTTCCCTTCATTCGTGAGGGTAAGACGTGAAAAGCGAATAGGTTTTTCCGGATCAAGTGTATGAGTCAGTTCTAATGCAATTTCTGAATGTGTCGATTTAAAAGTTGAAAATCCAAAACCATGACAAGCCTCATAGACAATATTTTCATCACATTCTACAGCAGAAACGGGTGAAAAACGTTTTAAAGACTGGCGATCAACCAGATAAAGTGCTTCTCCTGGCCGGTTAGATGTTGGATCATTTGCCCAAGGAGTTAATTTATAATCGCGGCTATTATTAACCCAAGTAAAAATTGCACCTTCAGCAGAGACATGAAAACCAAATTTGTGGTTAGCGATGACGTTAATCCACGGGTGCGGTGTAGTTGTACGTCCATGAAGACGTATTACATAATGGTTATACTGGTTAAAACCACCGTAACCATTCCAATATTTTAGATCTTCTCCATTTATGGGAAAAGAGGAGGGTTTTTGTTGGCTAATAAGACCAATGGAAGCAAAAAAATTTTGTTCAGTTTGTGTTGTAACTTGCCTTCCTTCGTTATACTTTGGAGAATCTAATTGATCATGCAATTCATGATAATTTTTATGAACTGTAAGATCAAAATCACTCTCATCAAGTCGTTTAAGCTGTTCAGATAAAGAGCCATTTTGGGCATCAAGAATGATGCGCGCTGATGCAAGAAGCGTTTTAAAACTCTGTTCACTCATTTGATCGCGTCGAAGCATGAAAATATGTTGGCGTTCATCTGCTTTTTGCGTGTGGTGATAATAAGATTCACAGACCCACTCAAGAGCGCGTTGTGTATTTTGTATGTAGGAAAATGTTTGTTCATTAAGAATGACCAAATCAACAATGAGTCCGCGCATACGCCAATATTCATGTGCTTTAAGGAGCTCGCGCAGTACAGAGATATTTCCCTCGTTATTTAACCTAAGAAGACAGAGTGGATTGTCTCCTGAGATAGACATGGGCCAAAGATCAGACTGTTTTCCTAGCGTTTTTGCTAATATTTCAGAAGGAAGACGCCATGTTCGATCAAGGTAGATAAGCGGTGTTGCATATTTTTGATAGACAATAGCCTCTTTAAGCTGGGTTCCGCTCTGATACAGTGCGACTTGTGAGCGCGTCCATGCCATTGAAAGTTCTTTTTGAAACATATCAGGTTGTCGATAATGTTTAATATGATTATTTAGCGCTTCTTTTGTATGAGCAGCAAAAGTCCAAAAAATAAGTTCTGCTTTTTCATGGGCTGAAATTTTTATACGGCATCGCAATGACATAACAGGATCAAGAACACAACCTTGACTGTTACTGAAACGAGCATTTCGGTCAAATGCAGCGGGCCGATGAATGGATCGCCCCCGACCAATAAACAGAGAGCGATCTGTTTCAGCTTCTGTCTCTTGGAGAATATCTGTTGTACTAGAAACAAAATGGGCAACATAGATTTCAGGATCACTAGGCGAGCGTTTGCGCCTTTTGGCAAAAATTGTTTTACCTTCCTCAGCAATTTCGGTCTCTATAAACATACGGGAAAAAACAGGATGAGCTTGGTCTGTATCCATTGTGGCAAGCGCCAATTCACCATAAGAAGTCACTTCAATGAGGCGCTCTTTATTTGTCCTATTCATCAGTTGAATACGTCTACCTTCGCCACATCCTTCAGATGTAATAAGACATTCAAGCGTTGATTTTATACCATCAACCATTTTTGTATATTCAGCCTTTTCATCTGTAAAAATGCTGACAGCTTCTTCTTCAATAACACGTGTTGGCTCACCAGTAACAGACCACCACCGACCACTATGCGTATCGCGTAAGAAGAATAAAGTACCTTGTTGATCTTCTGTTGCATCAAGAATAAAGCGCGTAATCGCATAATCGTGCCACCGACTGTAACCAGAACCATTCGCTGTTAACATGGTAAAATAAAAGCCATTAGACAAAAGTAACGTTTCTCGTGGTTTGAGCAACGGGTTTGTAATAATGCGCAAAGGGGCGGCGTCAAATGCTTGAGACTTATTGCGCATACGATTAACAGCTTTGGTATGAATAATAGGAATGAGATGAGGCGCTCTTTCCTGTAATAGCAATTGCGTTGCTTCAATAATGGGATCACGGTGAAAACGGTCACGCATTCGCCCTTGAAAAATAACATTGTTAAGAGCAAGGATAGACATGCCATGATGGTGCGCATAATAATTGCGTACAACAGCGTATTTTTCCCCTGTTTTCACGCGTGAAGGGGTAAAATCGACAGAGTCATAATAACCATATGTTCCTAAAGCTCCAAGATCACGGAGTCGTTTTAAATTAGCGACAGCGCAAGCAGGAGCATATTGTGCCGCTAGAAGGCTGGCATAGGGAGCAATGACAGCATTGCGTGAAAGACCACGTTGGAGTCCGAGGTTTGGAACACCAAAATGAGCGTATTGGTAATTCATTAAATGATCGCGAGCGTTAAATGCGGCCTCTGAAATACCCCATGGCAATTCCCGTTTATGAGCATATTGTATTTGACAATGAATAATCAATCGATTTGTTTGATCTAGGAGAGATCCTAAAGGTTCATGCATTACGAGAGATGGCATAAGATATTCGAACATCGATCCAGACCATGATAGGAGCGCACCTTTCCAGCCTATGGGTACGAGGAGTCGACCAAGACGAAACCAATGTTTAAGTTTTATGTCTCCTTTTGCGATAGCAAAAAAACTTGCAAGACGTGCTTCTGAAGCAAGTAGATCATAACAATTTTCATCGAGTTTGTTTTCTTGAACACGATATCCAATGGATAAGAGATGCCGTTTAGGCTGTTCTAAAAAGTCAAATTTCATATCAAAGGCTATTTGCCGTGCTACTATAGCCAACCTGTTTAGTTTTTTACGTAATTTTTCAGTATCACAATGAGCAGTCGCATCATGATGATAAGCGTTACAGGTATCGATAAGGCATTTAGCCCAAGAAAGCGCACGAGCAGATTCTATCGTTTGAATTTTGTGGTCAAGTTCACTGACTAAGTGCACAATATCGTGGGCTGCATGTGAAAGGTCTATGATGTGAGAAGGAATCGTATTTTCTTGTTTTACAAAAGTGAAGACAGAGTCATGAAAACGAATGATGTTTTCTTCGATTTTTTGACGTAACGAGCGTAAATTGGGTTGATGATCTGGAATTTCTTTGACAGTTTCTTCAAGAATAGCAAGAACATCCGATAAGCCTTCTCGATCACTTTGAAAAAAAAGAGGCAGTTTTTCAGCCCATTCACTTAAGGCAGAAGAGAGTGTTATCAAATGACCGGCAAGATTTCCTGAATCAACGGTTGATACATAAGTAGGTAAAAGAGGCCTGAGTGTATCCGTTTCATACCAATTATAGAGATGACCACGGAACTTTTCCATTTTTGTAAGAGAGCGTAATGTACATTCAATACGGGTAATGGTCTCTTCAAAACCAATCCAGCCAAAATCACGTGCAGCAATAATAGAAAGGAGATAAACGCCAATATTCGTAGGAGATGTACGTTGAGCAACAAGAGGTTCAGGATCTTCTTGAAAATTATCGGGAGGCAAATAGTTGTTTTGTGCATTGACAAAGGTTGTATAATAAAGCCATGTACGCCGTGCAATAGAGCGAAGTTTTTTTTCATCTTTTGAAGAAAGATCAAGACTATCTTGAAAGGTTGAAGGTTGACTCACAATCCAAGCAATGAAGGGTGAAAAAAACCATGCTATCCCAAAAGGAAAAGCAATCAAGCTTGCAAAACTATCAGAAAAAAGAGAAAGTGCTACAGTAAGGACACCAATAAGCGATGCTGGTGCCATTATAAAAACATAGAAGCGCAAACTATTGGGCATTGATTTTGTTGCGGCAGAAGTTTTCCATTCAAGAAGATGCTGTTTTGAAATCGTCATACGATAGAGTGTACGAATAATCGCATCGGTCATAAAATACGCCGAATGAGCAAGAAACGTTGTTTTAAGAAATATATCAGCGCTTGTAAGAGCAGTTTTGTTCCAAATTAATTGAAAATGTCCACGCAAAGAATGATCTATATTGGACGAGACAAGCGTTTTTAATACACATAGAATGGAAGAAATGAAGGAGCTAAACAACAAGAATATTTGCCAGACGATTGCACTCTTGAAAGACAAAAAAGTCCATCCTGCAAATGCTGCGATTAACCACATAAGTGGAGTAAGAGAACGACGTAAATTATCCTGCATTTTCCAACGCGTCACGGAACTTATTTGACGGTGGAAAAAAAGATAAGGCAAAAGCTGCCAATCACCGCGAATCCAGCGATGATAACGCATAACATCAATATTATAAGCGGTTGGATAGTCTTCAATGACTTCTATGCTACTTACCAGAGCAGTACGAGCATAACCTCCTTCTAAGAGATCATGACTAAGAATAGTATTTTCTTTAATTTTGCCATCAAGCGCTTGTTCAAATGCATCAATATTATAAAGACCTTTACCGATAAAGGTACCTTCTCCTAAAAGATCTTGATAAGTATCAGAAACGGCAAAAACATAAGGATCAATGCCACGGTTGATAGAAAAAACCCGTTGGAGAATTGATGTTTTTTTTCCTGTTGTAAGAGAAGGAATAATGCGTGGTTGTAAAACGCTATAGCCTTTTACAACCTTTCCACTTTGCGGATCAAAAATGGGATGATTGAGTGGATGGTTAAGCTTTCCAACAAGTTTCGCGACGCTCTCTGGAGTAAGACGTGTATCACAATCCAGCGTCATAACAAAACGGCAATCCATAGGAAGGTGTGGCTTGGGAGGATAAAAGCTTGTGTTTTTATCGCCTCTTAAGAGCCGATTGAGTTCATGAAGTTTTCCTCGCTTTCGTTCCCATCCCATCCAACATTTTTCGCTTGTATTATAAAGGCGTCGGCGATGTAAAAGGAAAAAAAGAGGAAGTTCATCACGATGATAACGACTATTGAGTTTATCAATACTCTTTTGCGCATAGTGCAATAAATCAAGATCATCTTGCGTTTCTCTCAATGGAGCATCCACCCAATCTGTAATGAGCGCAAAATGAATGGCACCTTTAGGATTGGAAAGATAGTGCACTTCAAGATTGCGCACTTGTTCATCAATATCATCGCGTGATGTCATCAAAGTAGGTACAACAACCATTGTCCGTGCATGTTTTGGAATACCTTCTTTATATTCATAGCCAATGAGTTGTCTTGATGGGACAAACCATGAAACAACAGTGTTAAATAAAGCAAAAGCAGCATCGATAGCAGGAAAAAGCGCTAATACAGTAAAGCAAAAAGACATCCATGATGTCATGCCAGATATTTGTAAAAGGGCGTAAATTACAAGCAAAAGAGCGAGCGTCAGAAAAGAGACAGGAATAGCGATGACTCTCAATTTTGAGCAACAGGAAGCTCGTGTCCATTTTATGAGAAAGGGCGGGATATATCCACAAACCTTTTCAAATATGCCACGACCATCATCAACAAGGTACCACCCCACACAAGAATGATGAGGCATATCTTTAGAAGTGGAATTTGCCATTTCTACAACTTTATGTGCAATTTCCAGCTCACTAAGAGGCGAAAAGCGTGCAACTTTTTCAATGACTTGTCGATAAATATTGCGTGAGTGAGAATCAATTTCAGAAAAATCACTATTTTTACGCAAAATAGAATCGACACAACTCACTGTTTCAAACCATGCTGTCCAATCAACATCATCTATAGCTTTAAGAGCACGGATAATATTTCCCATGGTCACACCATCTGCTGCTTGTCGGGTATGTTCATCAGCTGTTGCAATTTCTAAGCTACTGCCTTGGCTTTTCAATTGCTTTTCAAGCCAAGTTAATGCTACGGTTGAATCGACAGATGCACTGCGTAGGCGATAGAATAAATGTGCTGAAAACGTTGGATCAACAGTAAATGGTTTATACTGCGTAAAGAGAGAGTGTAGATTTGTTTTATTTTTTACAAGAGAAATTTTATCAGCCACTTGACTAGCAAGATGGCGCATATGTCGCGCTTTTTCGATACGTACTGAAAGACGACGGACATTTTCAATGAGCAGCATTTGCATAACAGAAGGAAGAGCCCACAATTCACCAATTGTGAGCGCACAAACTTCTTGAAATCCATTGGTCATAGCAGTGAGTGTTTCTTGTGAAAAGCTGCTATCAGTATGCGCAATATAAAGCCAAGTTAAAGCAAAAATTCGTGGTATTCCCGCTTTGTGTGTAGAAAGAGGAAGTTGCTTTATGAAGGACTTAGGTAGATTACGACGTAGCTTTTGTATAGTTTTATCAATGGTGTAATGATTATCAATGAGCCATTGAGCAGACGGTGCGATAGTCTCATCATTTCGGGCTGCAAAATCACTGGTATGAAAGGCATTAAGAATAAGTTTCGCATTTTCATTCAATCTCTTGCGAAAATCTTCTACTCCTTCATATTCAGGGAGTAAAATTTCTTTACCAGAAGCTATATCATGCCCTAATTTATAAAGATCTTCCCGTACCTTATAAATTGCACGAAGAGGAAAATCCGTATTAATAAAATGTTTTTTTTTCTCTTTTTGAGAAAAAAGCACTTTATGAAAGGTATTATGCACGTCATAATGTCCCATTGTTATTCAATTACATCGTTTTTTATTTAAATTGTAAGCATTTTATCTGAATAGTGAACCGTTGATAGACAAAAAAACAAACTTTTTATTTTTAGTTGCAAGCAGTTATAATTTTTTACGCAATAATTAGAAAATAAGCAGACAATTTTTTTAGAAAATAAAAAGGTCACCCTAAAATGAGTGACCTTAATAACACCGTCAACTTTAATGATTGATGATTAATCTTGTTCTTGTTTTTTTAAAGCAGCACCAAGAATATCACCAAGAGAAGCGCCCGAGTCTGTAGAACCATATTGTGCAACAGCTTCTTTTTCCTCTGCAATTTCTAAAGCTTTAATCGATACCGAAATTTTACGTGTTTTTTTATCAAATGCTGTGATGCGAGCATCAACCTTTTGCCCAATTGCGAAACGCTCAGGACGTTGCTCATCACGATCACGCGCGAGATCAGCACGCCGAATGGTTGTCTCAAGGTTGTGGTCAATCAATTTCACACCAATGTCATTGTCGTTAACAGCAATCACTTCGCATGTTACAACAGCACCTTTTCGCAATTCGCCAGAAGCAGCTGCTTCTCCAACTTTATCGCTGGAAAGCTGCTTAATTCCAAGAGAAATGCGCTCTTTTTCAATGTCAACATCAAGGACCACAGCTTTAACGATATCGCCTTTATTGTAAGTATCAATGACTTGTTCACCAGGACGGTTCCAATCAAGATCAGACAAATGAACCATACCGTCAACATCGCCTTCAAGCCCAATAAACAGACCAAATTCTGTTTTATTTTTAACCTCTCCTTCAATTTGCGAATTGACAGGAAATTTATTGGCAAAAGCTTCCCATGGATTTTCAAATGTTTGCTTTAAGCCAAGAGAAATACGCCGTTTAGAAGGATCAATCTCAAGAACAACCACTTCTACTTCTTGTGATGTAGACAGAATTTTCCCAGGATGAACATTTTTCTTCGTCCAGCTCATTTCAGAAACATGGATCAGCCCTTCGATTCCTGGCTCAATTTCAACAAAACCACCGTAATCAGTAATGTTGGTGACAGCACCCGTAATTTTTTTACCAATCGGATACCGAACACTAATGCTTTCCCAAGGATCACTTTCAAGCTGTTTCATTCCAAGAGAAATACGGTGTGTATCCTGATTGATACGAATAATCTGGACTTTAATCGTTTGACCAATTGTGAGGACTTCAGATGGGTGGTTAACACGCCGCCATGCCATATCTGTAACGTGCAAGAGACCATCAATCCCACCAAGATCAACAAAGGCACCATAATCTGTGATATTTTTCACCACACCTTCAACGATTTGGTTTTCTTCAAGATTTTGTACAATTTCTGAACGTTGCTCGGCGCGACTTTCTTCTAAAACAGTACGACGTGAGACCACAATATTGCCACGACGACGGTCCATCTTCAAGATTTCAAAGGACTGAGAATTATGCATGAGAGGTGAAACATCACGAATGGGACGAATATCAACTTGGCTGCGCGGCAAGAAAGCAACAGCACCATCAAGATCGACTGTAAAACCACCTTTTACTTGGCTAAAGATCACTCCATCAACGCGTGCACCAGCATTGAATTTTTCCTCCAAACGGACCCAACTTTCTTCGCGCCGTGCTTTTTCACGGGATAAAACAGCTTCGCCCATCGCATTTTCAATGCGTTCAATGTAAACCTCAACTTCATCGCCAACTTGCAAAGAACCGTCTTTTGCTTTAGCTCCAAATTCTTTGAGAGGAATACGTCCTTCAACTTTAAGACCAGCATCAATAATGGCCATGTCTTTTTCGATTGCAATAACACGACCTTTAACAACAGATCCTTCATTAAGATCATTGGTTTGAAAAGATTCTGTTAAAAGGGCTTCAAAATCCGCTGTTGTGGGATTGTATTGTGACATAAGAACTCCTAATATATACCTTGTGTTATAAGGTATGAGCGCTAGGTTAGTGTTAACATAAGCAACTCCCTGCCTTTTTCCTTGAATAAAGGAAAAAAAGTTAGCGCGAGGCTGGAAGTCACCTTAACGAATTTATCCAATTATATGCATTTTTATGATTGGATCAATAAAACTACATGCAATTTCAAATGTTGCTTCTATACTCAATTCTGACGTATCAAGCAAGTGGGCGTTTTTTGCTGGTTTTAGTGGACTTTGTTTACGGGTTATATCGCGACTGTCGCGCTGTTCAAGTTGAGCTAGGATTTCATGATAATTTGCTTGAACCCCCTTTTTTAAAATCTCCTGGTAGCGACGTTTGGCGCGCGTTTGAACATTGGCTAAAACATAAAACTTGATATCGGCATCAGGACAAACAATAGTTCCGATATCACGTCCATCAAGCACACAGCCAGGCAAAACTTTAGCAAAGTTGCGTTGTTTTTCGACAAGAATTTTGCGTACAGCAGGGTTAATCGCTATTTTTGAAGCCGCTTCACCAAGTTCATGAGAAGAAAGAAGGGCAGGATTTAAGGTATTAAAATCAAGTTCTTTAGCATAAATAATAGCATTTTTTTCATCATTAAGAGCTAAATTTTGTTGTAAAAGCGTATGAGCAACACTACGATAAGTAAGACCCGTATCGAGATGGCGAAGACGATAATGTGCAGCAATTTTGCGTGCTAAGGTTCCTTTGCCTGAGGCTGCAGGTCCATCAATGGCAATAACAAAAGGCTTCAAGCAATTTTCCCCCCAAGTTGTTTTATAAAAGGAATAAATTCTGGAAAGCTCGTAGCGATCATTCGTTTATCATCAATGGTAACAGGTTTTTCTGATATAAGCCCAAAAATGAGAAAACACATAGCAATTCGATGATCAAGATGTGTGGAGACATGTCCACCACCCAAACCTTTGGCAGAACCTTTCCCATAAACAATAAGAAAATCTTGACCTTCTTCACAGTCTACGCAATTAATTTCGAGTCCTTGAGCAACAGCAGACAGTCGATCTGATTCTTTTACACGCAATTCTTCAATTCCTAACATCACTGTTTTGCCTTCTGCAAAGGCTGCTGCTACTGCCAAAGCAGGATATTCATCAATCATTGATGGAGCACGTTCTTTGGGCACCGTAACACCTCTAAGAACCGATGATTTTATCCGTAGATCAGCAACATCCTCTCCACCTGTTTGACGTCGGTTCAAAAATTCAATTTGAGCACCCATTTCCCTCAATGTTTCGATAAGTCCTATTCGAGAGTTATTTATCAAAACATTTTCAATGGTGATATCAGAGTCTTCTACAAGAAGGGCTGCGATAATTAGAAAAGCAGCAGAAGAAGGATCACCCGGAATATGAATCGTTTGTCCAGTAAGATGGGGTTGACCGTTAAGATGAATCAAACGCGCACCTTCATTATCTTTTTCTATTTCAAGTTGTGCACCGAATGCTTTTAACATTTTTTCCGTATGGTCTCGTGTCAGAACTGGTTCAATAACAGTTGTAATGCCGGCGGTATTGAGTCCAGCAAGCAGGACTGCTGATTTAATTTGGGAGGAAGCTATTGGAACACGGTAACGAATCGGATTAGCCATTTTCGGACCATAAAGCGTTAAAGGAAGGTGATCGTCGTGCGTTGCTTCAATTTCAACCCCCATGAGACGCAGTGGATCAAGGATACGTCCCATTGGACGTTTAGAGAGAGAAGCATCACCAATAAAGGTTGTTTTCATATGATATGGACCAACCATTCCCATAACCAAACGAGCACCTGTTCCAGCGTTTCCAAAGTCTAAAGGTTTTTGTGCAGCTAAAAGGCAACCATTCCCTGTTCCTCGTATGGTCCATAAGCCATCTTTTTTAATAATACAGGCACCCATAGCTTGCATAGCAGCAGCTGTATTGAGTACATCAGCGCTTTCAAGTAATCCATGAATATGTGTCTCACCACTTGCTAATCCTCCCAATATAAGAGAGCGATGAGAGATTGATTTATCTCCTGGTATTTTAATTTTTCCAGAGAGACTACTCGATTTATAGGTGGTTATAGGGATTGCTTTTTGCATGGAAATTCTATTTAATTCTATCTAACTTTTATGAAATTGTGCATCCTTTAGCACATGCTTTAAAAGACGTCATGAAAAAATCACTGTGAAACGGTGTATTTATCTTTGACAAAGGCATTATTTTTCGATTAAGCACCATAGAATTTATCTTTTAATGGAATAATAGTTAATCAAAGAGGCACGGTTTATGGCAAAAAAAGAACTTGGAACTAAACGTGTTGATCCAGAAACGGGAAAAAAATTTTACGATCTAAATCGCGATCCTATTGTGTCGCCCTATACAGGAATTTCTTATCCGCGTTCTTACTTTGAAGTTGCAGCAGCTGAGGCAAACAATGAAGAAGACGTTGATACTGAAGAGCTTGATACAGCACTTGAAAAATCTGCTTTTATGCTTCTTGAAGAGGATGATGAGGATTCTAAAGATGACGATCTTCCTGATTTAGAAGATAGTGATGTAGATCTTGGTGATGACGATGATACATTTTTATCTCATGATGATGACGATGAAGATGATGACGTTACTGATATTCTCGGAGGCGGTGTTTCTAATGATGACGATGCTTAAGAGAAATAAAAGAGGACATCTTTTCCATTGAATGTAAATTCTTCTTGATCTTCAATTTTGATCGTTCTAGAAAAGCTGAAACTGTATACTTTCCTTTTGGGAAAAATTGTTTTTATAGGGGCTATAGCTCAGCTGGGAGAGCGCTTGCATGGCATGCAAGAGGTCAGCGGTTCGATCCCGCTTAGCTCCACCAAAAGGACCAGCTATTCTATCAAGGGAATCAATTATAATAGAGAATGTGTGCATCAATTTAAAAGGTTTATGCGCTATTTAATCATCATTCCAATAGCGCCTGTTGCTTGCATTTTAGCGGTATTATAACACGTTTTTAATCATTTGTTGGATTATAAAATTTTACTGTCGTAACCGTGAAAGTAGATAATTTTTTATGCTTTGCACAGAAACAGAAAAAGAGCTGTTTAACTTACGCCTTGTTTTAAAGGACAAAATTTGAATTACCTTTATCACAATATTTCCACAAAATCATAATATGTTGGTTATCGATATCTTTTTAAAAGGTACGAAGTACCTAAACAAAGATGAGGGAATAAAATATTAAAATATTCTTCTCAATTATTGCGAATCAGAACTTTTTTCGAGTATTTTTAGCTTGATCAAATGTCCTGCCAATTAAAAAATTGCCTACTTTGAGTAGCATCTACCTACTCAATACTAAGGTGTATTAACGCTCAAATAACATATTGAATCAATTAATTTTGTTTCCTTGCACGTCACAAAAAAGGTTGAGGTGTGAAAGCGACGTGCGCCATCATTATATGTGCTAATTCCCAATGTTGCCAATAATTCTTACATTTGAGAATGTTCATAAGAAACATTTTTAGTCTTTTCTTTCACAGTTTTTATCCACATGCCAATTGCGCTTGTTATGTGCAAGCCAATGGTTTTTATTGATTCAACCTCAAGAGATCTGAAATGATAAAACCCTACGCCATTCGAGATTCTTACTTTAATATGATGCTCGAATTGCATTTCTTTTGATTGCTCTTTTATACGCTAACAAAGAAAATATTCATGTAATAATCAGTCAGCAATACGCATAATGAAAATAAAAAATAATATTAAATTTTAAAATTTTTATTCAATAATCTCTGGTACTTAGCCCTGTGAGAAATGTCAGAACCAAATAGAAGATAGTTTTCATTGTAAATTTTTTAAACAACAGAGGTAAAAATATTGAGAGTGCTCTCAAAATATTGTGCATTGCAAAAGCTTTCTGTCTCTTTGGTTTATTCTAAAAAATAACAATTTATTTCATTTAACAATCAGAAAAACGATACAGCCTTATCACGCCATAAGAAATTTGGCTCTCAAATAATTTTACCAAAACAATTCTCTAATTGAGATTTTCAAAAATCTTCCCTAACGCCATCCACATCTCTTTAATTGCTGTTCATAGAGCCTCGATATCCTTGCCATGCGCTGTGCTGCCTGTGAAAGTGCCGCAGAGACATGCCCGCCACTACGCGCATAAGCACCATGTCCCATATGATAATTTAAATAAAGGCTATATGCATCATCAAATCTCACCCCATTGCGTTGAACACTTTGGCGATGGTACCAAGCAATAAAATCAGCAGAATCTGCAAAATTCGTACGCCATGCAAAAGATCTGCCCGTAGAGCGAAGATACATTGCCCATGTACTGTCAAGCGCTTGAGAATAACCATAGGCTGTCGATTGACGCTTCCATGGAATAAAACCAAGTAGTTTTTTACGTGGAGGACGTGCATTGTGACGAAAACTCGATTCCATATTAATGGTTGCAAGAATAATAGACATAGGAATCCCATAGCGCATTTCTGCACGTTTAGAAGCCTTACCCCAATTGTCAAAAAAACCATTTTTTTGTGCTAAAATAGCACACGCATTGTTCGTGTGTATGGGAGTGGTTGTTGCACACCCATCTAGCAGAAACACCAGTGCCCCTAAAAACAAAAGGTGTCGCATATTCCTATTCCTCTCGTTTAAGAAATAAAACAAGATAGAGATACTAAAAAAATATTACCAATCAATAAAGAACATGATCTGACTTGTGATATTTAAGAAGCTTGCTTTGCTTTATTCCTCGTCAGCAAAACGCAATGTTTGCGACTGAGCCAATGTTGTCATTTTTGTTGGTTCAGAATGATTCTCTTTTAATTCGACAGTTTCAATGCGATTTGCCCGTTTCATAATTTTGGAAGACGATATCAAAATTCCCTCTATATCTTCACCTGCTTTGTGAAAGTGCTTCTGTAACGCACGAACACGTATATCCATTCGTCCAAAATCTTCCATCAATTTTGCTACTTCTGATTGAATTAAGTGCGCTTGTTCACGCATCCGTGCATCTTTCATAATGGTTTGTACCACTTGGACAGAGAGCATCAACAAAGATGGTGAAACAATAATCACATGAGCTCTATTGGATTTTTGTACCAATGCCTCAAAGTCCTCATAAATTGTTGCAAAAATCGATTCAGATGGCACAAAAAGGAAAGCAGTGTCATGGGTTTCTCCAGGAATCAAATATTTTTGTGCAATATCACGAATATGGACTTCCATATCGGTACGAAATTGGCGTTCTGCCTCTTGACGCTCTTGCGCTGATTCTGCCTTACGCATAGCATTCCAAGCCTCCAGAGGGAATTTAGCATCAACAACAAGAGAAGGGGCTTTATTGGGCATATGAATGAGACAATCTGGGCGTTTTCCATTGGAAAGAACAGCCTGAAAAACATAAGCATTTGTTGGTAAGGCATCGGCAATAATTGCTTCCATCCGCCCCTGACCGAAAGTACCACGTGTCTGCTTATTGCTTAAAATGGACTGCAACTGAACAACTTGTCCCGTAAGCGATTGAATATTATTTTGTGCCGCATCAATAACTGCTAAACGCTCTTGCAAACGATTCAAATTTTCATAAGTGGATTTGGTCTGTACCTGAAGTGTTTGGCCTAAGCTTGTTGTCATCCCATTGAGTTGCTCACTGAGTGATTTATTCAATTCAGCCTGCCGTTGACCAAAAATTTCCGCCATCGTTTGCATTCTCCCTTGCATTTCAGCTTGTGTTTTCAGCAAGGTAGCCATCTGCATTTGTGCCTCACGTGCGCGTTCAGCAATTTCATTTTCCAAAAATGCTTTTTTTCGATGAGAATGTATCGACATAAAAAATGCCCAACAAACAAGTATAAATAAAAGCAAAAGCATTAGTTTAGAAAAAAACTCTCCAGCGAGTATGGAAAAAAACGAATCAAACATAAATTGTAATATAACGCTCTTATTGTAAAAAAACGCAAGAATCCGTTATTCAATATTGACCAATAACAAACCATTGATTAATCTCTACTTATGCCAATGAGATCTTTAGTTACTTTACCTGATCCGATTTTACGGGAAGTGTCCAAGCCCGTTGATCAGGTCGATTCAGCTCTTCAAAAACTTGCGGATGATATGTTGGAAACCATGTATAGTGCTAAGGGCGTTGGTCTTGCTGCTATTCAAATTGGTATACCGCTACGTATGTTGGTTATAGATGTCTCTGGAAATTCTGAAGATGAGCAGAAAAAACCATTTGTTATTATCAACCCTGAAATTTTATGGCTTTCAGATGAGCGTAATATTTATAAAGAAGGTTGTCTTTCTATTCCTGACTATTTTGCAGAGGTTGAACGTCCTAAACGCCTTTGTGTTCGCTACCAGAACCGTGAAGGAAAACAAACAGAAATTGAAGCAGACGATCTCTTGGCAACTTGCTTGCAGCATGAAATTGATCATTTAAATGGGCGCCTTTTTATTGATTACATTTCAAAGATCAAACGCGATATGGTGATACGAAAATTTAAAAAACGCGCAAAAGAAAAAAACATGCAGGAAGCAGTTTTGTAATGGCTTTACGATTAAGTTTTATGGGGACACCAGATTTTTCTGTTCCTATTTTACGTGCTTTATTGGATGCAGGTCATGATGTTGTTGCTGTTTATAGTCAACCCCCTCGCCCAGCAGGACGTCGAGGACTTAAATTAATCCCCTCACCTGTTCACAATGTAGCAAAAGAGAAATCTATTCCCATCTTTACGCCACAAACACTCAAAACAATCGAACAACAGGAGCAATTTGCAGCACTTTCTGTTGATGTTGCTGTTGTTGTTGCCTATGGACTCCTTTTACCCAAAGCTATTCTTGAAACACCCCGTTTTGGTTGTTTTAATGCCCACGCTTCACTCTTACCACGCTGGCGTGGTGCTGCACCTATTCAGCGTGCAATTATGGCTGGCGATAAAGAAACAGGTATCATGATCATGAAAATGGATGAAGGACTTGATACGGGACCTATCGCTCTTTCTCGCTCCATCCCCATTACTGATAACACCACCACTGCTGAGCTTTCAAACAAACTTTCACATATTGGCGCAGAACTTATGATAGAAACCCTATCAACTCTTGAAAAAGACCAACTTAAACTAACCCCACAATCAGAGGAAGGCATCACCTATGCTGCCAAAATCAAAAAGGAAGAGACCCGCATTGATTGGACAAAACCTGCAGAATTTATTCAGAGGCATATTCGCGCGCTCTCTCCTTCTCCTGGTTGCTGGTGCAATATGAATATTGGGGGACGAGAAGAACGTGTAAAAATTCTTGATAGTCGCTTAACAACAGGTCCTTCTCTTGAAATTGGACGGATCGAACCAGATTCTTTGATTGTCCATTGTGGACAAGGGCGGATAGAAATAACCTCTCTCCAAAGATCGGGTGGTAAAGTCCTTGATAGCGCAACCTTTTTACGAGGTGCTTATATTTCTGCTGTTTTTTAAGATGCCACGTTTTAAACTCACTCTTGAATATGATGGTTCAAATTATGCTGGTTGGCAGCGTCAAGTAAAACTTCACACTGTACAAGGAGCTCTTGAAAAGGTACTCTTTTCCTTTAGTGGACAACAATTGACCATAACAACAGCAGGAAGAACCGATGCGGGCGTACACGCTACGGGACAAGTTGCGCATGTTGATTTCATAAAAAACTGGCATCCCCATACTGTACGTGATGCGCTCAATGCTCTTTTACGTAAACAGGGAGAAGCGATTTCAATCTTAAACGTACAAAATGTCCCTGATGACTTTGATGCACGATTTTCCGCTGTAAAACGCCATTATCTTTTTAAAATTCTTAATCGTCGCTCTCCACCAGCCTTAAATGCCAAACGCGTGTGGTGGTTGCCAAAGCCTCTTAATGCTGAAGCCATGCATGAAGCTGCTCAAAAGCTTGTAGGAAAACATGATTTTACCACTTTCCGTTCCGCACATTGCCAAGCAAAAAGCCCTATTCGCACCCTTGACCGCCTCGATATTCAAAGAGAAGGTGAAGAAATTTTCCTTTATGCGCAAGCCCGTTCTTTTCTTCATCATCAAATCCGTTCATTCGCAGGAAGCCTCATGGAAGTGGGTATTGGACGTTGGACAGCTCAAGATCTCGAAGCAGCTCTTCATGCTAAAGATCGTAAACATTGTGGTGTTGTTGCTCCTCCTTCAGGACTTTATTTAACCAAAGTAGAGTATTAATTATCCTTCAAGAGTGAACGTCTTAAAAGTCATTAAGGCAGTTTATAAAAAGAACGAATTTCTTCAAAAGCTTCTGCTGCTGTATTGACAAATTTCACAAAATTAACATCAGTAGGAGAAATTGTACCTTGTTCAGATAGATACTCAAAATTGATAGTATTGCTCCAAAATTCTTTGCCAAACAATAAAATTGGTACCTGTTTCATACGCCCCGTCTGTACTAAAGTTAACGTCTCAAACAATTCATCCAGAGTCCCAAATCCTCCAGGGAAGATAGCTAATGCTTTCGCTCGTACTAAAAAATGCATTTTGCGCATCCCCAAATAATGAAAATTGAAACACAAATGCGGCGACACATACGAATTAGGTTCCTGCTCATGTGGTAAAATAATATTCAAACCAATCGTTGGGGCACCAACATCACAAGCACCACGATTTCCCGCCTCCATAATTCCTGGTCCGCCCCCCGTAACAACCACAAATTCACGATATTCTGTCGTAGCAGAATAAAATGAGCACAAACGCGCAAATTCTCTCGCTTCATCGTAATAATGTGACATAGCACGCAAATTTTTCTTTTGTATTTCATTTTTTGCAGCCCACGCCGCTTGCCCAGATTCAGGAATACGCGCACCACCAAACAAAACAACTGTTGATTGAATATCATATTCTTTAAGGGTTATTTCCGGCTTTAAAAATTCAAGACCAATACGTTGTGAGCGCAACTCTGGACGCATCATAAAATCTTGATCGATATAGGCTAAACGATAAGTAGACGAACGCATTTGTGCTGAATTAGAGATTTTATGTATTTGTTGTAGAGCATCCTTCGTATGGAGAAGTGGTGTCCAATTTTCTTGTTCTCCTTTTCTTTTTTCTTTACAGCCTTTTTTCATGCACCTGTCCTACTTCCTCATCGTTTTATTGACTGAACACATTTCTTCGCGTAGTTCATAGAGAATAAACCTTGAAGCTTTCAACTTGTTTAACGGAACTCTCGTCATGCCCCATCTCACACAACTTGAAATGATTATTCAACAAGCTTTTGACGATCGCGATTCTATCGATACTACCACAAAAGGCGAAATCCGTGAGAGTGTCGAACATACATTGAACCTTCTTGATAACGGTGAAATCCGTGTTGCAGAACGACAAAAAAATGGACAATGGCATGTTCATCAATGGTTGAAAAAAGCGGTTTTGCTCTCTTTTCGGCTTAATCCTATGCAAATTATTACTGGTGGAATCAATGGAACACATTGGTGGGATAAAGTTCCTTCAAAATTCTCTGGTTGGCAAGAGACCGATTTTAAAAGTGCTGCTTTCCGTTCCGTTCCTGGAGCCATTGTACGTCATTCTGCTTACATTGCACCCAACGTTATATTGATGCCATCCTTTGTTAATCTTGGTGCTTTTGTCGATGAGGGTACAATGGTTGATACATGGACCACCGTTGGTTCTTGTGCACAAATTGGTAAACATGTCCATCTTTCTGGCGGTGTTGGTATTGGAGGTGTTTTGGAACCACTGCAAGCAAACCCAACAATCATTGAAGATCACTGCTTTATCGGTGCTCGCTCTGAAATTGTTGAAGGCTGTATTATCCGTGAAGGTGCTGTTTTGGGAATGGGAGTCTTTATTGGAAAATCTACAAAGATTATTGATCGTACAACAGGTGAAATTTTTATCGGTGAAGTACCAGCCTATTCAGTGGTTGTGCCAGGTTGTTTCCCTGGAAAACCTTTACCAAATGGTGAAGCAGGACCAAGCCTTTATTGTGCTGTTATTGTAAAACGCGTTGATCAAAAAACACGAGAAAAAACATCCATTAATGATCTTTTACGTTCTTAGACACAAGATTAATTCACAATAATATTTCATCGTTTTTTTACTTGAATAATAACCTCGAATACAAAAATTCTCTCATTTCAAATCCTTTCATAGTGAATCTAATCACTATCATTTCCTTGCGTGTTACAAACGCAGTTGGTGTGTGGGCAAGAGACACTTTAAGAAAAGAGTAAAAATATTTTTAATGAAAATTCTCTCAAATGATAAGGACTGTCATAATATTTTGAGCTAAAAAAGAGTATGATAGATGCGCTTTGCACCTTTATGACGCGTAAAGACGGTGATGCCAAATGGATTTTATATCATTCACAGTGTATGTTACTTTATATTTTTCACAGCCTCCATTGTGAAATGGAATTTGATGCATTGAGTGATGATTCACTAAAACAAGCACACCAATATGCAACATAAATGTATTTCGTTTAAAGCATTCTGTTTTACGTGAGAAGCATGACATCATTACGCAATACACAAAAACATGAAGCACAGCGCAATTCTATTTAAAAGTGTTCTTTAAGCACCTGAATCAATCAATAAAAGCAAAAGCGCAATCAATAAGAGAAATACTCCTTTTTTCATTATTTGTTCATTTTGAGTGCTTGAATAAATGCCGATTGTGGAATTTCTACTTTTCCAAATTGACGCATCCGCTTTTTGCCTTCTTTTTGCTTTTCCAAAAGTTTGCGCTTACGCGTGACATCACCCCCGTAACATTTCGCTGTTACATCTTTACGCAAAGCACGAATTGTTTCGCGCGCTATAACTTTACCACCAATAGCCGCTTGAACTGGAATCTGAAACATATGCTGGGGAATAAGATCTTTCAGCTTTTCACACATGGAACGCCCGCGCTTTTCTGCAATCGTGCGGTGCACAAGCATAGACAATGCATCTATAGACTCTCCATTTACCAAAATAGACATTTTAACTAAATCCCCTTCTGCATAATCTGCCATCTGATAATCAAAAGAAGCATAACCCTTTGAGATTGATTTTAGCCGATCATAAAAATCAAAAACAACTTCATTCAGTGGTAAATCGTACGTTACCATAGCACGGGTTCCAACATAGGACAAACCAGCTTGTATCCCCCGCCGCTCTTGGCATAGCTCTAAAATTGACCCAAGATAATTATCAGGAGTCATGATTGTCGCCCGAATCCATGGTTCTTCGATTGAAGAAATTTTAACCACATCAGGCATATCCGCTGGATTGTGCAACTCTTTAACAGAACCATCATTCATATTCATGCGATAAACAACCGAAGGTGCAGTCGCGATTAAATCCAAATTAAACTCACGCTCTAATCGCTCTTGAATAATTTCAAGATGAAGAAGTCCCAAAAAGCCACAGCGAAAACCAAATCCCAAAGCCGCGGATGTTTCCATTTCAAAAGAAAAACTCGCATCATTTAAGCGTAATTTGCCCATGGCTGCACGTAAATCATCAAAATCGGCAGCATCAATTGGAAAAAGACCACAAAATACAACTGGTTGCGCCGGCTTAAAACCAGGCAAAGCATTTTCACAAGGACGGCGCTCTTCAGTAATCGTATCCCCAACCCGTGTATCTGCTACTTCTTTGATAGAGGCAGTGATAAAACCAATCTCGCCTGGTCCTAACTCATCAACTTGTACCATTTTAGGTGTAAACACCCCAACGCGCTCAACTGGATATTTTGCTCCCGTACCCATCATACGAATGGTTTGGCCTTTTTTTAAAATACCATCTATCACTCGTACCAAAACAATGACACCAAGATATGCATCATACCAGCTATCAACCAACATTGCTTTCAAGGGATTTGCAACATCGCCTGTATGTGGAGGTGGTAATTGTGTAACAATTGCCTCCAAAACATCAGGAACACCCAAACCTGTTTTTGCTGATATTTCTACTGCTTGAGATGTATCAATGCCTATCACATCTTCAATTTGTTCTTTAACACGCTCAGGTTCTGCTGCTGGAAGATCAACTTTATTGAGTACAACAACCAACTCATGGGAATTATCAATGGCTTGATAAACATTTGCTAACGTCTGCGCCTCTACACCTTGGCTTGCATCCACCACCAACAGAGAACCTTCACAAGCTGCCAATGAACGCGAAACCTCATAAGCAAAATCCACATGACCAGGTGTATCCATAAGATTTAAAATATAGGTTTCACCATTCTTTGCCTTATAGTGTAAACGTACCGTTTGTGCTTTAATAGTAATTCCACGTTCACGCTCAATATCCATGGAATCGAGTACTTGTTCTTTCATCTCACGTGTATCAAGTCCACCTGTTATTTGAATCAAACGATCAGCTAAAGTGGATTTGCCGTGATCAATATGCGCCACGATGGAAAAATTACGAATATAATTACGATCTATTGTCATATAAGGCGATTTAGCAAAGAATAATACAAAACGCAAAGACCAATTATGCTCCGGCTTCTATCAAAAGAATATAAACCTAAAAAGCTTCTCAAAACACAACTTTTCATAACCTAAAAAATGAGGCTTTTATTTGCTAAATTAAATCCAACGGTACTAAAATGATATTTTCACATCTTATTTTATGACTCATATGCTGGATAAACCGGCACCATCACACATTTTGCCAACCTCCAATGTTGCAACAATCCTTTACACTTGAAAGAGTTTATAAGAGATATGCCTTTCTTGTACAGTTTTTACCCACATGGACCACCTTCTTGTAACGTGTAAGCAAGTAGATTTGGATTGATTTAATATGAAAACGATTTGAAGTGAGAAAGTTTTACGGTATTCAGGATTCTAATTCAATGTGAATAATTCTATATTAATTATAAATCAATATGTTATAATATTTATATGATGGGCGTGTATATCACTTAAGCTTGCAATAAAATTCGCAGGAAGTGCTTTTTTATTTATACGCAATAACCTGCTTTTTTAGCAATCTTATATAAAATAACATGAATATCGAGGGAGTTTCTTCTCAATTTTTAAAACTTTAGAAATATGCTCTATTGAGTGATCTTTTTATGTACTTTTTATACAACTCCTTCCTCCGTCCATTAAAGATAAAAAACACCAATCCTCTTCGATTCATTGGATAATGCATTAATTTATAATCATCGTTTATTGTTTTTCAATTTAAATTAAAACTCTGAATATCGCGAGCCTTTCTCATTTTAAATCTTTTCATAATGAATCAATCAAATTTTTTGCTTCCCCATTATAAAACAGGGCTAGTATATGGATAAAAACGTTTAAGAAATGAGTAAACATGCCTCTCTCTTTTAAATGCCAAAGGCTGTCGTAATATTGAGAACTGACAAAGAAAATGCTAGTGCCTTTTATTTAAGTAAAACGATGATGCTCTGTGGTTTTTCTATACTTCACGCGGACCGTCAATGAATATGATGTATATTAAGAAAATTGTCTTTTTAAAAAACGCGTTAATATACAACATTATGGGAAGCTGCTTTAGGCGTTCTATTTTACGTGAAAAGCGTGATCCCATGAAATAACAAAAGGAATAACGTGCAACGGTGCGTAATTTTTATTATTCAAAAAAATTACCATGGATGTTTTTGAAAATTGTAAAGCTAAATTTAACAATAACAGTAAAGATGAGTGTTGTTTTTTGTCTTTACCACTTCATGCTTTGACTCAATGAAGGTTGGCTTCCCGTTTCAGAGGTTAAGCAAACAGATAAATATTATTACTCCAATTTGCTATACAAAAGCTGGAATAGCTTATAAAGCCTCCTTATCTTCATATTTTAAAAAAGCCTCAAAAATGAAAACTTTGCAAGCAAAAATCTCATGTAATAAAATCATAATAGCAAAGGTGCATAGCTAATCAATTTTTTCAATTGCTTTATTTTTTTTACGCCATTGTGAAGGTTGTAATTCAGCCACAATGATCCCAATCAGAATAAGCAAGCCACCTAATAATGCTAACGGGGATAAATGCTCTCCAGCCAAACGCCCAACAATACCAGCCCATACCGGTTCACCTGCGTAAATGAGTGTTGCACGTGTAGGAGAAATAGACTTTTGTGCCCAATTCATAGCCAATTGAATGATGGCACTCATTAATGCCAATCCGATGCCAATACTAAACCATACCCACGAAAATTCAGGAATGCTTTCACCCATCAAAGGCATACAAGAAAATGAAAAAAAACCACTAAAAAATAACTGAATAATGGTCACACGCCGACTATCAACCTTATTGGCAAAAATTCCGATGAGTATGACTTCTCCAGCAATCGCTAAAGCGCCTAACAAAGTCAAAATTTCGCCTTTTGAAAAATCAAAATTCCCCGGCTTTTGTCCTGAAACAAGAACAAGCCCAATAAAAGCGAAAACAATACCAACCCAACAAGCAAAACGGGGAGGTTTTTTAAAAACAATCCATTGCAAGATTGGAACCATCGGTACATAAAGCGCTGTAATAAAAGCCGACTGACTACTAATAATCGTTTGAAGTCCAGCTGCTTGAAAAGCATAACCTAAAAACATGGCTAAACCAATCGCCATCCCAGCGAAAACTTCATAAACCGTTATACCTTTTATAGAGCGCCAAAAAATTGCTCCACATATAAGAGATGCAACAATAAAACGAAATCCAACAAAAAACAGGGGACCACTATAGCGTACCGCAATATGAATGACTAAAAATGTAATACCCCACAATATTGTTGCAGCAAATATTGCTAATTCTGGCTTACTTAATAAAGGATATTTAAGCTGTTTTATATTTGTCATGAAAGGCTTTCTCCTCCAATTTTCCGCACAATTTATGAAACAATAAGCGTTCCAACTCCCTGTTCGGTAAACAGTTCTAGTAAAACAGAATGAGGAGTTTTACCATTTAAAATGACAACACCTTCCACACCATTTTGAAGGGCTTTTATACAAGTCTCTACTTTTGGAATCATGCCTCCTGAAATTGTCCCATTTTTGATAAGTTTCTCTGCTTCAGAAACTGTCAATTCTTTTAAAAGTTGGCCCTGTTTATCCAAAACACCAGGAACATCAGTGAGAAATAAAAGGCGTTTAGCCTCTAATGCACCAGCAATAGCCCCAGCAAAAATATCAGCATTAATATTATAGGTTTTTCCATCGCGTCCTGGAGCCACAGGAGCAAGAACTGGTATCATTTCAGAACATGCTAAAAGATCCAGCAATGTGCGATCAACTTCAATAGGCTCACCAACAAATCCCAAATCTAAAACACGTTCAATATTCGAATCAGGATCAATGACAGTTTTATAAGCCTTTTCGGCAAAAACCATATTGCCGTCCTTACCACATAATCCTATTGCCCATTCACCCTCTGCATTGATGAGAGCGACAATTTCTTTGTTTATGGAACCGGCCAAAACCATTTCAACGACTTCAACGATCCGCTCGTCGGTTACCCGTAAACCGTTTTCAAATCGTGATTCAATCCCCATTTTCATCAAAATTTCAGCAATTTGAGGTCCTCCACCATGAACAACAACAGGGTTAATCCCCGATTGCTTTAATAGAGCAATATCACGCGCAAATGCTCGCCCCAAGGCAGGATCACCCATAGCATGACCGCCATATTTTACCACAACCGTTTCATTTTCGTATTTTTGCATATATGGTAAAGCAGACGATAGAAATGCTGCTTGTTTTTCTAAAACATCTACAGCACCGTTTTTAGCATCATCCATTAATAGAGCCTCCTCATCACTTTTTACCATCTCTTAGTGGAATTTAGGAAAAGTAATAACGAAATGAAACAAGAAAACAACTTCCTCAAAAAACTGACAGCGAAAAATTAAACAAAACAGGCGTACAAAACGTTATTATTTTATGATTTTATGTATAAAATTGAAAAGCAAAGTTCTGAAAAAATTTTAAAGCTATGCCGTACATTCGACTCGTTAGTTTATGCTTATGGATACTTAACAATGAATAAGAATATATACAACCATTGATTTTGTAAGATAAAAACAAAATTTTCTTATAATAATAAAATAATAATAAAATTAACAGATCACCAAGATAAGAAGTAGATTGACTTAGCTCTGTAACCTTATCCAAGCAATTTTTAAGACTATCAAAAATGCCAAAAATAAAATTGGTTATGAGGAATTGATATTTTATTTGAAAAAGATGGATTGTCTAACAGCTTATTTAGCTACTTCTTGATAGGCTACTACCTATTTGACAGTTTTAGTATAGGGCTTTTAAAAAGACATTTTGAGTAAAACAATAAATACAAAAAATGCTGAATGCATAAAGGCAGTTATCATGACACTGGAAATTAGTCACTCAATTGCGTTCTTCTTGTATGGATAAGCCCTTTTTAAAATATCATAGATACTCAAAAATAAGACTTATCCATAAAACTCGTGAAATGTAAAAAACTATCAGCGGCAGGCACTTACTTACCCTAAATTAATCGTTTCTCTCTTTTCTTTTCAAGAAAAAAATGCTTTTCACAGATGAATAAGACTATAGAAAGCTTAATTAAAATAACCTTCCAAAAGTTTTTTCTAATCTATTCTGAGAACATTCACATATTTAACCAGAAATATTTTCAAAAAATTCCTTCATACGTGAAAAAAAGCCATGTGATTGCGGTGAATTCTCATGATTTGAAAGTTTTTCAAATTTTTGCAATAGTTCACGTTGTTCTTGCGTTAATTTTTGTGGTGTCTCAATCGTGATATGGATGTAAAGGTCACCCCTTGCTTGCTGCCGACGCAACATGGGCATACCCTTACCCTTAAGGCGGAATTGACGTCCATTTTGTGTCCCTTCTGGGATCTTAACACGTGCTTTAACACCATCAAGATCGGAAACTTCAAACTCTCCTCCTAAAGCAGCTGTTACCATTGAAATAGGAACGCGACAGTGAAGATCTGCTCCTTCTCGCTGAAAAAACTCATGCGGTTTAACGGAAAGGAAAATATAAAGATCACCATTGGGGCCACCACGAATACCAGCATCACCCTCACCAGAAAGGCGAATACGCGTTCCATCTTCAATACCAGCTGGAACATTCACGCTCAATGAACGTTTTTTCTCTATGCGTCGTGTCCCCTGACATTTTGGGCATGGATCCGTAATAGTTTCACCACGTCCATGACATGAAGGACATGTTCGCTCAATAGAAAAGAAACCTTGTGCAGCACGCACACGACCAGATCCATGACATGTTCCACAAACTTGCGGCTTAGAACCCTTTCTCGCTCCTGATCCTTCACAAACATCGCACGTAACGGAACTGGGAATAGTAATTTCTGCAGTTTTTCCTGAAAATACCTCTTCTAAGGTTATTTCCATATTATAACTCAGATCTGCACCACGTTCGCGACCATCACCACGCTTACGGTGCGCACCTCCCATAATTTCGCCAAAAAAATCTTCAAAAATATCAGCAAATCCACCACCAGCAGCAAAACCTCCAAAGGGATTTGCTCCTCCTTGACTACCGCTATTTTCAAAAGCCGCATGACCAAATCGATCATAAGCAGCACGCTTTTGGGGATCTTTGAGGACTTCGTAGGCTTCGCCAATTTCTTTGAATTTTCGCTCTGCCTCTTTATCCCCGGCGTTGCGATCAGGATGATATTGCATTGCCAACTTACGAAAAGCAGATTTCAACTTTTTATCATCACATTCACGAGTCACGCCAAGAATTTCATAATAGTCAACCTTCATCATGTATTCCTGATAATTTCTCTGTCATCCATCTTATGGATAAGATTGCTTTTAATTTATATTTTTAGCAACAAAGTTGCAACTCACTCAAATAATAAAGCCCAGCCTTATATTTCAAAGGCCGGGTTTATAAATTAATCAACACACATGCTGACACTATTTCTTCTTATCATTAACTTCTTCAAAATCAGCATCAACAACATCATCATTCTTTGCATCTGTTTCAGTGTCAGCGCCCGCTGCTTGTGAGGCTTCATACATAGCCTGTCCAAGCTTCATACTGACTTCAGCTAATTTTTGCATCTTTGTTGTTACTTCTTCAGTATCACTGCCTTCAAGCGCAGATTTCAAATCAGATATTGCTGTTTCAATCTGTCCTTTTTCTTCAGCTGATACTTTATCGCCATATTCACTGAGTGACTTTTCAGTTGAATGAATAAGAGCTTCCGCTTGATTTCTAGCTTCAACACCTTCACGGCGTTTTTTATCCTCAGCTGCATGCTCTTCCGCATCCTGTACCATTTTTTCAATATCAGCATCACTTAAACCACCTGATGCCTGAATACGAATTTGATGCTCTTTACCAGTTCCCTTATCTTTGGCCGAAACATTAACAATACCATTCGCATCAATATCAAAAGTAACTTCAATTTGAGGTATACCACGTGGTGCTGGAGGAATACCAACAAGATCAAATTGAGCCAATAACTTATTATCGCTCGCCATTTCCCGTTCACCTTGGAAAACACGAATGGTCACAGCACTCTGGTTATCATCAGCTGTTGAAAAAACTTGAGATTTTTTTGTTGGGATAGTGGTATTACGCTCAATGAGACGTGTGAAAACACCACCCAAGGTTTCGATCCCCAAGGATAAAGGTGTTACATCTAGAAGCAAAACGTCTTTGACATCGCCTTGCAATACACCCCCTTGAATGGCAGCACCCATTGCAACAACTTCATCAGGATTAACGCCTTTGTGTGGATCCTTACCAAAGAAGCTTTGCACGACTTGCTGAATCTTGGGCATACGTGTCATACCACCCACTAAAACAACTTCGTCAATCTCACCGGCCTTTAATCCAGCATCTTTTAACGCAGCTTTACAAGGCTCGATGGTGCGCTGCACTAAATCGTCAACCAGAGATTCAAATTTTGCCCGAGTCAATTTCATTGTTAAGTGCTTGGGACCTGATTGATCTGCCGTGATAAATGGTAAATTGATTTCTGTTTGCTGTGACGAAGAAAGCTCAATTTTTGCTTTTTCTGCCGCTTCTTTTAAGCGCTGTAAAGCTAATTTATCATTTTTCAGATCAATTCCTTGCTCTTTCTTAAACTCATCGGCAAAATAACCGACCAAGCGCATATCAAAGTCTTCACCCCCTAAAAACGTATCTCCATTGGTTGATTTAACTTCAAAAACGCCATCTCCAATTTCAAGTACTGAAATATCAAATGTACCACCACCAAGGTCGTAAACAGCAATTGTTTTTCCGTCTTTTTTGTCCAAACCATAAGCTAAAGCAGCAGCAGTGGGCTCATTAATAATCCGTAAAACTTCAAGTCCAGCAATTTTACCCGCATCTTTAGTCGCTTGACGTTGCGCATCATTAAAATAAGCAGGAACAGTAATAACCGCTTGTTCAACTTTTTCACCCAGATAAGATTCTGCTGTTTCCTTCATCTTTTGCAAAATCATAGCTGAAATTTGCGATGGAGAATATTTCTTACCCGCTTCTTCAACCCATGCATCACCATTGTCACCTTTAACAATTTTATAAGGCACAAGTGCTTTATCTTTTTCAACCATAGGATCATCAAAACGACGCCCTATCAAACGTTTAACTGCAAAAACCGTCCCTTCGGGATTTGTTACCGCCTGCCGTTTAGCAGGCTGTCCAACAAGCCGCTCTCCCCCATCAGTAAAGGCAACAACGGAAGGTGTTGTTCGTGCTCCTTCTGAGTTCTCGATAACCTTTGCGTTTTTGCCATCCATAACAGCCACACAAGAGTTCGTTGTCCCCAAATCAATACCAATTACTTTTGCCATATTATAATCTCCATTCAGCAAGCTACCTCAACCTTCATAAAGCATCTTTTTAAGACAGCTCCTCATAACACTCAAAGCCCATACATTGCTTCAAGCAACATAAAATAATAAAAAATTGCAAGTCGCAATAAGCCTTGCTGCCTCGTATATAAGAACAGGCTTTTATTGCTACAAGAGAATAATGAGAGAAACATCTCCAAAATAAAAAATTTATTTTAAAATAGGCGCTTTAATGACCCATAAATACCATATTTATGAGAAACTTGAGATCATAATATATTTTTCTTGCAATTCTCAATAAATATATCTTTCTATAAAAATTAAAAAAACAAAAGAGTGATTGCACTCTCGCTCTTGATCTTCTCATCATTAATAAAATGATACTCACGTAAAAGCTTTTTAAAAGGCGAATAATTTATATCACGAATATTATAAATTTTCCTTGGACTAAAATAGTCATCATATCTAATGCTCATATCAGTAGAGGTATTATCTATCGATCTCCTTTCAAAAATTCTCCTTTTAACGGTCTCATTGTTTACTGCTATTTGAAAGATGTGTTTTAAACTCACCTAAAGCGTTTTTTCTTAACTGTATAATTTTGAACTTGAAAATATATAAAAATGCCTCTGTATAAATGCTTTAAAATACCAAGAGCTGTCGTAATATTAAAAATTGGTAAAGTAGTTGATGATTGCTCTGTGTTATATATTTATTAAGTAAAATAGTAGTGCATCATAGATTTTATACCATTTACAAACACTATTATGAGATGAACACGGAAGCGTTAAGAGGTGTGTTGTCATTGTAAACCTTATTGTCTTCCTTTAAAATCAAAGAATTCTATGATTTTTATTCTCATATTCAAATCAATTTCATTTTAGCATTTCTTTCTTTTATTTTAAATAAAAGCTCTGCTAAAATGAAAAGTTATTCAAAGTGTGAATCTTATGAAGGAGGGTAAATCAATGATGACATCTATTATTAAGAAAATAACAAATCTTATCTTTAAGAATATAATAAATACACAATATCCATACAAAAAGGTTATCATAAATATCGTGTGTGCTCTTCTCTTTGCTGGTATAACCCTGCCTGCAGGTGCTCAGCAATATCAACTTGGCGACATAGAAATTCTCAATCCTTGGACACGCGAAACACTTAGAGGTATAAGAGTTGGTAGCGGTTATCTCTACATTATTAATCACAGTAATACCCCAGACCGTTTGGTTTCTATTTCCACAAACGGAGTAAAAAAAACAGAGATACACTCCATGGCTGTCGTTAATGATATTATGAAAATGGAAAAAATGCACAATGGCATTGAAATTCCGGGAAATGGCGAAATCACGCTTAAGCCTGGCGGTGATCATATTATGTTTATGGGGCTTTCACAACCATTCAAGTTAGGTGATAAAATTAGCGCAAAATTGACATTTGAGAAAGCAGGAACGATTGATGTTGATTTCTCTGTAAACGCTATGAAAGCACCATCACCTTCTAAATCCTCTCCTAGCCACTAAGCTCCTTTTTTATAATACACACTCTTAAAATGAAGAAGCGTGAAATTTTTGTACGCTTCTTTATTTTTTGTTTAATGCCATCAGTAAAAAATTCTCCCCTTTGATGAATTAACTATGGTCAATTTCAGGAATACGTAAAACTTGTCCAGGATAAATTTTATCGGGAGATTTTAGCATTGGCTTATTGGCTTCAAAAATAAACGTGTTTTTATTACCTTGCCCTTTTCCATAAACCTCTTCAGCAATTTTCCAAAGATTATCACCAGATTTAACCTCATAAAAGCGAGAAGGTTTTCTGGGCGTTGTATCTATAACCTTTAATTGATCAACATCTACAGAAGAGATACCTTGTGAATTGCCAACAACCAGCAATGCTTTTTCAAGTGTTTCCCTGTCTGGAACTTCACCACTTAAAATAGCTTTACCGTCTTCAACTTGAATATTTACTTTTTCTGTACCGAGTTGAAAATGATCAAATGCTGTCTTAAAATCTTTTTCTTTTGGTTCATGGTCCCCAATACCTAACTTTTCCCCTACAGTTTTAATAAAATTAAAAAATCCCATTACAACCTCCTTTCGTGTAGCAGAAACAAATTTTTGTGCATATATTGCCACATTCTTTTCTTTGCTCTTAAAACACATAGGCATATTTTCTAAACTTCAACAATCAAAACTATACCTGTTCAATTATGGGACAAATACAATAATCAACTTGGTAATAAACCTTGATAAAAAAAGCCTTTATGAAAATTTTCTCTCAAACGAAGGGATCTTAATAGACGTAGAAACATTATAAATTATGAAAGCAAAACAAGATTTTACAGTAATGACAAAAGGTTTTTTACTTTGCTACAATTTGTATCATATTTGTTTTGCAAAAAAAATATGAACTCCCATATAAATAAGTGTGGGTAATTTGCTACCACAGCAATAGAAAGGTCTAAGAAACCATGAAAGATACACCAACAATCACACAAACGATTGTACTTGTTGATGATGATCGCAATATTTTGACGTCTTTATCTTTTGCGCTTGAGACAGAAGGCTATCGAGTTGAAAGCTATACAGATGGAGCATCTGCACTCAAGGGTCTCACACTTCACCCTCCACACTTAGCTATTTTTGATATTAAAATGCCCCGAATGGATGGGATGGAACTCTTGCGTCGTTTACGTCAAAAATCTGATCTTCCAGTTATTTTTCTTACCTCTAAAGATGATGAAATTGATGAATTATTTGGTCTCAAAATGGGAGCTGATGATTTTATTACTAAACCTTTCTCCCAACGTCTTCTCATTGAACGCGTGAAAGCCATTTTGCGCCGTTCTAATGCACGTAACCAACCACTTTCTACAGGAACTTCTTCCACCTCTTCTCTCAAACGTGGAGATCTTGTGATGGATCAAGAACGCCACACCTGTACATGGAAAGATAAACCTGTTATTTTAACCGTTACGGAGTTTTTGATTCTGCAAACCTTAGCACAAAGACCAGGAGTTGTAAAAAGTCGTGATGCTTTAATGGATGCTGCCTATAGTGATCAAGTCTACGTAGATGATCGCACCATTGATAGTCACATTAAACGTCTGCGTAAAAAGTTTAAACAAGTGGATGATGATTTTGCAATGATTGAAACACTTTATGGTGTAGGTTATCGTTTCCACGAGGTATAAAACTACTTTGTCGCAAAAATTTGAACGGCAATCAAATCGATGACAGACAATTCTCAACTGGAAACTTTACAAAAAACAACCGTTAATGGTACATCCTCAACGCCATTTCTTATGTTTGCCCGTTTGCATCTCCGAACACAACGTCTCTTTAGACAATTGCTTTTTTCCAGCCTCACACGTCGCATTGTTATATTAAACATTGCTGCCCTTGCCATTTTAGTTACAGGCATTTTATACCTTAACCAATTTCGCGATGGTTTAATTGAAGCAAAAATTAAAAGTTTATGTACCCAAGGAAAAATTATTGCTGGGGCTATTGCTGCTTCTGCAACAGTAGATACAAATTCTATCCTCATTGATCCCCAAAAACTCTTAGAGTTACAAACTGGTGAAAGCGTTACACCCGCCCCTCAATCAACCGATTCTTGGGATTTCCCTATTAACCCTGAGCAAGTTGCCCCTCTTTTACGGCGTCTCATCACACCTAAAACGACAAGAGCACGTATCTATGATCGTGATGCTACTCTCCTTCTTGATTCGCGCGTTCTTTATTCTAGTGGAGAAGTTTTTAGTTATGATTTACCCCCACTTAAAACAGAACAAAGCATGTGGGATCGCCTTACTTCATGGTATTCAAGCACATTTTATGGCAAAGGTATTGCTCTTGACAGAGAACAAACAAAAACCAGTGGTATTGCTGCTTATCCAGAAGTGTACCGCGCATTAAACGGATCTCTTGCTACAGCTAAAAGACGCAACAGACAAGGTCAATTAATTGTTTCTGTTGCCGTTCCTGTGCAACGCTATCGCGCAGTGGTTGGAGCTCTTCTTCTTTCAACCACTGGTTCTGATATTGATAACATTGTAAAAGGTGAAAGACTGGTTATCTTTAAAGTTTTTGCCGTTGTAGGCAGCGTACTTTTGGTTCTTTCTCTCTTTTTGGCCCATACGATTGCCCATCCATTAAGTAAATTATCTGCCTCGGCTAATCGAGTGCGTAATGGCAATAATCAGCGTGTAGAAATTCCTGATTTTTCAATGCGTGAAGATGAAATTGGTCACCTTTCAACTTCTATTCGTGATATGACTAATGCCCTTTATATGCGTATTGAAGCCATTGAACGCTTTGCTGCTGATGTAAGCCACGAATTAAAAAATCCTCTCACCTCCCTACGCAGTGCTGTTGAAACGCTCCCTCTGGCTAAAAATGAAGAAGCACAAGAGAAATTGCTTGAAATTATTCAACATGATGTGCGCCGTCTTGATCGGTTGATTACAGATATTTCTGATGCATCGCGGCTCGATGCAGAGCTTGCACGAGAAACCGCAGAGATTGTTGATATGACACCGCTTTTGGAAAGTCTTGTTCATGCTGTTCAGGAAGTGTATCGTAATACGCAAACCATTGACATAAGCCTTAATATTGTCCCACGTCCTCATGGAAAATCCTATCTTGTATTGGGACATGAACTCCGTTTAGGGCAAGTGATTTCAAACCTTCTTGAAAATGCACGTTCTTTTATTCCTCGGAATCGTGGCAAAATTTGCATTACTATGAAAAGTCATGCTTCAACCCTTATTTTAACCATTGAAGATAATGGCCCAGGTATTCGTTCAGAAAATATTGAACGCATTTTTGAGCGTTTTTATACAGATCGACCAAACGAAGATGCTTTTGGACAAAACTCTGGACTTGGCCTTTCTATTAGTCGGCAAATCATCGAGGCTCATAATGGGACAATTACAGCCGAAAATATTATTGATCCTACACTTGGAAAGTGTAAAACTGGTGCACGTTTTATTATTATGCTTCCCCTCGCTAAATAAATCTTTTATCCAAAGTAAAAGACATGAAAACAAAATGTGAAATACTCCACGCAAATTGCCTTCAATTAGGCGGCAAGGGGCTGTTAATTATAGGTCCATCGGGATCAGGAAAATCAACCCTTACCCTTTCTTTGCTCGACCGTGCTGAGTGGTCAAAACGTGAAGCGAAGCTTATTAGTGATGATTATACAATGTTGCGTGCGGAAAATGGAAAGCTTCACGGATACACTCCTGATAATTTAGAGGGCGGTATCGAGATTCGTGGCGTTGGTCTTTATATGATAGAATTCGAAAAGCACACAACTATCGATTGTGTTATTTTTCTCGGTCCGGAATATGAACGTTTTTCCACAAATAAAACTTTTCAATTTGAAAATTTGCACATTCCTCTTTTAAAACTTCCCTCTCTTCGTGAAGCCGATTGTACAGCCATTTGTCAAGCTATTGAAGCATTTTTGTTTAGAAAAATATGGCAAAAATCTGTCTAATTTTTTTCTAAAGATAAAAAAATCACTATTTTTGCCTTTTTTTTGCAAATTTTTCTTGGCAGCAAGACAAAGCCTTGTAAAATGTGTTTCCCACCAATATGGTCGGATCTTATTAGTTAACAGGAGTTTGCGTAAATGATTGGACTCGTGCTTGTAACGCACGGTGAGCTGGCTGTCGAATTTTTACATGCCGTGGAACATGTTGTTGGAGTACAAGAAAAGTTCGCAACAATATGCGTTTATCCCGATGACGATATAGATCAGCGCCGAGGTGATGTTATAGCCGCAGTAACCGATACAGATACGGATCATGGCGTAATCATATTAACAGATGTGTTCGGTGGAACACCATCGAATATAGCTGTTCCTGCTATTGAAAAAGGACGCGTTGAAATGATTGCGGGTGTTAATTTGCCCATGCTTATTAAACTGATTTCTATTCGCAAATGTCCTGATATTTCATTATCAGACGCGTTAAGAATAGCACAAGAAGCAGGGCGTAAATATATTAATGTACCAAGTATGATTTTATAGCGGATAATAAAATACCAATGTTTTCCAAAGATACCCTCCCATGTATAAGTCGTCATTTCAATATCTGTAATAAACGTGGCTTGCATGCACGTGCTTCTGCAAAATTTGTACAAACTGTTGACAATTTTAATGTTACTGTTGAAGTTGAAAAGGATGGAAAAATCGTTGGTGGATCATCAATTATGGGACTTATGATGCTAGCGGCTTCATCCGGTTGCAACCTCACCATTCGTGTTTCAGGACCAGAAGCAACAGATGCTCTTAATGCTCTTGAAAAGCTTATCAATAACAACTTTGGAGAGGAAAACTAGCGCTTTCTCACCATAAATAAGGATGATGATTCTTAGGAAATAGGAATTGTCCATCATTATTTTGAATTTTAATTTCTCTTCCCGCTTTTATACCAATATTCATATCCATTATAGATTAGCATAATTATCATAAATGTAAAAGTTTATAGTAATTTTATTATACTGGAGTTTTTCCTTCCTTTCCTAACATTATTTGATCAATTTGAATAGTTTTGCGTATTACGGCTATTACCCGACTTAATCGTATAATTAAATCTTTACAGAAAAAGAGAACTCTTCACCTTGTATTAGAATATGCTTTATTTTAAGCTAAAGATAGATGTCAAAATAATTTAGCACATCAAAAATCTATCAACTTTTCTTATTTTCTGCTAAATTTGTAGTCTTTATAATACACAAGGAATCTTCCATTGCACATCATTGTGATACAGCTCATGAAAACGCAATTCTTATCGATATCATAACCATTTTTTAAAACGAATAAGCTTTGTACGCTCATAATTATAGTAAGCATTTTTTAGACATTCTTTTTCAATACTATTGCCTTATTTTCTATGGTACATGCCTCGCCCTTATTATCTATATTGCGCTTTGGATAGCCTCTTTCATTATAAGGAGATAATATTATGGGTCGTCTATTTAGTGCCCTTCAGATTCCTCAACAAACAACACAACAACTTGTATCGTTGCAAAATGGCTTACCAAAAGCGCAATGGATCAACCCGCAAAATTTTCACGTCACCTTATCTTTTTTCGGTGAAGTTGAAAGTGCTACCGCAGATGCACTTATGCACGCCTTTGATACAATAAAGCTCTCTCCTTTTATGCTACAAATAGATGGTTTTGATATTTTTGGTTCAGAAAATACTGCCCCCTCTCTTGTTATTCGCATTAAACCTTGTAAAGCTCTCAATCTTCTACACGAAAAGATGCAATCTATCCGTAGCCATTTAGGTCTAACACCTGATGAAAGAGAATTTACTCCACATATTACTATTGCGCGACTGCTTGATACTAAACCTGAAGACCTTGTTCCTTATCTGTTCTTTCGAAGGAATTTTTCATTTCCTCCTTTTGAGGTCGATCACTTTGTTTTATTTTCATCGTCATCTCCCTCAAGCGAGGCCGTGTATCTTATAAAAGGAAGTTGGGCACTTCAAAGATAAAAGGGTGTTTATAACACCCTTTAAAAACTCTTTGAGAAAAGACCTCATATATGTGTAATTGCAGGGAATACTGCATTTTATGTTGGAGATTTATTATTGATGTGTTTTAAGCAGAATCAGTTTCAACAGAAGCTTCTTTTGCTCCTCCTTTGGCTACACCCACTATAGCTGGACGTAACACCCTTTCCCCGATAATATAGCCTGCCTGAACAACTTGTTGAACAGTATTATCTGGAACATCGGCATTAGGAATTTCAAACATCGCTTGATGAAAATGAGGATCAAATTTTTGCCCCTCTGGATGGATTTTTTGCACCCCATGACGTTCTAATGCTGCCATCATGGCACGTTCAGTCATTTCAACGCCTTCTGCCAATGATTTCAAACCAGCATCACTTTCCCGCGCCCCTTCTGGAATAGCTTCCAAAGCACGATTGAGATTGTCAGAAACCGATAACATATCCCGTGCAAAATTAGCAATGGAATAAGCCTTTGCATCCGCCACATCTCGCATAGTACGGCGTCGAAGATTTTCCATATCTGCAACAAGACGTAAAAGCTGATCTTTCAGTTCTTTATTTTCATCCTGCAAAGACGCTAAAAGATCACTAACCTCATTGCTTTCTTTTTCAACGTCTTCGTGTTCCTCTGTTTTATGTGTTTTTAAAAATTCATCGGCTGCCTGTTTAAGTGTATTACGATCAGCTGGATTTTTTAAATCACAATTTTCAAATGAAGCGTCAGTAAATTTGTTTTTTTCATCAGACATAAAAATTTTATTCCTTCATAAGATTCGTTATTCTCGATATCGAAATTCTACAGACAAAAATCAAGGGGTATCGATGTATATAATACAATGAGCTTCTATAGTACAAATACTTACCTGCATCGTTTTAACGCAATAACTGTGACACAAGTTGAGCTGTATAATCAACCATGGGCACAATCCTTGCATAATTAAGCCGTGTAGGACCAATAACGCCTAAAGCACCAATGACTCTTTGTTGTGAATCACGATAAGGTGCTACAACTAAAGAAGAACCAGAAAGTGAAAATAACTTATTTTCTGAACCAATAAAAATTCGAACCCCAGAACCTTCATCCGTTAAATCGAGAAGCTGTGCCATACTCTCACGCGTTTCAAGATCATCAAACAAATGGCGTAATCGTTCTAAATCTTCTTCTGCTTTCACATCTTCAAGTAAATTGCTACGCCCGCGAACAATGAGGTGTATTTTATGATCAGCACCTTCTCCTCCCCAAAGAGCTAATCCCGTTTCAACAAGATGATGCGATAAATCATCAAGTGCAGCCCGTGTTTCTGAGCATAAACGTGCAATTTCCTCTTTAGCTTCACTCAATGTTCGCCCCTGAATATGAGCATTGAGAAAATTCGTTGCCTCCGTCAGTTGTGCATGGGTAACCCCCTCTGGCAAATGAACAATACGATTTTCAACTTCACCTTGTTGAGTCACCAAAACGGCAAGAGCGTGCTCCCTATCAAGGCGCACAAATTCAATATGTTTCAATGTTCCTTCTTGTTTTGTTGCTAAAACAAGCCCTGCCCCACGTGAAAGATCTGAAAGAACTCGGCTTGCTTGAACAAGAAAATGTTCAACCGATTGTGCATGACCAGCCTCTTTGACTTGCATTTCAATATTTTCTCGCTCTTCGTTTGGCAAATCACCTGCTTCCATAAATGCATCCACAAAAAAGCGTAAACCTGATTGTGTCGGCATTCGTCCCGCAGAAACATGTGGTGCATAAATCAAACCGAGATGTTCAAGATCACTCATCACATTGCGAATCGTCGCAGGCGATAATGTCTGTCGTAAAAGCCGTGAAAGATTGCGTGACCCTACAGGTTCACCATCATTAAGATAAGCTTCAACAATATGGCGAAAAATATCACGTGAACGTTCATCAAGATATTTTAGTTCATTATCAATAGTTTTGTGCTTCATCACAATTGTTTCACTACTTTTAAAATCCTCATCTCTTATATAAGTTTTGCCAAGGTTTGGTCAAATAGTCTAAAGTAGTATAAAAGCATATTATCCTATTGAGCCGTAAAATGCTACCTTTCAGAATGATGATTGATAAATTACGCAGGAGGTATTTTTTGTTAGAGTGTGTGAAAAATATTTAAGATTAAGAGTTGATCTATAAAGTGGTCTACTGTAGAGACTTTCCAAGAGAATCTGGATTGTTTAAAAACCGCTGTAAATAAAAAATTTCACCCTTTAGAGCAAGCCGGAAATTGGAAATTTACCATAAAAATGCTATTATAAAAAAGACATGTCCTTCATATCTTTGCAAGGTTATCTTTATACAAGATAAAAAATTTTATTGGAATAAAATATCATAAAACGTGTAAAATAATCATATCATGTAAAATTAAGCAGAATGTGTGTATATGAGTATTTAAGCTGGTTTTTAGCACAAAAATAGTTCCCCTTTCATTTTTGGAGAAATCTATATGAGAAGCATAGCAGATAAAAAACTTGTCATTGCTACACATAACACCGGCAAATTGCATGAAATCACTACTTTAATTACGCCTTTCGGTTTAATAATACAATCGGCAAAAGAACTGGGCTTGCCAGAACCAAAAGAAACGGGAAAAACATTTGAAGAAAATGCTTATATTAAGGCTTTTTCAGCAGCAAAAAAGACAGGACTTCCTGCCCTTTCTGATGATTCAGGCTTAGAGGTAGATGCATTGGAGGGTGCGCCAGGCGTTTATACCGCTGATTGGGCAATTCAAGCCGATGGCACACGTAATTTTCCAAAAGCTATGAAAAAAATAGAAAATGAACTCCAAAAAGTCGGAGCGCGAGAAAAAAGCCAACGAAAATGCCGTTTTATATCCGTCATTTGCATTGCATGGCCTGATGCTCATGCAGATTACTTCCGCGGATGCGTTGAAGGAACATTCTTTTGGCCTCCACGGGGCGACAAAGGCTTTGGTTTTGATCCTATTTTTTTACCAGATGGATATGAAAATACCTTTGGAGAAATGTCAACAGAGCAAAAACACAACTGGAAATGTAATGATATTCCCCCTCTTTCACATCGCGCACGTGCTTTCAAACTTTTGGCAGAAAACCTTTTAGCATTCTCATGAATGAACCTTTTGGCATTTACATTCATTGGCCCTTTTGTGCAGCTAAATGTCCTTATTGTGACTTTAATTCGCATGTTCGCATCCATGGTGTTGATCAACCACGTTTTGTCACCGCCTTTAAGCGCGAAATAGAAACGCAATACCACAAAATAGGCCCACGCCATATTACAAGTATTTTTATTGGTGGGGGAACTCCTTCTCTTATGGAGCCGCGAACTGTCGATGCCCTATTGCAAGCACTTGCAAAAAAATGGGTAGTCGATGATAAAGTTGAAATTACATTAGAAGCTAATCCATCCAGTGTGGAGGTAGAACGCTTTCGTGGATACCGTGCAGCAGGTGTTAATCGCTTATCTCTAGGGATACAAGCGCTCAATGATAAAGCATTGCGCAAACTTGGCCGACTCCATAATGTGGAACAAGCTCTTTGTGCCATTGCTTTAGCACGGCAAATTTTTCCACGTTTATCCTTTGATCTCATTTATGCCCGCCCCGAACAAACCCTTGAACAATGGAAATCTGAACTTGTACAAGCAATTGATTTGGCAGCGGACCATCTTTCTCTTTATCAATTGACGATCGAAGAAGGAACTGCCTTTAAACGGCTTCATGATGCAGGAAGACTTATCCTTCCCCCATCAGAGTTAGCAGCAGATCTGTATCATCTTACCCAAGAAATAACGGCACTGCATGGACTTCCTGCCTATGAAATCTCAAACCATGCAATGCTCGGTGCTGAATCAGCACACAATCTTCTTTATTGGCGCTATCACCAATATGCAGGCTTTGGTCCAGGAGCACATGGACGTTTCATTGAGCACGCACCGAATCATTCCTCTGCCTGTTCAAAAACATTGTCATCACATCTTGAAAACCGCGAACGTTATGTCACAATAAATGAAAAGCATCCCGAACAGTGGCTTAATTTGGTAGAAACAACAGGACATGGCTGTATTGAAACGGAACATTTAACCACTGAACAACAGGCAAATGAAATGCTCCTTATGGGATTACGCCTTTGCGAAGGCTTAGAACTTATACGCTATGAAACCTTAAGCCCTAAACGCATCCCAATGGAAAAACTGATCGATTTACAACACCAAGAATTGATAGAAATGGTGGATAACCAACGCTTAAAAGCGACAACCAAAGGACGTATTGTTCTTGATCACATCATCAGCCAACTCGCAAACTAAAGTTTTTATAACAACATACTTATTTTAATCATAATTATCATTTTTCCTAGCAAAGGCGAGATTAGAATATCGTGAGATTCTCTCATTTCAAAACTATTTATAGTAAATTAGTTACCACCATTTGCTTACACCTTAAAAGTAGAGAAGCGTATGGATAAAAGCTATAAAAAAGAAGTAAAAAGGACTCTTATGAACACCCTTAAGTACTAAAAGCTATCGCAATATTTTGAGCTAGAAAGTGTATGGTGGTCTAACTTTCTTTTTCATAAACGTAAAGATGGTGAGGCACTGTAGACTTTATACATTTCACGGAAAATTTTATATTACACTATTCATAAGCACCGTAGTTGCACGAATGTGACAAATATTGAGAAAATTTCTTTAAAACAAGTATGTGAATGCATAATACGATAATGTATTGTTTTTTATGAAATCGTGGCACCATTTAAAGGACCAGAGAAATAAGCATGAAACCATGCATTAAGCTCTGATTATTTAAAAAGATATTACTCTAGATACTTTTGAAAATCGTAAAACCGAATAAAAAAGGAGAGTAAAAAAGCACGTTGATTTTCACCTTTATACCTTTATGTTTTCCCTCAATGAGGTTGTGGTTGTATGTCTGTTTCAGAGATTACAAAGAATAGATATACACAATACTTTTATCCTATTCTGGCATATAAAAGCTGTTGTCGCAAAAAATACTGAACCAATATTTATTTGAGATACGCGGCTGTATGATTGGTATTGATTTATAGGTCACAGGAAAATCATGAACTTTATTAAACAAACAATGCACTTAAATGGCAAATATACCAGATATGAATCGAGATTGCTTTGTTAGCGAGCGAAATGATAGTAATCCCATATGATCTTACTTGCGTACATGCTTATGAGTGTCTGTACGCGTCCTTTAAGGTTATTTTATTAAAAAATTGAGAATAACACTAGGAAAATCCTTGTCTAAAGAGGTCAACGTGCTGCTACAAAAGAATTTCTGTGTATCTTTATCATAACCAATATTAAAGCTGATTAAATAAGCTCACCTTCTATCTCGTAATGATTTTGCAATGGAAGTTTTTGGGGACAAAAAAGAAGGGGAAAATATATGAAATAAAACAAACTTAAAGCGCATCTCTATGGGCTTTACTCTAAGAGAGGCTAATTGAAACAAGAAGTGCCTTTTATGAGAGTGCAGAAACCATATTAAGGCATGAGCTGTGAATGAGCGCATTTATGCTGTACGAATTTTTTACAATAGCAACATGTTTTTGTGTGTCTTTATGGCTTCAACCTGTCATCACACAATTATGATATAAATATTCACTGTTTTCCATATATGATTGCGTATTGACTTCCTTTCTACACTTTAAAGAACGAATATTTTTAATCCAATATGGACTGTAAACAGTTCTGCTTCTTAAAGCAGGTCCCACTTGGCTTTCCAATTATGTAATTCACTTAACTAAAGACTCTACAGGCAAGAATCACAACTTAAGAATATTCATCACTTATTCTAAACCCACTTAATATATTAAGTCTTACGTGTCTCATATTACCACACCTCAAATGGCAATATCTTATGGCACAACAAGATAAAGGTATTTTTGAACCAGCAATCATTTCTTCATGCAAAAAAATCAACAATAAAACGCTCATAAATAGTAGTAAGCGTTTCCACTGCATCAAGGGCTACACACTCATCTACCATATGCATCGTTTGCCCTGGTAAGCCAAATTCAACCACTGGGCAATAATCTTTAATAAACCGCGCATCCGAAGTCCCCCCCGAAGTTGAACATTCTGGTATATTCCCTGTCACACCTTCAATAGCATTGGATAAAGTTTTAACGAGTTTATCATTTTTGGTCAAAAAAACATCTCCCAAACTTGGAATCCATCCAAGCTGATAGTAGGGTAATTGATCATTCTTATTTTTTGGCTGCACCAAAGCAAGGCGTTTTTCAATTTCTGTCATAAGCGTTTCTTTTGTCCAAAGATCATTGTAGCGTATATTAAAACGGATTGTTGTTTGCGCTGGAATAACGTTCACCGCGGGATTCCCCGTATCGATGGTTGTTAGCTCTAAATTACTGGGTTGAAAATTTTCTGTACCTTGATCTAAGGCTTTTAGTGTCAATGCTTGAATAAGCTTATTTACTAAAGGCAATGGATTGGCTGCCCGCTCAGGAAAAGCAACATGACCTTGGCGACCTCTCACGGTAATGATACCAGAAATCGATCCGCGGCGACCAATTTTGATGACATCCCCAACAGTTTTTACGCTTGTTGGTTCTCCGACAAGAGCTGCAGTCCATTTTTCCCCTTTTTGCTCTGCCCATTTCAGAAGTTTTACCGTACCATTAAGTGCAGGACCTTCTTCGTCACCAGTGATCAAAAGGCTTATTGTTCCTTTAATAGACTGTTTTTCTAGAACTCGAGCCAACGCCGCAATAAAACAAGCGATTCCGCCCTTCATATCAACAGCACCCCGCCCATATAATTTTCCCTGATCTATGACAGCTTCAAAAGGTGAATAGGTCCATTCATCCAATGCGCCTGGTGGTACGACATCTGTATGACCTGCAAACATAAGATGGGGTCCTTCATTTCCCATTTTTGCATAAAGATTTTCAACATTATCTGTATTTTTATCCGTAAAAATAGGGCGCTCAACATGAAATCCCATTTTTTTCAAAAATTGTTCCAAAGTTGATAAAGCCCCTGCTTCATGAGGTGTAACAGAAGGACAACGGATAAGTCTTTGTAATAGCTGAAGTGGATCTGTAAGAACAGGCATAAGCTCCCCTTCCCATTTTTTTATAAGTTATCGGAACTTAAGGTTATTACGCTGAATTACAAAAAAGATAAAGCAAAAACATTGAAGACACTCAGCAAACCAAGCAGGGGAGAACAATCGTGCTGAGAGCTTCAATGGCTTCCTCATTATGCATGAGCAAGTACACACACAACAAAACACTCGACAAAAAGTTCCGTTAAATATTGCCTTCATTGGAAAGCTTTTTACGCCTTTAAATTATATGAATCAAAATTAATTGCGTGCAATCTATGAGCATTTTCCTTCAACCAAGCACGATACGTTTTACTATCAGGACATAGTTCTTCACAAAGAGCCCAAAATCTTGGACCGTGATTCATTTCAACAAGATGAGCAACCTCATGAGCAACAACATATTCCACAACTTCTTTTGGTGCCATAACAAGGCGCCAAGAAAAAGAAAGACGCTTATCTATTGAACAAGACCCCCAACGACTTCTCGTATCTTTATAACAAATTGATTTGACTTTACGCTCTACTTTATGGGCATAATGTGCCACCAAAGGTGTTATAATACGTGCTGCTTGTTTTTTCAAAACGTCAGCAACACGCCTTGGCAAATATTCTAATTGACCATAAACGATAATTTGAGGTTCTTGTTCTGCATCTCCTGCAATAATTTCCGTCACCCCACGTCCTTCTCTATGCTTTATGGAATGGCAAACGCCCAATAAAGGAATCGTTGCCCCCTCTTTGAGATAAGCATTTTCATGAGAGATTTGTACACGAGCAAGACGTGCCTCAATCCAAGACCGATGCTTTTCAATAAAACTTTGAATCGTACAGAGACTTATCGCTGGTGGTGTTGTTACACAAATCCTCCGTCCGCTCGCATCAATACGTAAGGTAAGACGGCGCGCGCACTTATTTTCCCGCACCCGTACAGGTACAGAGCGATCAGAAAAAATAAAATGCTGTTTAGAAATGCTCATATATTTTTATCTTTATCAATAAATGTACCCCTTATTTTGCATTAATCTGATTAATAAAGGATCTCAATATTGTCTCAAGACAATCTAAATCTTGCGGACGAGAAAAGCGATGATCTGCATCACGAAAAAGTGTCAATGTTACATCATGGAGAGGTAAATGATCAAGTAAAGTCAATGTATGCTGATAGGGAATATCTTCATCTTCCATCCCTTGTAGAATATGGACTGGACACCCAACATCAATGCATCCTTTCATAACACAATTTTCGCGTCCATCTTCAATCAATGTTTTTGTAAAGGGCATTGGCTCTGTATCATCAACTGCAGGTCGTTCAATATAGCCTTTTTCCTCCAAAATCTTCCATTCTTCTGGGCCTAATTTTGGTTCCACCAATGTTTGTGTAAAATCAGGTGCTGGAGCAATCAATATCATGCCAGCAAGCTTCTTATTTTTCTGTGCTAGCATCATAGCAAGCTTTAGCGCAATCCACCCGCCCATAGAGGTGCCAATCAAAATTTGTGGCCCCTCACAATAATTTTCAAAAACCGCTAAACTTTCTTTAACCCAGCGTGAAATTGTTCCTTGAAAAAAATCACCTTCAGATTCTCCATGTCCAGAGTAATCAAAACGTAAGCAGGACAAATCATTCTTCTGAGCAAAACTATCAACCAACATCGCCTTATCCCCTGACATATCGGACAGATAGCCATGAAGCCAAACTAAACCTGGAGAATGGCTGCCTTTGCGATAACGTACTGCAAGTGCGGTGTTCTCAAACGAAAAAAACTGACAAGGAATATTTTGATCCATGATTCTTTATCCTCCATAAAACAATTCCTTTAAATTAAGAGAAAAACTTTTATAATCTAAATCATTCCAAAAAGTAATAAATCAAATAATGAAAAAGACACGAATTATAGTTGTTTTTAGGTGCATAATTGTATATTAAATTAACTGTAGTTGAATCAAAATTAAGGAGCATAAACCATTCGTAAACCGTTTAAAATGACACCTACCCAAAAAGACGGACCACGTTCAAATCAGGATATCCGAGTACCTCATGTTCAGCTTATCAATGATGAGGGACAACATCAGGGGGTTGTTGCGATACAAGAAGCTCTTGCTATGGCTGCAGATGCGGGGCTTGATTTGGTTGAGATTGTACCAAATGCGGAGCCACCCGTATGTAAAATCATCGATTTGGGCAAATTAAAATATCAAACCCAAAAAAAAGCTGCTGAAACACGTAAGAAGCAAAAAGTCATCGAAATCAAAGAGATTAAGATGCGCCCAAATGTTGATGTCCATGATTATGGAGTCAAACTCAAGGCTGTTCATCGCTTTATTGATCATGGTGATAAAGTAAAGATTACTTTGCGTTTTCGTGGTCGTGAGATGGCTCACCAAGATCTTGGATTAAAGCTTCTTCAGCGTGTGAAAGAAGATACAAGTGAAATTGCCAAAATTGAATTGGAGCCAAAGCTTGAAGGCCGGCAAATGATGATGGTGATAGCACCTAAATAGTTTTGCATTAGAATAATATTTGCATGCAACTCATCAAAATAAGCGTATGGCATTATTTAGAAGCACCACATAGAGTTTTTGTGGTGCTTTTAAGGTTTTATAAATGTGTATAAATCCTTATCGATTTATAAGAAGAATTCGTTATTTTGCATATTAAATGAGAAAGCTCAAACATCGTAAGGTCTTCTTATTTCAAGCTCTCTTATCATGCAATGCGGCAAAACTGTTTGCTTACACATCACAAACGGAGATGATACATAAAAATTATTAAAAAAGCAGAAATGTTTTTTGTGAGCTATTTCAAGTGCCAAAGGCTATCACAATATGGAAATTGGTAAATACAATGGTGAAACTCGCCGTTACCTTTTATTGAAAATTAAAAATAATGATGAACAACGAATTTTCATTATACCTTTTACAGAAACTTTGCACTACATTTTTCACTCTCGCCGTCGTGAAATTGATGTGATGAACCTTGAAAGAAAAGGCTATTTTTGTAAAAAAGATTAAGGGGCTTTTTAATTAAGAATGTTTCAATCTTGCATAAAATAATGAGAGAATATGGAAGCACTTCATGGCTAAAAAACAAATTTCCTCTTTTGATAAACATCTTATTATCCGCCTTTTGCGAGAAAATTTTCGTAAACATATGCGTTGGTACAGTGCGGCTATTTTCTCAATGATCATCATTTCTTGTACCACAGCAACCAGTGCATGGATTATGCGTGATGTTGTTAATCAGATTATTGATGCACAAAATTTTCCTATAATTGTTTTGATTTCTAGCTTCATTGCTTTTATCTTTATTCTCAAAGGAGTTGCAACTTTTTCCCAAACTTACTTTCTAAACAAAGCAGGCAATAGTATCATTGCTGAACAACAGCGTAAAATTTTTGCACGACTTATGGAACAAGGAGTCTCTTTTTATCATAATAACACTTCATCTGATCTTCTTGTTCGTGTAACTCATAATGCGACAGCTGTACGTAATATAATTGATACTATTATCACAACTTTTGTACGTGATTTGCTTTCCGTTAGTGGTCTGTTGCTTGTCATGTTCATTCAAAACTTTGTGTTAATCTCCATTACTTTAATCGTAGGACCACTAGCTTTTTTAGGCGTTCGAATGGCTTTAAAACGCGTTCGCCGCCTGATGGAAAAAGAGCTCCTTTCACTTGGTGAAATTATCAAAATCGTACAGGAAACGGCTGTTGGTATTCGAATCATAAAGGCCTTTTCACTAGAAGAAGTCATGAAAAAACGAATGGACAAAGCCATTTGTGATGTTGAAAAACAAACAAACAATATTGCAACACTCGAAGCTATTACCAGTCCAATTATGGAAACACTCACGGGTGTTGCCATTGCAGGTATTATTTGTTTTTCCGGTTATCTTGCAACCCAACGCGCAGGTGTTCAAGGTGAATTTATGTCCTTTATTGTTGCTTTACTTTTAGCGTATGAACCCGCAAAAAGGCTAGCAAATGTACGTGTCAAAATTGAATCTGGCTTGGTCAATATCCGTACGATGTTTGAAATACTCGATTGTCCCCTTACAGTTATAGAACATAAAGAAGCTAAAGATCTGAGTAAAACGCAGGGAACTATTCGTTTCGAACATGTTTCTTTTGCATACACTAATAACAAAATGATATTGAAAGATATCAACCTAGAAATAGAAGCCGGAAAAATGACAGCATTGGTGGGACCATCCGGTTCGGGAAAGTCAACCCTTATCAACCTTATTATGCGCCTCTATGACCCCACAAAAGGACGCATATTGATTAATGATCAAGATATTCGCTACACAACATTTCGCTCTCTGAGAAACCTGATGGCCTATGTAGGACAGGATACTTTTCTCTTTCAAGGAACTGTTAAATATAATATCGGGCTTGGAAAAGAAGGGGCTAGTGATGACGAAATTATCGAAGCAGCAAAAGCAGCAAATGCTCATGACTTTATTATGAGTTTGCCAAATGGTTATGATACACAGATAGGTGATAATGGCTGTAACCTTTCAGGGGGGCAAAAACAACGACTCGCTATCGCTAGAGCAATGATTCACGATAGCGAAATTCTGATTCTTGATGAAGCAACGAGTGCGCTTGATTCACACACCGAAGCACAAATTAATGAAGCCATTCAACACCTTACCAAAGGACGCACAACGATCATTATTGCTCATCGCCTTTCAACGATTGCTCGTGCTCATAAAATTGTGGTCATACAAAATGGACAACTGATTGAACAAGGTACTCAGAAAGAATTGCTAGAAAAAGAACATGGGTTTTATAAAAAACTTCATAATATCCAGTTCAAAAACATACCTCCTAATTTCTAGATCCTTAAGTAAGATTTGAAATAAAAATGGATAGAAGGTAATGCTCCATTTATAAAAAAGGCTTGTTACCAAAAAAAGTATTACTTCAATCAAGAATTGGTAAAGAATTTATGGTTTATTGAAAATAAACTTCTTGGATTTAGATGAAACCTTTACTCGCTATTTTGTTGAATGCAATTGACTTTAACAATGAAACTTCAAAAACCCCTTCCCTTCCTCAAATAAGTGTTGAAACATTCATAAATGTTGCGAATCCTAAAAGAGAGAGCATCAAGGTTTGAAAAAATTGCCGCGGATTACGATGATGAATCTGGATTAATACAACCTTTATCCGTGTTTATCCCTGCACTGACAATTTTTTCTCCACACATCTTAAAGGACAAAGATTCTACCCAATCGGATCTGTAAACAATCCAGATTTTTATTGAGTTCGTTCCACTTGATAACAACTTATGTGATTCACTTATACAAGGCTTACCCTAAATATTCACCACGTGCTTTCAAAATACTTTGTCAAAAAAGCTTACATGCCTTATATTACCGTACCTCAAATGTCGGTCTTTTATGGTACAATAGGATAGGCTGACAATTATAAATTATGCTGCAAATTATAGATACATTCAGCATAAAAGAAAAACATTGAAAAAATAAGAGAAGATTTATTATAAAACTTTTTTACTGTTGTAGCTTTCTTTAAAGCAAGCTTTGCTGTTTTTTCTATATCTAGAAACTAAAGTGATATTCCTCCAATACCTTAACTTCTTGAAGAGTTTATAAATGCACAACGTTAGTGCTTATATAAAGCTATGATTTCAATATGCAAAAAAAACAGATGAAAAGTAAAATGACATTCCTCTTTCTTTTAACCGCCTAAATAGAAAAATACGACATATAACTCTGATAAATATTTTTACAAAAAATATCTTTTGACCTGCATTTTAATACTTTGATTTATAATCATAATTTATTACTTTACATCTTAAATAAAAGATATGATGTAATTTGCTTATTGAAAATTTTCTTTATATTTATGATGAATCAATCAAAAGCACTTGTTGTACGTCATAAGAGACATTGGGTATGCATAAAAACTCTTAAGATAAGCAATAAAAATACCTCTACATTTTCAAGTGAAAAGATTGTTAGCAACATGAGAAGCTGGAAACTAGAATGATAATGCCGGCTTATATCTTTAATAAATACTTATACCTTTATTAACAATGGTAGTATGGATTTTATACCATTCATAAGAGCTACTTTATATCATTTCACAAGCAATCTTTTCACAAGCAATCTTTTCACAAGCAATCTTTTCACAAGCAATCTTTTCACAAGCAATCTTTTCACAAGCAATCTTATGAAATAGGCTCAAGCGCACACTGAGAAATGTTTCTTTAAAACAAGCACATGAATTTGCAACACAATAGTGTTATATTTTGGAGTGTTCTGTTTGGGGGGGCTATTCATTATAAGAAAAGTGATCTCATTCAAAAACACAATAAACAAAAATCGAATATTTCAGATATATTTCTTCACGCCTCAACAAAAAGCTTCTTTTTTTATAGGACTTTTAGCCTATGTTTTCTTCCTCAGATTTAGAAATGAGAGACAAAAAACGAAGAATTTGTTTTTTAAATTCAATCTTTAATAATCTCTTTCATAAAAGAGACCAATACTAGAATTTTGTTCATTTCCTATGGCACCTTTAGCTTTGAGATGACGCGAAATATCTAAATTAATTGTCCCTTTCGTCGTTCCATCGGACCCTGCTTCAAAGCCCAAATAAATATTATTGTGTATGTAGCGTCCAATACGTAAGCCTGTATTACCTTTCTCATTAACGATAACATCAAGATCATCAAGCCCAATTTTAGTTCGTAAAGTATTCAACAAAGATGTATTAGCAGCACCTGCAAGATCAGCCGCTGCTGCTGCAAGTTGAGCAATCTGAAATGGTGATAATTCATTAAGAGAGCGATTAAAAATCAAACGCGCCAAAATCTCATCCTGAGGCAAGTTCGGTTGTGAAGAAAAATTAATATCAAGATTATCAATCGTCCCACTTACAGTTACAGTGACTTGAATATCACCACTGTTATTGTTGGTTACAAAATAAACCGTAGGATTAAGATTACCGCTAAAACTCGCTTGTCCTTGATCAAAATTAAGACGTTGCGAAAGAATATCAAAACGTCCACGAATCATTCTAAATTCACCAACTGGATGCACATCATTCAATGGACCTGCTAGATTAATGAGTCCTCCCAGTTCAGCATCTAACCCTTTTCCGCGTACAAAAAATTGATTGCGTGCTGTAATACGCATATTTGATAGCACAACAGATGAAGATTCTTGTGTAACAATCCGGCTTTTGCTTTTGTTCGTGTTCTTAACATCAGCACGTTCAAGTGTTGTTTGAATCGATTTAGTTAAATTCTTATTTCTGATATCAAGAAACTTAGCACTTTTAAAATGATCAGGAACAAAAACTTCAGCTTTTTCAACGATGATATCACCACCAAGAACAAGATCATTTAAAAAATGACCTGTCATTGTCATCTCACCTGATAATGTTGCCAGAATCATAGAACCATCATTATAATTGGCATTATCAAGATGAAATATCAAATCTGTCTCTAGATCATTAGAGATACGACCTGAAGCAGAAATTCTCCCCCCCTCAAACGAAGAAGCTGAAGCTTTCTCTATAAGGATATGATCACCGTTCAATTTGCCTTCAAGCGTTATATTATTCAACCCTACATTTGTTTGTGAATCAAAAAAGCTACCGTCGCCTATAGAAATATTTCCTATCAATTGTGGCTTTGATAACGCCCCATTAAGAGTTGTATCAATTCTTGCTGTACCCGTTATATGTGCACCACGCTTAGCTAATAAGAGATTAACAAAATCAAGAGGCATTATCCCTTTAACGTTTAATTTTGCCTCTGAACCATTAAGAGATACAGGCCCATGGATGGAAAGATCTAATCCTTTATCTCCTGTAGCTATCATATTTTCAATATGAAAAGTCGATTTTTTATAAGAACCACGAGCATTTATATTGATTGACATCGGTCCTTTATGCGTCATAGCGGTTAAATTTTGACTAGAAAGCTCAAAATGAGCAGATGGATCCTTCATTGTTCCATCAATATCAACTTTGCCTATCATTGTCCCATCAAGCGCTTGTCCTGCAATAAAACCATTTGCCAAATGTGCAGATAAATTTTGCAAATTAATATGAAGATCAAGCTTATTTTTCTCTAGAGATACACGCCCCTGAGCTTGTGCTTGTACTCCTTCTCCTGTTAAATTTGCATTCAAAGTAAGATTTTGATCTAAGGTTTTCCCCGTAGCAGAAAAAGAAAAAGGCATAATTTTTTTATCTTGAAAAGCAACGGTTGTCAGTCCCTCACCTTTTATATCGTAAGTTATATCAGGTTTTGTTAAATGACCACGAATCATAACCTGCCCTGTTACACTCCCTGCTGCTCCAAGATCGGCTTTCCACAGATTAACTAAAGTAGCAGGAAGCGCATTCATTGTAAGTTGCAAATTCAGGGTATCTTGAATATTCCCTGCTAAGATGATGTTGCCTCCATTTATTGCAATTCCTAATTCATTGATTGCCATTCCATCTTTATCAAAAGCAATTATGGATGGTTTCAGCAATTTTGCATGAAAAGTGTGTTGTTTTAGATCCACAGTTTCAATTTGCACTTCTCGTTTTATACTTTCTGGAAGTTCCTCAACCATTAAACGACCAGAAAGCTGTGCATTGAGAGTATCATGCAACATCGCTTGGACAGTAAAAACCGTTTGTCCATTATTTCTATCAGCGTGAGCATTTAAACGATTGACCATTATCAAAGGTGTTTGAATATGTTCTGCATTGATAACTCCTTCAAACTGTGTCATGCCAAAAGGATCGAATATATCAGCATCTATTGCCAATTTTTTTATTTTATTCTTGGAAAAATTCAAATGGTTAATATGCGCCTTCACATTGGTTTTTTGTCTGCCATTTTGTTCATCAAAAATAAAATCTCCTTTTACTTCTCCACTACCATCCTGCAAAAATAACGTTGACAGTACGGAAATATCATCGGCATCAATATGCAGCGCTCCTTTCAAAAAACCGCCAAGTTGTTGAGAAAGAGCACCCGTTATTTTTGCACTTCCCCCTCTAATATCGATATTTTCAAGTTTTCGAATTTTATGAGAATCTTTAAAAGAGGCCGATAAATGCAAAGGTTTCTTAGCAAAAATCCCTTCACCTTTTATCACCCCCGTTAAAGCAGTAACTGGTGCTGTATTATCTACAAGTGCATCTATGTTAAATGTTGTATTTTGAAGTTTCTTCCCTACGATTAATGCTTCAGCAATATGGGCACGTGTATTTAGTTTTATATGGCTATTGCGCCCTCTCGCCGTACTTTCAATTGTAAGCGCACCGCTTATCTTTGGATCTAATTTGGACAAATCAGATATTTCAGCAGATAGATCCATTTTAGCGCTTTCATCTGAAAAATAACCATTAGCCTTTATGTTTGTATATTGATTTTTCAAATTAAAATGACGAAAAATGAAACCCTTCGTATTTCGAGTAGCACCACCTGAAAGAGTGATGTTTCCTTTGAATAAACGATCAAAAGACTGCACGCCTATTTTCATATCGTCAGCCATTCCTGATAATTGGAGATCAAAAATGCCACTCAATAAATTGATTGTTCCTTTGGCTTTAATATCTGCACTACCAGAAAGTGATTGTTTACTGAACGCTTCCAAAGGAGTTAATGTCTGAGCTTTTAAACCGAGGTCGCCTTTAAAAACAAAACCCTCCATTGTCCCTTTTAACCAAGAAGAAAAACCCTGAGCCGTAACACTCAAATCATGAATCAAAATTGGTTTATTCGAAACAATATCCGTATCTAAATGCACATGAACCGCTTGGCTTAAATTTTCTACTAACGCTCCCTTAATCTTTTTAACCCCTTGAAGCGTCCCTTTAACCTGAACACCAACATGACGAGAAGCTGAATTATCAAGATTTTCGCTTACTCCTCCCATATCAAAAATTGCATCGCGAATATAAATATTTTTATTGCTTAAATTACCTACAACCAACCGCCCATTCCAAGATTGTTTCCCTTCGCGACCATAGTCAATGTTCAGAGCAAGAGTATTGGCAGGTTTTGGCACTTCTGATACAGGTAAATGAACAGACTCCTGTTCGTTATCAAGAGCCATTTTGCCATCAACAAAAAGCCGCCGCAAAAATCCATCAGCAGTTATTTCAGCATTGGCTATAACATTCATTGCTTTGCTCTGAATAACCATCTGATCAAGGTGTGTCACACCTTCTTTTGTTCTTCTTGCCTTTGCTTTTAATGTTATATCAGATTCGAAGAGGCTACGATATTGAGAAGGTATTAAAGGGCTCAGTGTTCCCTTTAGTTTTGTAGAAAAACTGTGTCCTTCTGGAACACTTGCAAAAATAACATTACCATCTAAAATAGAATGATGATCAGACTCTAAAGAAAGTTTGATAACCAAATCATCAAAAGTACCATCACCTTTCACGACGAGATTTAGTGTTGGACGTTGTTCAATGTTAAAAATATTCGCCAAAATACCATTTTGTGGTTCGTTAGCAGAAATATCAATTTGAGCTGTACGATTACTATCAGATATCTTGGTGAGAACAGAAAAAGAACCCGGTGCATCTAAACGATGCGCCGCTATATCGACATCAAAATTACCACTAGCTAAAGTGAAATTGCCTTTTAGGGACATATCAGCAGAAAAACCAAAAAGATTCTGTTCAAATATCACATGTTGAGCTGTAAGCGTATTGATAGAAAGAGCAAGCGGCAATTTTGGTAAAGAGAACTTACCCGTCTCAAGGGAAGAAACAAAAGAAGAATTGCCTTGCGGTTTGCGTAAAAATGTAACCTGTTCTGCCGAAAGCTGGTTAATATCCATCCGCCCTCTCAGCAACGCTAGACGATTCCAATTCATTTTAGCATTGGTAATTTTAAGCCAAACCCCTTTTTTATCACTGACCGTAATAGCATCAATTGATGTTTGAGAAGACAGTGTCCCTTGCATATTGTGTAAACGAACTTGACGATTGGGCGCTGAAAGCTTTCGTTCAATTAAAGAAACAAACCATGAGCGATCATCTGTTTTCATTTCGCTAGAGGGAAGAGTATCTCCTCTTTGCGCAAAAACAAAACCACCCACCCCAAAAAACAAAAATACAAAGAAGAAAGCTGATAAATGTACACCTTTTTTCATTAAAATGCTTGCCCTATACCCACATAAAAACCAATGCGAGGATCACCCTTCTCTCTCTTTAAAGGAAAGGCTAAATCAACGCGTAAAGGACCAAGACCCGTCATATAACGACCTCCTATACCGGCTCCCCATTTAATTTTTTGAGAAAAATCAAAATTCGCCTTTTCCCCTACTAAACCTCCATCAAGAAAACCGACAAACCCTATTTTGTCATTTAAAGAAACACGCAATTCTGCCGATCCCTCAACAACTGCCCGTCCACCAACAACCGCATCATTTTCTGTTTTGATACCAATATTACGGTAAGCATAACCACGAACAGAGCCCCCACCACCAGCAAAAAAAAGCGTATTCGCGGGGATTTGTGCTGTATCATTCCCAAGAATTGTACCAAGCTTTGCCCGCGTAGCAAAAACAAAACGATTCCCTTCATCCAACGCCCAGTAAGAACGACCTTCTGCTGTTACTTTTGCAACAAAGTTGCTAAAACGCATCTCATAAAAAGGCTCAATGAAAACTTCACCATATAAACCTTTTGTTGCATTAAGCTTATTATTACGACTATCGTAAATCAAACCGCTAGGAAAACCTATTGTTGTAAAATTACGGCTCCCAAAATAAATATCACGTGAATAACCATTTGAAACTTCTACAGCAGCCTGTCCCGATAGATTACCATTGAAAATATGCGTAATCCCTAATCTTCCTTTGATGGCTTTTGTCGTATAATTTTCTAGAACATCTTGTTGTATTTTTAATTCTGACCTGAGATCTGTATCTGGCGTAAGTACACCAGGCTTTATAAACGTGCCACCGAAAAGATAATCAAAATTTTTAAAATTATACGATTGCTTTTTATTGCTACCAACACCGCCTATCTTTGTTTCAATTTTAAGAACCTCTGCATGACCAAAAAGATTGTTATGCATCCAATAAGCTTCAAAACCAGCACCATCTAATGTTGAATAGCTACCGCCTATACCAAAACGGCGCGGTTTACGTTCTTGTACAACAAGTGAAAGCGGTAAACTGCCATCTGGATTAATGGTATCAGCCTCACGTATATTGATAGCGCGAAAAACACCAAGGCGCGCAAGACGTTCATTTGCCTTCGCTAACGCATCGGAATCGTACTTCTGACCTTGCTTCAATCCGGTCATCCATGCGATATAAGCTGAATCTACACGTGGTTTATTACTTATATTACGCACACTTAAAGGACCATAATGAGCCTTTTGTCCAAGATCAACAACAATCCGTCCTTCAACACGCAACGCAGCATGATCAGCCACGACCTCACTTTTCATAATTTTAGCTTTAGCATAACCTTGTTGACGCCATCCTTCTATCGCCCATTTTTCTGCTTTCAAAATGGTTTCAGATTTAGCAATAGCCCCAACTTTATAGCCCAATTCTTCAATTGTGGGCATTTTATGCGCTTTACGTTTTTCAAACGGAGCTACTTTATCAATATCTGCAATACTAAAAACATATTGTGGACCGGCATTAATTGTAATAGCAATATTGGATTGTGCTGGAAGTTGAGTTACCGGACTTAAATCAGCGACTTCTAAGCCATTAATTTTAATACTAATAACACCACCGTAGCGCCCATCAGCATAAAGAGCAGAAAGAATTGCTCGATAATCTGAGCGCGCCTTGGCTAGCAAACCAGAAGAACTGGCGGATGCTTTCTCTTTATCAGCAACAAGAGAAGAAACAGATTTAACTATTTTTATACCTTCTAATGGCGCGCCTGGCGGTGCAACAACATCAACTTTATAAAATCTCTCTGTACTTTTGGCATAATTTGAAGGAGAATTTGTTTTCTTTTGACCAAAAAAAGGTATGCCGAAAAAATCAAATGCAGCAAGTGGCTGTGGAAAAGCAAAAGCGAAACACAAGCCTATAAATACACAGCGCACAGTCCCTGATTTTAACAAAATTCTTGCCTGGTATACCATAAAATCAGATACCTTATAATACACTTTGCATCTACTATACTTTAAATAATATAAAAATAAGAAAGGTAAATGTAATTACTTTGCACATTTTACACGTTTTATCACATCAAATAACACTCTGCGATACATAACGTCACCCTCCCCTTATATTTTCATAAAATTTTGCACTGTTGTATAACACGAACAGCCTCATTCTTTTTCCTTAACATATTTATTTAGCTTATTATAAATGTTTTATTGCGTCCCATACTATCATGGTTAAATTTGTACAAATGACTTTCCATGAGGACGCTAAAAAACTGCCTATGTATATAGATCTCTCTATAAAAAAAACCATAGAGATGCTTCTTGATTTTTATGCATAGATATGATTGTCTCTACAAAGTCTAAAGGGGAAAATAAATAAATGATCGCACGTGTTACAACTGTTGCTTTTCGCGGTCTAGAAGCAGTCCCTGTCGATGTACAGGTTATGATTTCGTCTGGTAAAATAGGAATGGCTATTGTTGGATTAGCTGATAAGGCAGTTGCAGAAAGCCGTGAACGTGTGCAAGCAGCCCTCCACGCTTGTGGACTTTCTATGCCTACTAAACGGATTACGATTAATCTTGCACCAGCTGATTTGCCTAAAGAGGGCTCGCATTATGATTTGCCAATCGCTGTAGGCTTAATGCTTGCTATGGGAATCCTCCCTCCTGAAGTAGCACAAGACTATATCATTTTGGGAGAATTATCACTGGATGGTTCACTTACCGCTGTTAATGGTGTTTTACCAGCTGCCATGACAGCTTTATCACTCGATAAAGGACTGATTTGTCCCTTCCAATGTGGACCTGAAGCTGCTTGGGCAAATGCAGAAATAAATATTCTTGCCCCAGAGACTCTGCTCACTATAGTCAACCATTTCAAAGGAACCCAAATTCAAAAACGTCCACAACCACGCCAATATACTATCGAAACTGAACTCCCAGATCTTTGCGAAATCAAAGGACAGAAAACAGCCAAACGTGCCTTAGAAGTTTGTGCTGCTGGACGCCATAACCTTTTGTTTGTAGGACCTCCTGGTGCTGGGAAATCTATGTTAGCGCAACGCTTACCTTCCATTTTGCCACCTCTTGATAGCCGTGAGCTTTTAGATGTCTCTCTGATTGCTTCTATTACAGGAGAAACGGTTCATAATACCATTTCACTTCATTGCCCCTTTCGTTCCCCACATCATTCTGCTTCCATGGCCGCAATGATTGGTGGGGGACTTAAAGGACGACCGGGAGAGGTCTCTCTTGCCCATAATGGTGTGTTATTCCTTGATGAATTGCCTGAATTTTCTCCGCAGGTTCTTGATTCTCTTCGTCAACCCTTAGAAAGTGGGGAATCGGTTATCGCCCGCGCTAATCACCATATTAGCTATCCTGCTCGCTTCCAACTCATTGCCGCAATGAATCCTTGCCGTTGTGGTATGGCAGGCGAAAAAGACCATGTTTGCGCTAAAGGAATACGCTGCCAAATCGATTATCAGTCCCGTATTTCTGGTCCTCTGCTTGACCGAATTGATTTACGGATTGATGTCCCTGCTTTGACAGCTATGGACCTTATGCAACCAGAACAATCAGAAAAAAGCTGCGATGTTGCCAAACGCGTCGCACGATGCCGTACCATTCAAGCTAAACGTTTTGCAACAATGGGGTTTGATCATATTCGCACCAATGGCGATTGCCCTGCCAAAATTATAGAACAGATTGCCATTCCTGATAAAAGTGCGACCATACTCTTACGAGATGTGAGTGAAAAAATGCACCTCTCTGCACGCGCTTATCATCGCATTCTCAAAGTTGCACGCACAATTGCTGATCTTGACGGATCAGATAATCTTTCACGCTATCATCTCGCAGAAGCTATTTCCTATCGACTAGGCGCAGAAAGATTAACAGCCCTTAACTAAAAAACTATTCATCAATAAAAACTTATTGGAAAATAACGCAAATAAAGTTCTGTAAGTTTACCATCCTCTTCTAGAGATTTCAGCGCATAATTGAGTATATCAACCAATTTTTCATTCTTTTTTGCAACAGCAAGCTGCATTCCTTGTCCCAATAACTGTGGCGCCATATATGCCCCCCCAACAAAATGGCAGCAATCAACAGATTTTTGTTTTTTGAACCATAACGATAAAGCAAATCCATCATCAAAAATAAGGTCAATTTTACGCTCTTGTAATGCTTTATAGAGCTCTTCTCTCTTTTTAAATTCTTGCCATTTTGCTTTAGGAAAATAATGATGAAAGAGCTTTTCGTGAATACTTTTAGACAAAACACCACTGGTTAAATGTACCAATTGATCGCTTATTGGCTCATCGAGATCTAAAAGTCGAGAAGCAACAAATCGCGCTGGAAAGCGCAAATATGACTTTGTAAAAACAAGATCTTGCTGGGTTTTACTTGTTTCTTTTAAACCCGCAATAATGACTTCTGCACCACCATTTTTAACATATTCTACAAGCTCTTTCCAAGGAATTACTTCTACTTCACAAAGCTTCTCTAATTTTAATTTTGAGCAAATAGCGCGCAATAAATCGATATTATAACCTGCAAGATGCCCCGTTTGATCAAGGAAATTAAAAGGAGGAAAATCAAAAGTTGTTACAAAACGCAAACGAAGAATATCCGTCGTATCAGGTTGTACCAAATGTTCATGCGAATCAAAAAAAGAAGGCAACCTTTCAGCTTCTGCGTAAGAGGAAAATAGCCCCCCCCCTGCTACAAATAAAATACGAATAAAAATAATACGAATAAAAATATTGTATGGATTATTGAATAAAAAATACCATAAACGCAATTGAAGATGTTTTATATATATAGATTTTTTTATTTTCAAAATCTCTCCCCCATTTTTAAAGCTAAGATGCAACTCTTCTCGATTATTATCTAACGCTCTTCACCAAAATATCTGGCGTTTAATAAATAAAATTCTTGCTATTTTTAAAAACCATTGAAAATGCCTAAGCTTTTGGTGTTAATTTTCCCAAATGAATATATAAAAATGTAATTTTAGAGAAAGGCGATTTGATTTTTTAAATATAAGAAATAAGCTGTACATACTTTAGTGGCACACTCCATTTTATCAAAATATCAAAACCATTTTCTTGCGTATCACAACCAGAGGGAGTATATAGACACTATTAAAGAAAAGAGTAAAAATACCCTTCAAATGCCGAGGGGTTTCTCAACATTAAGGTTGTGTCAACATTTAAGAGCTGGAAAATAAAATGATGCCGCTGGTTTGCACCTTATTGTCAATATGGGCAAGATAGGGGACATGAATCTTGTAGTATTCACAGGGTATTGTGCGTTATACTATTTAAACATCGTTGTAAAATGAGTTTAGGAACATTGAGAGATGTTTCTTAAAAAAGCGCGTGAATAACAGCGCAATGGGGCTTTGTTTTAAATAAGGGACGTAACCTCCATTACAGGAATGAGAAAAACAAAAGCGTAAGACAATGCGTCATCACCCCCATTCTTTAAAAACATCGCCGTAGACGTTTTTAAAAGTTGTAAAACTGAATAAAAGAACGATAGTGGAAACGTGTTTTTACATTTACGCCTTTATATTTTCCACATTTTAAAGATGCCACAAACCAATATACCCAATATTTTCGCCTCAATCTAATATATAAAAATTTGAGCTGCTTAGAGAGCTCGTAACCTTTGTTTTAAATATACGGCAGCATTAGAATTGAAAATTGATTTATGGATAAAACAAGTAAGACCTTTGTTAGTCTAACACAAAAATGTATAACTAATTTTGAAACATTACGCATATGCAAAAATAAACAAAATAAATAGCATCATTATTGTAAAGCTTAGTTGACCTCATTCCCACACCTCAAAGGAAAAGGATTCCTACTAGCGTTGACGTCTAGACAGTCTTGCTTCTCTCGACTAATTCCTTGGGGCTATCCACTCATGCAATTTACTTAACTAAAGGTTATACAAATAAACCCTGCTCCGAATATTCACCACACACTTTAAAAATACTTAATGTATCAAGGTAGTGCTTACTTTCCTTATATCACCATATCACCGCCCTAAATGACGGAGTTTTACGACATAACAGTACAATCTCATTTCATCATTCTCTTCATTATATATCGACAGATATTGAATCTAGTTCTGATATACGGTAAATGTTTAATGTGGTTATTCCATAAATAACTGATCAGAACATTAAGCTTTAAAAAAGCAGATAGAATATTGTAAATTGAACACAGGAATGGACTAACTTATGAGTGATGAAATAACCTCAGCGGCACAAAGTGATGATTATGGCGCTTCTTCTATCAAAGTCCTCAAAGGCCTTGATGCTGTACGCAAACGTCCTGGTATGTATATCGGTGATACTGATGATGGATCGGGTTTACACCATATGGTCTATGAAGTTGTAGACAATGCTATCGATGAAGCTTTAGCCGGTCATGCTACTCTTGTAAACGTTACACTCCATGCTGATGGTTCTTGTTCTGTTCGTGATAATGGACGTGGAATTCCGACAGATATCCATCCAACAGAAGGTGTTTCTGCAGCTGAAGTTATTATGACACAGCTTCATGCCGGCGGAAAGTTTGATCAAAACTCTTATAAAGTTTCAGGTGGATTACACGGTGTTGGCGTCTCTGTTGTGAATGCATTATCCGTTTGGCTTAAATTGCAAATCAGACGGAATGGTAAAATTCATGAAATATCATTTACCCACGGAGTGGCTGATGCTCCATTAAAAGTTATTGGCGATTGCGATAGAGAAAGTGGAACAGAAATCAGATTTTTACCAAGTTCTGAAACTTTTACTATGGTTGAGTTTGATTTTGAAACTTTGGAGCGCCGTTTACGGGAATTAGCCTTTCTAAATTCTGGCGTTTATATTCTCCTTGTTGACGAGCGTCATGCTGATACTAAATCAATTGAATTACATTATGAAGGTGGATTAACGGAGTTTGTCAAATATATTGATCAATCAAAAAAAGCTCTGCTTGATAATCCTATTTACATTGCAAGTGAAAAAGATGGTATGAGCGTTGATGTTGCCCTATGGTGGAATGATTCCTATCATGAGAAGGTCCTGTGTTTTACCAATAATATTCCTCAGCGTGACGGTGGAACTCATTTGATAGGTTTTAGAAGTGCCCTTACGCGCCAAATTAATGGCTATGCTGAATCTTCAGGTATTGCTAAAAAAGAAAAAGTAAACTTAACCGGTGATGACTGCCGTGAAGGATTAACAGCTATTCTTTCTGTGAAAGTTCCTGATCCAAAGTTTTCTTCACAAACAAAGGATAAGTTAGTCTCTTCTGAAGTGCGTCCTATTGTTGAAAATTTGGTCAATGAAGGTCTTTCAGTATGGCTGGAAGAACATCCTCATGAAGCAAAACTTCTCATTAGTAAAGTGGTAGAAGCTGCAACAGCACGTGAAGCAGCACGCAAAGCACGTGAACTCACAAGACGAAAAGGGGCGCTTGATATCACTTCTTTACCAGGAAAACTTGCCGATTGCCAAGAACGTGATCCTGCAAAATCAGAAATCTTTATTGTCGAGGGGGATTCGGCTGGCGGTTCAGCAAAAAGTGGGCGCTCACGTCAAAATCAAGCAATTTTACCCCTTCGTGGTAAAATTCTCAATGTTGAACGAGCACGTTTCGACCGCATGCTCTCATCTGATATGATTGGAACACTTATTACAGCTCTTGGAACGTCTATCGGTAAAGATGAATTTTCACCGGATAAATTACGTTATCATAAGATTATTATCATGACAGATGCGGACGTTGATGGAGCCCATATTCGTACTCTGCTGCTCACTTTCTTTTTTAGACAAATGCCCGAGTTGATTGAACGTGGGCATCTTTATATTGCTCAGCCTCCTCTTTATAAAGTATCGCGTGGAAAATCTTCCCAATATATTAAAAATGAAGCAGCATTTGAAGAATTCTTGATCGATACTGGATTAGAAGAAACAACGCTTGAGCTTTCAACGGGAGAAGTTCGTGCAGGGGCTGATTTGTATCAACTCGCTAAAGATGCTCGTATATTACGTCAACTTTTAGATGGTCTTCATACCCGTTATGACCGTAATATCGTTGAACAAGCAGCAATCGTTGGCGCTTTTAATCTTGAAGTCTTTGCAACACAAGAAAAAGCGCAAAAAATAGCAGATACTATAGCACACCGCCTTAATCTGATTGCTGATGATATGGAACAAGGTTGGAGTGGACAATATACAGCAGATGGAAACTTATGTTTTGAGCGTATTTTGCGTGGTGTTAAAGATGTTGTTACGCTTGATGTGGGACTTATAAATTCAACTGACGCACGCCAAATTGATCGCATTTCCCAAAATTTTATCGACATATATCATCCTCCTGTTCTTTTACGTCGCAAAGATAAAACAGAGCGTATTTTTGGTCCTATGAGCCTCTTAGAGAGCATTTTTACAAATGGTAAAAAAGGTATTACTCTTCAACGTTATAAAGGTCTTGGGGAAATGAATGCTGAACAGCTTTGGGAAACAACGCTTGATCCTAATGCACGTTCTCTTTTACAAGTAAAAATTCATGATGCAACCGATGCAGATTCACTCTTTTCTCGTCTCATGGGTGATGAAGTTGAACCTAGACGTATTTTTATTCAAGACAATGCCTTAAGCGTTGCCAATCTTGATATCTAAAGGTACTCTTCTGTTTTTAGCTGTGTAAATGTCGCAGTTTTATACGTTGTTTTTTCGTATTTGAACATTCCCTCTTTATTTCATTTACGATAAAAGAAAAATAAGGAAGGTCATACACATGGCAGTTGAAACAGAACGTGTAGGAGCCAAGGGTGGCATGGAGCACTCTTTTGGTTTTACAAGAGTAGATGAAACACAAAAACAATCCATGGTGGATGGTGTGTTTCATTCTGTTGCTGAAAATTATGACAAGATGAATGATATCTTATCATTAGGGTTACACCGTGTGTGGAAAAATTCCATGATTGCTTGGCTTTCCCCACCAGCACTTTCTCATTGGAAAGTTCTTGATGTCGCTGGCGGTACAGGTGATATTGCTTTTCGTATTCTCAATGCTTCACGCCAAAAAGCCCATGCTACAGTGCTTGATATTAACGGCTCAATGCTCAACATTGGCAAAAAACGCGCACAAAAAAATGGTCTTGCCCCTCTGATTGATTTTGTTGAAGCCAATGCAGAAAATCTACCTTTTGAAGATCAAAGCTTTGACGCTTACACTATTGCTTTTGGAATTCGCAATGTTCCTCATATTGATCAAGCTCTTAGAGAAGCTTTTCGTGTTTTAAAGCCCGGTGGACGTTTTTTATGTTTAGAATTTTCAAATGTCGAGACGCCTCTGCTGGATAAAATTTATGATCTTTGGTCTTTCCATGCTATCCCTAAGCTTGGTCAATTTATTGCAAATGATGGTGATGCTTATCGTTATTTGGTTGAATCTATCCGCAAATTTCCTAAGCAAGATGATTTTGCCCATATGATCAAGCATGCAGGATTTTCGCGGGTATCGTACCGCAATCTCACCGGTGCGATTGCAGCGCTGCATTCAGGTTGGAAAATTTAAAAATGGTGCAAATTTCCCCTTACCTTCAATTGATGCATGCAGGATGGGTTTTAGCACGTGAAGGTGTTTTAAGTGCTCTTCCTCATGATGATCTTCAAGGATTTCCAGCGCTATGTCATCGTATAGCGAGTGCATTAGCACGACGCAAAACGAAAAAAAAACAGCGATCTGAAAATATTTCGTATGCCATTAATAAGCTTGGACCCTCTTACATAAAACTTGGTCAATTTCTTGCCACAAGACCTGATATTGTTGGGCGGGATATTGCGGAAGATTTGTCACAACTACAAGATCGTGTCCAAACATTTTCTTGCACTACTGCTGTTGCTCAAATTGAAAGTTCTCTTGGTCGCTCTATCGATGATTTATTCATAAATTTTTATCCCCCCATTGCTGCAGCTTCTATTGCTCAAGTTCATCCAGCTGAATACAGTGATGAAACTGGTCATACGAAAAAATGTGCTGTAAAAGTTATTCGTCCTAATATCAGAGCACGTTTTTCTAAAGATCTTAGGGGATTCTATCTCATTGCTCACTTACAAGAGCGCTATATCCCTGCCTCTCGAAGGCTTCGTCCTGTTCGTGTGGTAGATACTTTAGCACAAACAACACGCATTGAAATGGATTTACGTTTAGAAGCAGCAGCTATATCTGAAATGGCTGAAAATATTCAACATGATACAGGCTTTCGGGTTCCACGTATTGACTGGGAACGGACAGGACGTAATGTTCTTACAATGGAATGGATTGATGGTATCAGAATATCCGAAATTTCCAAACTCAAAGAAGCAGGATTTGATTTGCAGGCGCTTGCCATTACGCTTATTCAATCTTTTCTTCGTCATACATTGCGTGATGGTTTTTTTCACGCTGATATGCATCCTGGTAATTTATTTGTAGATGCAAAAGGATGTATTGTTGCTGTTGATCTAGGCATTACAGGAAGGCTTGGCAAAAAAGAAAAGCATTTCCTTGCTGAAATCCTTTATGGCTTTATTACCCGTGATTATCATCGGGTTGCACGCGCCCATTTTGAAGCCGGTTATGTTCCTTCACACCATAACATTGAAAGCTTTGCGCAAGCCAACCGCGCTATTGGCGAACCAATACATGGACAATCAGCACAAAGTATTTCCATGGCTAAATTGCTCACTTTATTGTTTGAAGTCACTGAATTATTTGACATGCAAACGCGACCTGAACTTTTATTGCTGCAAAAAACGATGGTTGTCGTGGAAGGTGTTGCCCGCACATTAGACCCCACTTTTAATATGTGGAAAGCTTCTGAACCTGTTGTCAAAGAATGGATTAGTAAAAATTTGGGACCTGTAGGCGTTGCAAAAGACTTTAGTGAAGGAGCGCAAGCTCTCCTTTCGCTGGCACGCAAAACACCACAATTGGTTCAAAATTTCCAACGGATAGAAGAAGATTTCGATCAAATGAGAAAAACAGGTTTTAATCTTTCTCCTGCCACCATCAAACAACTTGCTGTCGAACAAAGTCGTAGAAACCGTTATGGTCGTTATAGTCTTTTCATCATTGCGCTTTGTTGCGTTTGTCTCACTTTTTACTTTTTTCATCTTTTCTAATTTCCTTAATATGCTAAAAATATCAACGATGAAATCATTGCAATCATTTTATTTCTTGGAGGTATTTTATGGCCAGTATTACTATTCGTAACCTGTCTCCTGAAACCAAAGAAGCTTTGCGCATACGTGCCGCGCAAAATGGTATTTCTATGGAAGAAGAAGTCCGACGCCTTTTAAGCAATCCCACTCCTCTCACCACACAACTCTCTCATACTAGTGCTGTTGAAGTGCAATCATTGAAATCAAAATCTCTCCTTCTTATTATTGGGGGAAGTATTGCATCCTATAAAGCACTTGATTTGATTCGCCGTTTACAAGAACGTGGAGCACACTTAAAAGTTGTGATGACAAAAGCAGCGCAAAAATTTATTACGCCTTTAGCTGCTGAAGCTTTAAGCAGTGGTACTGTATATACTGATTTATTTTCACGCGAAGAAGAACACGATATTGGACATATCCGATTAGCACGTAATGCTGACCTTATTATTTTAGCCCCTGCTACAGCCAATCGCATTGCAAAAATAGCCAATGGCATAGGAGATGATCTGGCTGATTGCATCCTTTTAGCGGCACGCTGTCCACTCTTAATTGCACCCGCTATGAATCCGTCCATGTGGGCGCATCCAGCCACTATTCGCAATGTTGCACAACTGCGCGCAGATGGCGTTCATATCATTGGACCAGAAATCGGAAATATGGCTGAACGTGACGAGATAGGATATGGGCGCATGAGCGAACCTTTAACGATTGTCGCTACCATAGAGGCTCTTTTGAATGTGCATGAAAAACCTCTCTCTGACCGCCATTTCATCGTTACCTCTGGCCCTACCCATGAACCAATTGATCCAGTGCGTTATCTTGCTAATCGGTCTTCAGGTAAACAAGGTCATGCCATCGCAACTGCTCTTGCGCATTTGGGTGCAAAAGTAACACTTATTTGTGGACCTGTTAATCTTGCAGACCCACAAGAAGTAAAAACCATTCATGTTGAAACAGCACAACAGATGTTACAAGCCGTTCAAACCGCATTGCCTGCTGATGGTGCCATTTTTGTCGCCGCTGTTTGTGATTGGCGCAGTCAAACGCAGTCTTTACACAAAATTAAAAAGAATGCTCATAAAATACCACCATCCCTTCATATGGTCGAAAATCCTGACATTTTAGCAATGATTGGACACGCTCCAAATCGCCCCTCATTGGTCATTGGTTTTGCTGCTGAAACATGTGATATTATTGCCAATGCGCAAAAAAAATGTGTTGAAAAAGGAGCTGATTTCATTCTTGCTAATGATATTTCTCTTCAACTAGATGGCACAAGTGTCATGGGTGCTGATACAAATCAAGTTTATCTCGTGAGTAAGGAAAAAGTTGAACAATGGCCCCATATGAGTAAACAACACGTAGCGCAAAAATTAGCAAACATGATTGTATCATTTTTTGCCCCCCAGACACCTACTCCTCATGAGGAAAATATACCCCATTTCAAATAATAACTCTTCAAATGCATTCATATTAAAACACCTTATAAAATAGAACTAACAATAGGTGTCTATCTATCTCGATTAGTATACAATATTTTGAGTTATAATGATCATCTAGCGTTGTTCATATTAAATTAGAATCCTGAATATCGTAAGATTCTCTCATTTCAACTCTCTCTCATGTTGAATCAATAAAAACCATTTTCTTGCACGTTGCAAAGAAGGATAGCCGTATGAATACAAAACGTTTAAGAAAGAACTAAAAACGCTTATAATGGACCGTCTCAAGAACAGAGCTGTCGAGCAATACTGAGAGAATGATGGTGCCCGCAGTGCTCTTTTATTAAGTGTAAAGATAGTGGTGCCCTATAAGTTTTATATTATTCACGAGAGCTTTACCCTTATACCATTCACAAGCACTGTTGGGAAATGGGTGTGACGAGCGTTGGGAAATGTTTCTTTAAAAAATTCTATTTCACCCATAGCCATCATAAAAAGTAGGATCTATTGCACCTCTGTTTCCCCAGCTTATAAAAAACAAGCTATTATTTACTTTGCCTACCATCAATTTTGAGAAAGCTCTTGCACTGGATAGAGTTTATAAAAGCATTTTCTTTCTTCAATGTTTTTATCCCCATATTAGTCCTATTTATGATGTGCAAATAAATGCTTTTGATTGTTTCATGATGAGAGCAGCTAATAAGAAAATATGACAACTTTACTTGGGGCTCTTATTCACTATGAAAAATAATGTATAAATCAATGTATTATAACATCTCAATGCAATTTGAAGCATATCTCACACTGATGCTCATAAAGAATGTAAACAAAATTCATTGCACCACTGTCTATAAGTTTATGAAACTGACGCCTTTATTATTTTCCTCAGTGATCAGTCTTTAAAATTAAATGTGTGTGTCCTCTCTCCAGCATACCAAGACCACAAAGACTAGGATTTGATCCATGATATCCTCACATTGTGATGTTTCATGAGAAGCATTTTTAGTCCTTTATCGAAAGCTTTGTATCCATACACTGGTCTCGCCTATAATGTGCAAGTAAATAATTTTTTGATGTTGAATAAAGGCTTTGAAATTAAAGAATATTTCTATATTTTGGATTCTTATTCAAGTTGAAAATGATCAATTCTCTTCATAAATTAGTGGTGTTATTATCTAAAAATTATTTGATACAGTGCACCACTTGTATGAAAAGTGCTTCAATGAATTCTTACTTCATTGCACTTATAGCTTTTAAAATTCAAAATCTCATCATTTTTAATCATCAGTGGTGTCTCCCACTCTTTGCTTCTTCTCAAGAAATTACCCTTCCATGGGATATGGACAGTCAATCGCCTAAGCTTATTTTTTCCACTTCTATCATATTAATCATTCTGTTGCCCAAATCAGAATATCTACAAGCTACTACGTTACTCCTATTCCATTGAACTCAATATGTTTTGAATAAAAGCGAGAGGCAAAAGCATGCCGCCAAATAGTATAAAAGTACAGAGCATTAGGAATTGTGCAAAACAATTAAGCACGTAGATAAACGAAATTAGACAACTCTACTGAATAAATAGAAGTCAACAACTTTCCTCCCAAATAGTTCTTATTCCTTAATTTTTCACATATATCATATAAACGCAATAACCTACACTCTGTACAAAAATATTAAAAATTTCTTCTACAACAGCTGCTTTTTAAATTCTTCTTGATTTTTAAAAATCAAAATTTCTATCTATTCAAACTTTATTTTAAACAAAGAAGCCTTAGCCGTTTTTTATAATGTTCTTGAAAAGAAATCTTGTAATTCAAAAAAGAAAAAACTACACCGTACATTCTTTAAATATATTTCTTGTTTTTTTTGCTTCTTTCCTTAGTTTATTAATTTATGATTTTTACTGCTGCCTATCGTGCTTTACAACGTCTTCTGACCTCGCAATATAGTATTATGATACTGAAAGCATTGGGGATTACTTTTTTCATTCTCGCCATTTTATGGTTATGTGTGCACCAACTTTTTATGTCTTACTTTTGGCCTTGGATTGCTCAGTTTTTTCCTGAACTCCCTAGTTGGGCGGGATGGATTGGTTTTAGCATGCTTATCATTTTTAATCTTGGTTTGGCTCTTTTGTTGGCTTTTTTGATTGCACCAATCGCAGCTATGATTGGTGGTTTTTTCATTGACTCTGTTGCTGAAATCATTGAAAAAGAGGATTACCCAAACGAGCCTATTGGACAAGCTTTGCCGTTTCAGCGTTCTCTTATCATTTCCTTTAAATTTGTTATTTTAAGCCTTCTTGGTAATGGAATTGCTTTTATTTTATTCTTCATACCAGGTATTAATTTAATCGCTTTTTACGTTATTAATGGTTATTTGCTTGGTCATGAATATTTCTTGTTTGCTGCTTATCGTTTTCGAACAGAGCAAGATGCACGTGCTTTTTTACATACTCATTACACAACGGTTTTTGGTGCAGGATTATTAATAGCGCTTTTTGTTTCGATTCCAATTCTTAATTTAACAACACCGCTTTTTGCAGCCGCCTTTATGACATATTTACACAAAATGCTTTCCCAAAAGACCATGGCACGCATTACACAAAAATAATGTTACTTGACTTTAAGGCTAATAAAACTTGCCAGCCAAAAAAGCATAATATAAAATTTTATGCTTTATCTTTTATTAAAGTAATATATTGATTTATAACGATAATTTATTGTTTCACAACATGAGTGAAAAACCTAAATATCATGAGGCTTTCTCATTTTAATCCTATTCATATTGGATTAATTGAAATCGTTTGTTAATATGTCATAAACGGAGGTGGTGTGTAGATAAAGGTACTTTCAAAAAGGCGTGAAATATCTTTTATGAATCCTCTCAATGCAAACATTATCGTCACATTAAAACTGGAAAAGAGTATGATGGTATCGATTTGTACCTTCTATTTCAGTAAAAATGAAGAGCATAATGTATTTTATACCATTTACGGAGAGTATATACTCTTCTGAGGACAGTCATTAAGAGAGTTTTGGTGATTATTGAAAAATGTCTTTGTAAAACAAGCACATGAATGAGTAATATAATAGCATTTTTGAGGGTATTCAATTTTAATTGTGAAAAGCGCGCGCTTTAAAGAAACCTTTTGAAAAAAATCTTGCTCTGATGATAACGTTTCGCTAATATGGTGTTATCATGTACATTATCTTAAATGGATTATTTTAGCCTTGTTAAAGCCTTATATTATAAGGTTTCTTTTCTTAAAAACTGTTGATACGAATGATTAATTGGATTTTCATTTTTATTAAAAAATAAGGGGTTTGTTAACCATCGCAAAGAGTGAATTTTAATACCAAAGTAAAAAAATAAAAATTAAAAAACAAGCTATACGTACACAGATAAAAGTATTAAATAGACTCCTTTGTTCCACCGGTAAAGCAAATGTGACTGCTTAGGTTCATATTCTTTCAAATCATGCGAAAGATGTGTAATATTTAAAGGAAGGTTATAAAGATGAACTGGATTACAAATTATGTTCGTCCTAAAATTAACTCTATATTGGGGCGCCGTGAAATTCCAGAAAATCTATGGATTAAAGATCCTACCAGTGGTGAAATGATCTTCCATAAAGATCTGGAAGCTAATCAATTTGTAGCTCCCAATTCTGGCCATCATATGCGTATCAGCGCTAAAAATCGTCTCATGCATTTTTTTGATGATGGTGTTTATACAGCTCTTGAAAATCCAAAAGTTGTAACAGATCCTTTAAAATTTCGTGACGAAAAACGCTATATTGACCGGTTAAAAGATTATCGTTCTAAACTTGGTGTTGATGATAATATTTTAAGTGCACGTGGTACGATTGAAGGCTTACCAATCATTGCGACCGTTCAAGATTTCGCCTTTATGGGTGGATCACTCGGTATGGCTTCAGGAGAAGCTATTATTAAAGCTTTTGATACTGCCATTGCCGAAAGGCGCCCGTTAGTTCTTTTTTCTGCTTCTGGTGGCGCACGCATGCAAGAAGGAACACTCTCGTTGATGCAAATGCCTCGTACAACCGTAGCGATTGAAATGTTGAAAGAAGCAAAACTTCCCTATATTGTTGTGCTGACTAATCCAACCACCGGTGGTGTTACTGCTTCTTACGCCATGCTTGGTGATATTCACATTGCTGAACCTGGCGCTATGATTGGTTTTGCTGGTCCACGTGTGATTCAACAAACTATACGCGAAACCCTACCAGAAGGTTTTCAAAGTAGTGAATATCTGCTCGAACATGGTATGATTGATATGGTTGTATCACGTTTAGAAATGAAAACAACAATTGCGCGTCTTTTACGTTTGATGATGAAACGCCCTGCTGTTTTTGACCCTTCCGATCCATCCCCAACAGACTCTCAAACATCGCTTTCTACAACAAAAGCAGCTTAAATTTATGCAACAAAACCAGATACAAAGGGTGGTGGATGATTTACTAAAAAATTATCCGAAAAAATTTGATCTTTCTTTAGAGCGTATTATTCACCTTTTAGAGCGTCTTGGTAATCCACATTTAAAACTTGCCCCTATTATTCACATCGCTGGAACAAATGGCAAAGGATCTGCCTCAGCGATTTGCCGTGCTCTTTTAGAAAGTGCAGGATACTGCGTTCATGTCTATAGCTCACCTCATCTCGTCAACTGGAATGAACGCTGCCGGTTAGGTCAAAAAGGAGGTGGTCAACTTGTTACAGAAAACCAATTGGCTGAGACAATCCGTGAAATTATAAAAGTAAATCGTCAAGAGCCGATTACTATTTTTGAAATTTTTACAGCCGCTGCCTTTATGCTGTTTAGTACACATCCAGCTGATGTTGTCATTTTAGAAGTTGGGTTGGGAGGGCGTTTTGATGCTACCAATGTCATTAACAAACCAGCTGTATCGCTTATTATGCCCATTGATTATGATCATGAGAACTTTCTTGGAAACACAATTGCTCAAATCGCTTTTCAAAAGGGGGGAATTATCAAACCAAATGTTCCAGTAGTCATCGGGAAGCAAAATTATGAAGAAACTCTTGCTACTTTAATACCCCTTGCCGATAAAAATAAAGCACCTTATTCTCTATTTGATCAAGATTATCAAAGTTATAAAGAACATGGACGTATGGTTTTTCAAAACAATCAAGGTCTCATGGATCTTTCACTTCCTAACCTTATTGGAGACCACCAAGTTGCCAATGCTGGCGCATCTCTTGAAGCAGTTTGTCAAGCAGGTTTTCAACTTTCAGAACAAACCATAAATGACGCTTTGAAAAATATTTATTGGCCCGCACGGATGCAACATCTTATCCAAGGACATTTGGTTGATCAACTGTCTCCTAATATTGATTTATGGTTAGACGGTGGTCACAATCCTGCTGCTGGAAAAGTTATTGCGGCAGAACTTACACAATGGAGAAAAAAAACAGATCGTCCCATTATTATGATTGCTGGCATGCTCAATACCAAAGATGCTGTCGGTTATTTTCGTTCCTTAGCGAACCTTGTCGATAAAATATATACGATACCGCTGATTAACAATAATGCCAGTATCTCTCCAATAAAATTAGCTGAATCAGCGCAAAAAGCAGGAATCTTTGCTACTCCACAAGCACATCTACAAGATGCTTTGCATAAGATTAGAGCCGAATATAAAGAGGCAATTGTCCTTATTAGTGGTTCCCTTTATCTTGCGGGCGATATTTTACGTGACAATAAAACACCTCCATGCTAGAAATTGATTATTTTAAAGCTTTGAAAGATAGACTTTTTAATCATGCAACTTGATTGTGCACTTTATCAACATCCTAAACTTATTACTGTTTTTGGCGGATCTGGTTTTGTAGGACGACATGTCGTTGAAACTTTGACTAAGCGGGGATATCGCGTTCGTATCGCTGTTCGTTATCCACAAAAAGCTTATTACATGCTCCAAATAGGAGAAGTAGGACAAACCCAAATGCTTAAAACGGATATCAAGCATCGTGCCTCTGTTGCACGCGCGTTGCTTGGAGCTGATGCGGCAGTGTTTTTACCTGGTAGCTTAAAACAAGCAAATCAATCGAATTTTAAAAACACACAAATTGATGGTGCTTACAATGTTGCTGAATTAACAGCACAAGCTGCTATTCCACTCATCTATATGTCAGCACTTGTGGCTAACGAGAATGCTTCATGTCTTTATGCACGTGTTAAGTTTATGGGTGAACAAATCATTCATAACAAGCATCCTCAAGCAATTATTATCCGTCCATCCGTTATCTTTGGACCAGAGGATTGTTTCTTTAACACCTTAGCAGATTTGTCACGTTTTTTACCAATTATGCCTCTTTTTGGGGGTGGGCAAAGCAAATTGCAACCCGTGTATGTTGGTGACGTTGCTGAGTTTATCGCGCGCGCTTTAGATGAACAGGTTGCTTGGGGAAAAAATTATGATCTTGGTGGTCCCCAGATTATCACTTTCCAAAATACTCTTGAAAATATACTCAAAATTATTCACCGTAAAAAAACAATCCTATCCATGCCTCTTTCTGCTGGCCTATTGATTGGAGGAATTTTGGGAACTATCGGTAAATTTCCTTTTGTACCAACACTCGTAACAGCCAATCAAATACGTTTTTTGCAAATGGATAACATTGTTTCTAAAGAGGCTATAGAGAATGGATATACTCTAGAAGGTGTGGGAATTACCCCCAGAGCAATGGCTGCATTCTTGCCAAGTTATCTTTGGCGATTTCGTCCACATGGTCAATTTTCCAAAAACTTACTCGTCTAGAATAAATTTTTCCAGAAATGAGTTAATTATTTGATTTATAATTTATAGCTCGTTGTTAGCGGTTTTAAAATCAGAGTGCTCAATAGAGTAATGTCTTTGCATTTTTAATGCTCTATTCAGTATCACAAAAAATGTTTAATCGTATATCTATAGTATTTTGATAAAAATCGTTGAAAACAGGAGAAAAGCACTCCCTATAAACTGTCTTTATCCAAGAACAGATGCAACATTGGAATCCTAAAGAACCGATTCTGAATTGCCTATTCATAAATATGATAACCTATGGCTTTGCATTATATTATTTTGGTAGAAAGCTTAATAATGAGATTAAAGTAAGGTAATACTTCCTTTTTCAACAACCGCATAAGCGAGTAGAATACTCGTATACTACTTTCGATATTATCCCATAAAAAATCGATATAAAAACTATGAAGCAATGCACAATTTTTATTATTTAAAAGGTATTCTCTCTGGAGATTTTTAAAAGCTTTAACGTTACGTGAAAAGGATAGAGTTTTGTTTATATAATAAGACTTATCATGGAGATCTCTTATTCTGTCAGTAACATCATCACTCAGATTCATAAATGCATATTTGTTGCACAAATTTATGAAGATTTTAAAAGAGCTTTTTCACATAAAGAAGTCCTCTTCTTGTCTTGCATTTTTTTTTAATTTCTCCTACCGTCTTGGAAAAACTTATTTTAAAGGGATAAAGAATGGCAGCTCAAGATTTTGTTGTCAAAGATATTGCACTTGCCGCTTATGGTCGTAAAGAACTTGATATTGCTGAAACTGAGATGCCTGGTTTGATGGCTTGTCGTAAGGAGTTTTCCTCTAATCAACCTTTGCGCGGAGCGCGTATTTCTGGCTCATTGCACATGACAATTCAAACAGCTGTTTTAATTGAAACATTAAAAGCTATTGGCGCCGATATACGGTGGAGCTCTAGTAATATTTTTTCTACGCAAGACCATGCAGCAGCAGCTATCGCCGCAACTGGTATTCCTGTATTCGCCGTTAAGGGTGAAACATTGGAAGAATATTGGACTTATATAGATGCAATTTTCCAATGGCCAGATGGTAATCCTTCCAATCTTATTTTAGATGATGGAGCTGACGCCACAAACTATATTTTAATGGGAAGTCGTGCAGAACAAAATAAAGATATCCTATCGCATCCCAAAACAGAAGAAGAAGAATTTTTTTTCAAACAAATACAAAAGCGTATGGATGCAACGCCAGGATTTTTTACACGACAGCGTGCAACAATTAAAGGTGTAAGCGAAGAAACCACAACAGGTGTAAACCGTCTTTATCAGTTACAAAAAGAAGGGCTTCTGCCTTTTCCTGCTATTAATGTCAATGATAGCGTCACTAAATCAAAGTTTGATAATAAATATGGATGTAAAGAATCATTGGTCGATGGTATTCGACGTGGAACAGACGTGATGATCGCTGGTAAAACTGCCATTGTCTGTGGTTATGGTGACGTAGGAAAAGGTTCAGCAGCATCTCTTTCTGGTGCTGGGGCTCGTGTTAAAGTAACAGAAATTGATCCTATTTGCGCTCTTCAAGCAGCTATGGATGGCTATGAAGTTGTTAATTTGGATGATGCTGCTTCCAGTGCTGATATTATCATCACGACAACAGGCAATAAAGATGTTGTTCGTTTAGACCATATGCGACAAGTAAAGGATATGTGTATTCTTGGAAATATTGGTCATTTTGATAACGAAATCCAAGTCGCAGCCCTTAGAAATTTGCCATGGACAAATATTAAACCACAAGTTGATATGATCACCTTTCCCGATGGAAAACGCATCATTTTGCTCTCTGAAGGGCGTTTGTTAAACCTCGGGAATGCGACTGGGCATCCCTCTTTTGTCATGTCAGCCTCTTTTACTAATCAAGTTTTAGCGCAAATTGAACTTTTTACCCGTGCAGAACACTATACAAATGAAGTCACTGTTTTGCCTAAACATCTTGATGAAAAAGTTGCACGTCTACATCTTGACCGGTTAGGAATAAAATTAAGTGTTTTATCAGAAGAACAAGCCGCTTATATTGGAGTCACACCACAAGGACCTTATAAACCAAACCATTACCGTTACTAAACATTTCCTTGGGTTAAAAAAGGGAAAGATGTCGTGCGCAGCTTTGGTGACTATAACCCCAAAGAAAAAGCTCAAAAAATGATTCGAATCTATGCGTATATATTTTGCCTTTTTTTCTTTTTTTCTCCAACATGCGCTGTTGCTCAGCCACTGGAAGGTTATCTACCATTTTTCTTCACTTTACTAGATGGTCCATGGCTGCTTTTAGCGCTGTGTGGAGGAATTTCTTGTGCTTCACTTCTCACGTGCCTAGCTGTTATTATGCGTGCAAAAAAAACTGCACAGAAGCCTTTGAAGATAATTCAGGCAAATTTTTCTGAAAAACTTAAATATTATGAATGGCTTCTGGAAGAAACCGAGCAATTCCTTCTTATTTGGGAAAATCCAACAACCTTACCCCGTGTCGTTGGTGCCCTTTCTGCATTGCAAAAAATAGGAATCGATCAGAAAGATTTTCAGCGTTTTGAGCTCTGGGTTGAAGAAAATTCTCTGCGAGAACTTGATTATGCATTGACTCAACTACGTTGTAAATGTCACCCTTTTGATATTTCTATCACCACCACAAACAATGTACTGCTGCAAGTTACAGGAGTTATCGCAGGAACAGTCGCTATTGCTCGTTTTCAAGATATCTCAAAACAACAGAGTGAAAATGCTCGTTTACAGAAAGATATCGCCCGCCTTCTTACTGAACTGAGAATGCAGCGTAATCTTCTTGATCTTATTCAAGAGCCCGTATGGATAAAAGATTGTGAAGGAAAAGTTTGTTTTATAAATCGCGCCTTTAGAGAAATGACAGACTTTCGTGAAGACAGTGATGAAGTGGGGGATCTTTTCAATGAAAATACACAACGTAAAACAGATGAAACAGAAACAATTTTTCAAGAACATGTTCACACAGTTATTGATGGAGAACGACATCGTTTTCATCTCACACGTATTACAACAGCCGAAGGGATGGCAGCTTTTGCGCGTGATGACAGCGCATATGAAAATCTTGCTCATGAATTAAGTTATGTTCTTCAAAGCCATTGTGAAACACTTGACCAAATTTCAACAGCTGTAGCTATTTTTGATACAAACCAAAAATTAAAATTCTGTAATCATGCTTTTAAAATTTTATGGCCGTTGGAGACTTCCTTTTTAGAAAGTGAACCAAGCCATACATTATTTCTTGAACGTTTACGTGAAAAAGGGCTCATTGCTGAACACCCCGATTGGCGCGCGTGGAAAGAAGAACTTTTTAAAGCCTATCGACAAACAGAATCGAACCAACAAATTTGGAATCTTCCAGATGGGCGTACGGTGCGTGTTATCTCGAACCCTCATCCACAAGGAGGTGTTACTTGGCTTTACGAAAACCTTACAGAAAAAATTGATCTTGAACGCCGTTATAATACACTTATTAAAATACAAGGTGAAACACTTGATAAACTTTCCGAAGGCGTGGTTGTTTTTGGTACTGATGGGCGCCTTCGTTTATCGAATCCTGCCCTGTCGAAATTGTGGTCGCTTCCCTATAATTTACTGGTAGAAGGGACCCATATTACACAGTTACAAAGCCATTGTTCAGCCTTAACCTTAGGACAAGAATGGGATCAATTTACCAAATTCATTACCGGTTTTGCTGAAAAACGTGAAACATATTCAGGTCGTATAGATCTTAAAAATGATATGATTATTGACTATACTCTGGTCCCTCTTCCCGATGGACAAACGATGCTTACTTTTGTGAATGTTACGGACACTGTCCATGTTGCGCGTGCTCTTCAAGAAAGAAATGAAGCATTAGAAAGTGCTGATCGTTTGCGTAATGAATTTGTTCAACATGTTTCCTATGAATTGCGTACACCTCTCACCAATATTATTGGATTTTCGGATATTTTACGTGATCAAATTTTCGGCTCTATCAATAAACGTCAACAAGAATATCTTGGGCATATTCATTCAGAATCAGGAACTCTTTTAAATATTGTTAACGATATTCTTGATCTTGCTACCCTTGATGCAGGCATTATGGAGTTGGACATAAAATCGGTTAATATTGCAGATGCTATGATACAAGCAGTAACACGTATAGAAGATCGCCTTAATGGACGCCATATTACGCTTTTACAACAAATTTCTCCTTCCTTAAATTCCATTTCTGCTGACGAAAAACGCTTGCATCAAATTTTTGTGAATGTGCTGAGTAATGCTATTAATTTTGCAACGGAAGCGAGCACTATTGAATTTTGCGTCGATGAACAAGATGATAATATTGTCTTTAGCGTTCACAATGAAGGCTCTGATATTCCAAAAGACGTCCTTGATCGTATTTTTAAACGTTTTTCTTCTCATTCACACCATGGCGGGCGTGCAGGAGCGGGTCTTGGCCTTTCCCTTGTGAAGAGTTTCGTTGAACTACACGGTGGACATGTTGAGATTCTTACCGGTTCTGGAAAAGGAACAACAGTTAAATGTTTTTTCCCACTTCCCAAAGGAGATAAGATTTTTTAATTTCAATCTTTATTATAACAAAAATTTTTCATCCATTTCATGGAACTCTTAATGAATTTTAGTTTTTTTCTTGAAAATGAAGAGGCAACAAAGCTTTTTGCACAACATTTAACCCTTTCTTTAAAGCCGGGGGATCTTGTAACGTTGCAAGGAGATCTTGGAACTGGAAAATCAACTATTGCACGTACAATCATCCAAACACTTGCGAATGATAACACTATGGATGTTCCAAGCCCTACTTTTACTCTTGTGCAAAGCTATCAACTTCCACAGTTTGAAATTATTCATGCTGATCTTTACCGCCTTTCTATGGCAGAAGAAATTGATGAATTAGGGCTTCATGAAGCTCGTGAGAAAAATATTTTGCTTGTTGAATGGCCAGAAAGAAATACAGCTCTTTTAGAGCTTGCCACTTTTGCACTCACCTTACACTATAAAGAACATGGGCGTCATGTAACACTCAGATCAGCACAACATTCCATTGAACGTTTGCAACAGTCTTTTGCAATTCGTACATTTTAAAAAAACATCGACATGAGCATGGACCTCATCATTTTTTAATTGATAATACCTCTAATACGTACCAAAATTTGAAATGATGAACAACATAAAGAAGTCCCTCATGGCGGATCAACCATGAAGATGAGACGAAATACTGACTCTTTTATATAACAATGACATAAATTGCAAAGGACATCCGTTAATTTATAGGAATTTATCAATTTATTTTAGAGAATGTTTTTTGCCTTTCATATTTTTGGTAAAGGCTCCAAAAAAATCTTTTGATTCTAGAGAATAGTACAAGAGAATTTTAAATTGAAGTGGTAACCCTTTAGAAGAGCATTATATAATCTGTAGTGAATTGCTTACTTCTTTCTGCTTAAAAATTGTGAACTTCAGAAAAGTAATTTGCAAAGTTTTTTCTTAAAATCTCCTTATTTCTAGATTGATATTGCCTTTTTATGTGTTGAAAGCACTATCTATCTCAATAGTCTTATCCAAGAAGAAAATACCTCTATGAAATTATCATTCACCCAATATTTTTGACGCGCATATAAGGAAAGAATTGCCTATATTCTTCATACAGGGCAATTTTTTATAAAAAATAGTCAATTGAATCATGCATAAAAGTATGAATTCTTAAATTCATTTAACATTTTGATTTTATTATCTTTTTATTATAATATAATGCAAAAAAGAATATTAAAAAAAATCAAAAGGAGAGACAAAGCTTCTCTCCTTTATAGTGATTATATGTGGAATTAACTAAGCCCATCTTTTATCCATTCAGAAAGGCGTCCTTTAGAGGTAGCTCCAACCATATTCGATGAAATATTTCCATTTTTAAACATTAATAATGTAGGGATAGAACGTACTCCGTATTGGGTAGCCAGTTCCGGATTTTCATCAATGTTTACCTTAGCAATTTTAACTTGATTTTGCATTTCCATTGAAATTTCATCCAAAATTGGAGCAATCATTTTGCAAGGGCCACACCATTCTGCCCAAAAATCAACCACAACAGGGGTGGAAGAGGTTAGAACTTCACTTTCGAAATTGTCCTTATCAACTTTTATACACGTCATTGATTTATCCTTTATATTCACTTTTTATAAATTGGTATGATAACAATTCATATCAAGTTATTGCAAAGATAAATTATTAAAGGACTTTTTTACACCAGAGATTGTACATTGTGTTTGTTTGGGCGATTTTATGAAAGTAAAAAAACGTAAGGATACTTTGAAGGAAAGGAATAACTTATAAGGCAACTTCACCAAGAAATGCCTCGAGTTTTTCTGGAGAAAGCTTAAAAATTTTGGCTTCTTTACTGTAGATAAGCAGAGCTTGGATATCTTTATCAGGATGAATAGCTTGTAATAATTTTCGGTAAAGAGCCATTTGCAACCAGTGATGGGAAGCAATAGCAGCTTCATTTTCTGGCGGGGTTCCTGTTTTAAAATCAGCAAAGATAATGCTGTTTTGCGTGATGTAGAGACGGTCAATTTGACCAGAAATTGCTTGTTCTTTTCCACGAATTTTTACAATACCCATTAAGGAAACCTCAGCACGTGAATGCTCAGAGAAAAGGGGCTTGAGGTAAACGTGATCTAATATTTTCCAAATATGGCGAAGAGCATCTTCTCTTTGGCTCTCATGCCAATGAGAGGCTTTGATATTGAGATAGTTTCGAGCATAATCTCGACGTTTTTGTGGGGGATAATCGGGTAAATATTGTAACAATCGGTGAACGATATTACCATATTCAATGGAAAAAGCTCTGTTAGTATTTGTTGCTCCTAAAACAGGAGAGGTGGTAAGCTGTTTTGGACTTGAGGACAGCTCTGTATCCGCTTCAATGGAAAGGCTCGCCACTGACGGTTTTAACGGTTTTGGTAGCACTGGCTCTTCTGGTACTTTATGGGAGAAAAAAGCAGGCAAAGGTGGTAAGGTTTGGCATTCAGCGCAAGGGACTTTTGGGTTTATAGAAGCAGAAGAAGGAGGTGTAATACAATAACGCCAAGCTGCAATATCTTCCGCAGGACCTTTTATAGCTACCGCATGCGGTTCGAGAGCTTTCTTTACCAATTGTAGCCACGTATGAGGATTATTGCGTTCACCGCTATACCCGCAAACAAACAATCGATCTTCAGCACGCGTCATTCCTACATAAAGAAGGCGCCTATATTCTTCTTCTGCACGCTCTTTTAAACGCAAAATTGCTTGTTTAGAGGGCATTGTATCAAATTCTGCATTAGGGCGCCAGATAAAAGCTTGTTGGTCACTCAAATGTGCATTGTTCAAGGGAACTTCAAGCAAGTGAGGTGAATGCTGGGGATGCCAGATTGCACTACCAGGATCAACCAGAAATACAACGGCAGCTTCCAGTCCTTTTGCAGCATGAACAGTCATGATGCGAATTTCTTCATGGTTTTGGTCAAACTCACGTTTAATTTCTGGTTCACTGACACTTAATGTTTCCAAAAAAGCTTGTAACCCTGGTAACCCCGTTTTTTGAATCGCGAGTGTGTAGTCCATAAAAGCATCAAGCACATCATTGGCTTCCAAGCCTAAGCGCGCTAAAATTTTTTGTCGTCCCTTATCATTATTTAAGATATGACTATAGAATTCGAAGACTGGTATTTTATCCACTAAAGTACGATACTGACTCAAGCTTTCAAAAGTATCTTTAAAAGGAATATGCGACGATGCCTGTTCACAAAGGCTTTTCCAAAGAGAGCCTGTACGGTGAGCGGCAAGTTGATAAAGTTCCTCTTCGCTAAGCGCAAAGAGTGGACTTTTTAAAACACAAGCAAGAGACAAATCGTCTTGTGGTTGCAAAACAAAACGTCCGAGTGCCATTAAATCACGCACACTCATATGTTTTATAAGCTGTAAACGATCTGCACCAGCGACAGGTATATTGCGTTGTTTAAGGGCACGAGAAAGCGCTAGGGCAAATTGATCACGCTTACGAACCAAAACCATAATATCACTAGCACGCAATAACCGCCCTTTTGCTGGAAGCATTTCTCCTTTGTGTAACCAGCCTGCAATAGTTTCAGCAACTTTTTCTGCCAAACGTATTGCTGGTGTATCTAAATGATCAACAGTTACATGCCAATCATCAGGAAATTCGTCTTTTTCTTTAGAAATGGCATCCCATAAAATAACTTCACCTGGACTGTGAGTACGGATAGCTTCGTGTATGGTTTTTGTATTTTCTGCTGAAAGCCCTTTATAATTCTCTGGTGTTTCAAAGACAAGATCCACACTTTTAAGAACATCGGCTGTGGAGCGAAACGAGTAATTCAATTGTATTTTTTCAAATTTCTGCTTTGCTTGTTGTGCTTTTTTTTGAATAATTTTGCCATTTGCAGCAAAATTTTCTGGTGCAGCGCCCTGAAAGGAATAAATAGACTGTTTTTCATCTCCAACAGCAAAAAGAGTACGTATATTGTCACGTTGACTATGACCTGTAAAAAATTCTTGCGCTAAAAGTTGAATAATTTTCCATTGATCAGGGTTCGTATCTTGTGCTTCATCAAGCAAAATATGATCAAGACCCTTATCAAGTTTATAGTGCACCCATTGGCTTGCACCTTCACGTTGCAACAAATGGAGTGTGCGCTCAATGAGATCATCAAAGTTTAAAAAACCATTGGCTTTTTTTAAATTTGCATAAATTTTGAGATAAAGGGCACAAAGCTGAAAAGCCGCCATATTGAGTGCACAGACTTTTACGCACTGATATTTCTCTAAAAGAACAGAAAGCTTGCTTTGTTTATCTTTAATCAATTGTTGAATAAAAGGCCAAATTTCATCTGATTTTTTAGACGATATAAGTGCAAAATTACGAGGTTTACCTTCTGTTGTAAAATAAATATTTGAAACAATATCAATGATAGTTTCTTCATCACAAGCGGTTTCTAATTGGGGAAGTTTTTCAATGATACTCTTGGTGTTTTTATTCCCATGGGTTTGGCAATGGGTAAAAGCATAAAGAGGAAGACGAGCAGTCTGTTGAATTTTTTCTAGTAATTGCTGATTTGTATCATCAGGTGCTAAATTAAACAGCGCCCGCAATTTTTCTTCTCCATTTTCAGACAGAAGAGAAGACAAAAAATCAGACAGTTTATGTTGCTTTTCAGCTGCTTCATACAGCAATTGGTTAAAAGTATGTTCACTGATAACCTTAAGCAGCTGTTTTAGAGCGGGTTGTACATCATGATGCTTTAAAAGTTGGCAGCGGGCTTCTTGTAGTAATTTCTTGCGGTTGACATCATCTATGAGTTCGAAATGTCCAGCAATATTGGCTTCTAGCATAAATTGATGCAAGAGAGATTCGCAAAATGCGTGAATAGTCTGTATTTTCAAACCACCAGGTGTTTCTAAAGCACGAGCAAAGAGTTGGCGCGCATAGGTTATTTTTGTTGCACTGATAGGTTTGTTTTCAAGCTTCGATAAGATTTCTTTAAGCTGCGCATCATCGAGTTCATTCCAGCTGGAGAGTGTGCGAAAAATCCGCGATTGCATAACAGCGGCGGCGGCTCTCGTGTAAGTAAGGCATAAAATACGTGCTGGAGGAGTACCGTTTAAAAGCAAACGAATAACGCGTTCGGTTAGAACATGGGTTTTTCCAGATCCTGCATTTGCAGAAACCCATACATGTGTTTTTGGATGTGTTGCTGTTGCTTGTGCATCAATGGCTGCTTCAGGAATAGAAAAAAGAGTCATGATTGATCTCCTTTATGAAATCCATTTGACCATTCCCATAAACGTGCCAGATGATCATAGTCACTTTCATATTGTTTTAACATAGGGACTGCGTGTGAAAGATAGCCTTGTTGTGGATTTTGATAATACTCCATTAATGCGATAAGATGTTCCCACACCCTTTCACCAAGATTAATAACATTTTGGTGATCTTTTTCCGCTTTTTCTGAAAGAATTGATTGAGGAGTAATCTTACCTTTTCCATTAAGAGGGATATAAAATAAATTTGAGGGAGTAAAATCTTGAAAATCTGTAAAAGCTCCTCTCATTAATAGAGCGGTTTCCAATGCTAATTGTGGAAATAATAAATCACGAACTTGTTTTGATGAAGGGGGTGTACTCGTTTTAAAATCAAGTATTTCAACCGTTTTGTTTGGCAATATATCAATACGATCAGCACGTCCTGAAAGAATTACACCTGTTGTACCTATGGGTATTTTTTGCGATTCCACTTCCGAATGTCGTATTCGGGGTTCTAGACTTTGTTCCCATTGCAGAATAAAGGGAGCAAGATTTTCAAATGTATTCCACCAGATTGTTTCAACATCAGCAGGTAAATTAAACTTATCAAATTCTTTACGTCCAAGAGTGAGGAGTACATTTAATGCATTGTCAACCTTTAGATTTTTTACTTTTGTGCAAAAAGCAGCAAGAATAGCGTGATAAAGCATTCCACGTTCAGCAGCACAAGGGTCATAGACGAGTGCTTTAAGTGGTTTGAGTCGCAAAATTTTTTTAGCGTAAATGGCATAAGGGTCATGGCGTAACGTTGTTATTTCGGTGATGGAAAAATGACGTGGACGCACTGCAATGGGTGGTACAGGGCAAGGGCGTGTTGCACAAGCAGACATGTCCGTATTGTCAAGCATCTTTGCCCAATGGCGTATCTTTTCACCTCGTGCACGGATTTGTTTCCAAACTTGTTGTCCTACGACAGTTTCTAAGCGTTGTAGCCAGCGTGAAGGGAGAGAAGGAACATGATCAACTCGTAGTGCTCGGCTCATCACGACTTTATTCATTCCCATAGCCCATTGAAAATCATGCGCGGAAAGACCAATACGCTGCTCTGGTGGCTCCAGAGTTAACATCATTTTCATCGGTCGCGATAAAAAAGCATCATTTCGGGTTGATATCGGCCATGACCCTTCATTAAGACCGCCGATGACCACTGTATCAACTGTTTGCAAACGTGATTCCAAGGTACCCCAGATGAATAAACGTGGATGTCCTCCAGGCGAAGGTGTGACGGAACGGGTTGCTATTATGGCAGAAAACATAGCGGGCCATTCGCAAAGATGAAATGTTAATCCCGATTGATCACTGACCAATTCACGCAAAAAATTTGATAAGGCTTGTCCTGCTTCGTGTTGATAAAGATGTGCAAGAGAATTATCCTCATTGCGACCAAAATTTTCAAAAACCTCAACAGTTGCTATCGCAGCTTCGTTGATGGTGCATTCTTTCTCTTTTTTCATAAGAGATGTTAAAGGTTCAACAGCTTTCCTCAAAAGATGACAAAGGAAACGTGCTTCTTCACATTTCTGCTGATCAAGAGCGTTGATTTCAGAACTATTATGAAAGTGCGTTTCAATCCATTTTTCAAGAAATTGATCACATTCGCAAAGATTGATGCGCCCTGTATTCCCTCGAAGAATAAAAAGTTCAAAATTTTCTGCCATTTCGCGTAAACGATGACGGTTTTGTTGGAGTGTTGTCAGAGGATGTTTAAGAAGAGAAAGAAAAGCAATGGGATCATCGGGTTGCAACACATTTTCTAAAATAAGCCGTAAGAGAGTTACAGGCAATGTTTGTGCAAGTGGTATTCCGCTTGAATCATTTGCTTCAATTCCAAATCTCTGTAATTCCACAGCAACACGGCGTGCTAAATTACGGTCATTTGTAATAAGGGCCGCAGTTTTTTGGGGTTCTTCAATAGCTTTGCGTAAGGTAACAGCTATAGCGAGAGCTTCTTCACGTTCATTTATAGCTTCAATAAATGACCAATCTGCACAAAGATTTTCATAATCATCACGGACAATTTGTATCCATTTATCTGTTGTAGAAGCTGGTCGGAGTGCTTCTGATAAAAGAGCCATTCGTCTTTTCTTTGTTATACTTTGTTGGCCAATTTCGCAAACATGATGACGTTGACACTCCATGAGAGTTAGAAGTTTTTTTAAATGATATTGAGGATGGCTAAAAACATTTTCTGCAGGATCAAAAAAATCACAAGCTGTTTTTTCTTTATGGCTTGTGCATAGTGCATTCCATTGTTCTTCATCCATATGAAGATCAAGGCCAGGAAGAACAACAGCCCCTTTTGGCAGAGAAGCTATAACCTTTAAAAGATGAGAAACTGCGGGCATAGAACCTGACACACCAGCTGCAATGACCGGTTTATCAGGCGGCATACGTCGTAAAGTCTCTGCGTGCATTGTGAGTGCTTGATTACGCCATTCAGCGGGATTACTTCGTTGTCTTTCTGTCAAGATTTTTGGCCAATTTTGCGTAACAATAGTCAAGAAATCGAGCGTTATTTGCCACCATTCAGCGACCATATCAGGTGCAATATTTTTAAGTTTTGACCAGTCTGCTCCTTCTGTTTCAATTTCGTCCATCAAGTGTGCTAAATCTTGCGCAAGCCAAATCGCATCAGCACTATGAGCCGGAATAAGCACATCTTCTGTGCCAAACATGGCACGCAGATGCGCAGGTAAATTTTCACGCCATGGACGAATAAGGCGTGCTAAAAGTAAAAGACGTTCGCTTTCTCCAATAGGCGGATCGAGAGTGCTGGTATGATTTTCAACAAAAAGGAAACTGTCTTCATCTACATCTCCTAGAGCACGAATGGTTGGCAAGAATGTTGATTGTGTATCACTTCTTTCAACAAAGGCTAAACGCAAAGCGCGAGCAGCACGACGTGTCGGAACATAAATAAGGCTATCGGCAAGGGCAGTTTGAATATCTCCACTGGAAGCGAAATTATCAATAAGGCTACCAGAGAGTAGTGCATCAACAAAGTGAGGCAAAAAAGCAGTTCCCGGAGAAATAGAAAAGACACGCGGTTTATAGGTCATATGATCTCATCTTTGGGATAACAAATTTCAGCTTATTGATTATTTGTATTATTTTGACTGTATACAATATTTATACAAGGAAAAACTGAAAAGCTATATTTATGCAGCAGATTTTTTATTTTAGATTTAAAAAATCAGTTTCATAAATAATATTTTCCCATAAAAAGCTTGGGAAAAAAATAATATTTCCACCCTTCACAGCGAAAATAGATTACTTTGATGGAGAGAGTTTTGCAAAAGTTTATCGTGCAAGCCTCTATTTTGCTAGGATTACATCCCTTATGCAAAATAGAATGCCCAAAAATATCATTATGTTGCAATTTTATATGTTTGTTTTTAAAGAGACATCTTTCATTGTACTTGAGCTTACCTCGTAATGTCGTCCCGTAAATAATATAAATGAATAGTATAACTTAAACTTCCGTGAATGGGATAAGATACACCACACACCACCATCGTTACATCATAACGCTACAAACCACCATCATCACTTTTTTACCCTCACCCAATATTTTGAAAGCTCTTGGCTATGGAGAAGATTTACAAGAGGCTTTGTATTTCTTGCTTCCAGTGTTTTACGCACACATCAATCCTACTTATGACATGCAAACAAACGATTTTGATTGTTTCAATATAAGAAACTTATAATATTCAGATTTTTAACCCAATATAAAAAATGATAAATTATCATTATAAATCAAATTATTGTAGAAAATATTTTTCTTTATTTTAAGAGCGTACTTGGTAATCTTTAAAAGCAGAAAATTTTATTTTAGGAGCTCTTTCTGCCTCATAATTCAATGAAAAATGATTCTCCGCTAAAAAGACTGGATCACCTTCTAAATCATACGCAATAGCAGAGCGGTGATTGCTGAGAAACTTTTGCAACTCATCTTTGCTCTGCGCTGAAATCCAACGACATAAATTAAAACGCGCAGACTCAAAATTCACTGGCAAAGAATATTCTATTTTTAATCGTTCTTTTAAAACATCAATTTGCAAAGCACCAATAACACCAATGAGAGAAGGCGACCCATCATCAGGAATAAACAATTGTACAACCCCTTCTTCAGCCATTTGTTGCAAAGCTTCTTTGAGCTTTTTTGCTTTCATTGGATCGCCCAAACAAACACGACGCAAAATCTCTGGTGCAAAATTTGGTACTCCCTTAAAGAGGATATCTTCTCCTTCAGTCAAAGTATCGCCAATACGCAATGTTCCATGATTAGGAATCCCTACGATATCACCGGCATAGGCTTGATCAGCAATTTGGCGTGAACGCGCAAAGAAAAATTGTGGAGCCGAAAGTGTCATTGGTTTTCCTGTTCGAACCAACTTTGTCTTCATACCACGTTCAAGTGTTCCCGAACATACCCGAAAAAATGCAATACGATCACGATGATTAGGATCCATATTTGCTTGAATTTTAAAAACAAATCCCGTCATTTTAGGTTCCATGGCTATGACATTGCGCTGATCTGCACTTTGGTCACGAGGACTTTGACCAAAATCAATAAGCGCATTGATCAAATCACGAACACCAAAATTTCGCAAAGCTGAACCAAAATAAACCGGAGTCATATGACCTTCACGGAAAGCTTGAAGATCAAAATTCTTGCAAACACTTTGAGCGAGTTCTACCCCTTCAATAAAAGTTGAATGTTGATATTCAGGAAGTAAATGGACAACCTCTCTGGGATTTGAAACTATCTGCTGTGTTATCTCATCATCTTTTTGACGAAAACGATTATGATAAAGGTCATAGGTACCAACAAAATCTTTACCCGTACCAATTGGCCATGTTATAGGTGCAGTATCAAGAGCAAGCTTTTCTTCAATTTCATCTAAAAGCTCTATAGGATCACGTGCCTCACGATCCATTTTATTGATAAACGTAACAATAGGAATATCCCGCATCCGACACACTTCAAACAATTTTAATGTTCTAGGCTCAATTCCCCGTGCCGCATCCAAAACCATGACAGCACTATCAACAGCTGTGAGTGTGCGATAGGTATCGTCCGCAAAGTCCTCATGTCCTGGAGTATCTAGGAGATTAAAAATATGATTTTCATATTCAAACGTCATCACCGAAGTTACAACGGAAATACCACGATCACGCTCAATATTCATCCAATCAGAACGGGTTTGAATACGATCTTTTTTGGCTTTTACTTCTCCTGCAAGTTGAATAGCACCACCAAACAATAAAAGCTTTTCTGTCAATGTTGTTTTCCCAGCATCTGGGTGAGCAATAATTGCAAATGTACGGCGTCGCTTTACTTCCTGCACTCTCTTTTCCATTATTCCTCCACAGGACGTGCAAGCGCTTCAGCAATCAGTGCACGCATTTCATTAATCCCATAAAGCGCTATAAATGATCCCCATCGTGGACCTCGCTCTTGTCCCAGAAGGACTTCATACAACATTTGAAAAAAAACATTGGAAACACCAGGCCCACCTTCAGGGCTTTTTTTGCTATGATCTTGATAGCGTTCCGTTAACCGTGCAACATCAAGAAGCATATTTTGTAGCATGTTGCCATCAACAGTTTCAGGTAAATTAGCTAATTTTTCATCAATTTGTGCTAAGGTTGCTCGTTCGCTATCATCAGGGAGCCGGAATTTTTTGTTTGGTTTAACAAAAACATCAAAATATTTAATGGCAAACTTCACCAATTGATCAAGTTCTGGATAAGTTTGTGCATTTGCTCCTTTAGCGTAACGAGAAATAAAACCCCAAAGAACTTCTGCATTCTCCGCATTTGAAGCACTTACCAAATTTAGGAGCATCGCAAAGGAAACAGGCAAATCAACTTGCGGAGGGCAACCATTATGAATATGCCATACAGGATTATTCAGCCGCTCTTTCCATTCTTGGCGACCATAGGCTGAAAGATGCGCATAATATTCATCAACCGCTTTAGGAATGACATCAAAATAAAGCCTTTTTGCTGTTTTAGGCTTTGAAAACATATAAAGCCCTAAACTCTCTGTTGGGGCATAAGTAAGCCATTCATCAATGGTTAAGCCATTTCCCTTGGATTTGGAAATTTTCTGCCCTTTCTCATCTAAAAAGAGCTCATAGTTGAATCCTTCTGGGGACTTCCCACCTAATACTTTACAAATTTTAGAAGAAAGATTTGTGGAATCGATAAGGTCTTTTCCTGCCATTTCATAATCAATGCCAAGTGCTGTCCAACGCATTGCCCAATCCACCTTCCACTGACACTTAACCTTGCCCCCCGTAACCTCTGTTTCTATGGTTTCTCCTGTTTCTGGCTCAATATAAGTAACTGTACCTTTTTCAACATTACGTGCAATCATCGGTACCTGTAATACTTTTCCAGAAAAGGGAGAAATTGGTAAAAAGAGCGAATAGGTCGCTTGCCGCTCTGCACCCAATGTTGGTAAAATAATTGCCATAACCTTGTCATAACAGGCAAGGATTTTCAAAAGTGTTTCATCAAAACGACCAGAATGGTAATAATCCGTAGCACTTGCAAATTCATAATCAAAACCAAAACGATCAAGGAAAGCCCGTAGCCGCGCATTATTTGCTGCCCCAAAAGAAGGATAGTCATCTCCAAAAGGGTCGGGTACACGGCTCAACGGTTGACCAAGATAATGTTCCATCCTCTCGCGATCAGGCACATTCTCAGGAACCTTGCGCAAACCATCCATATCATCAGAAAAACAAAGCAATTTTGTTTTTACTTTATTCTCCGTAAGAATATGAAATGCATGACGCACCATGGTTGTACGTGCAACTTCCCCAAAAGTACCAATATGCGGTAAACCAGAAGGTCCATAACCTGTTTCAAATATCACACTGTCTGGATAACCCGTCTTTTCATACCGTTTGATAATCTTACGTGCTTCTTCAAATGGCCAAGTTCTCGATTGAAAAGCCGCATCTTTTAATTCAGGCGCAAGGTTAAGGGTATCACACTGATCACGCATCATTATTTGTCCTAAAAATTACACTCTTTCAAAATAGGGTGTATGGTTCTTGAATTTATTCGTCAATAATAGCAAGCAAAAAGATGAAAATTTCTTTATACTCTTAAGTCACAATACAAAAATCGCCCTCGCTATAAACATATTTTGTTCTGATAAAAATCAAAAACATTCAATATTATAAAGCAAAATTGACTTGTTTTGATTATCAAAGCCTTCATTGCTATTATTATCATGAATTTTGCTTATTATACTGATTTAGTACAAAAGCGAAGCCTCTAACATTGAATGAAAGGACTGCAAAAACCAACAGATAAAAATGCTTAAGTTAGGCATTCCATACAAAAGTACTTCCCCTACTTTACACTTGTCACTGTAATTTTCTATTTCTTTTTTTGTCACCTTGATGACGCATTGCTAATGTACGCAAACGTAAAGCATTTAATTTAATAAAACCAGTTGCATCTCTTTGATCATAAGTACCTTGATCATCCTCGAAAGTTACCAACTCACTCGAATAAAGTGATTTTTTACTTTGGCGCCCTTCAACAATCACGTTTCCTTTATAGAGTTTTAACGTGACTTCACCTTCAACATGTTCTTGAGATAAATCAATAGCTGCCTGCAGCATCTTACGTTCCGGCGAAAACCAAAATCCATAATAAATGAGTTCTGCATAACGTGGCATCAATTCATCTTTCAAATGAGCTGCACCACGATCTAGCGTTAAAGATTCTATAGCTCTGTGAGCCGTTAAAAGAATGGTCCCCCCTGGTGTTTCATAAATACCCCGCGATTTCATACCCACAAAGCGATTTTCTACCAAATCTAACCGACCAATACCATTATCGCGCCCATAATGATTTAATTCTGCAAGTAAAGTTGCAGGAGATAAATTTTTTCCATTGATTGAAACAGCATCACCTTTTTTAAAGCCAAGAGTGATTCTGGTTGCTTGATCTGGAGCATCTTCCACCGAAAGAGTACGCATATGGACATATTCAGGAGCAGGAAGTGCTGGATCTTCTAAAATCTTTCCTTCTGATGAAGAATGCAATAAATTTGCATCCACTGAAAAAGGTGCTTCGCCTTGCTTATCCTTTTCTACAGGAATTTGATGTATACGAGCAAATTCAAACAGATCTGTCCGACTCTTAAAATCCCAATCACGCCATGGAGCAATAATCTTTATATCAGGGTTAAGAGCATAAGCGGAAAGCTCAAAGCGTACCTGATCATTGCCTTTGCCCGTTGCCCCATGAGCAATTGCATCTGCTCCTGTTTCCTTAGCAATTTCAATAAGGCGTTTTGAAATAAGTGGGCGTGCAATTGATGTTCCTAAAAGATAAGTTCCCTCATAAACGGTATTGGCTCGAAACATCGGAAAAACAAAATCACGCACAAATTCTTCGCGCAAATCTTCAATATAGATTTCTTTAACACCTAACATTTCAGCTTTACGACGAGCAAATTCTAGCTCTTCCCCCTGCCCCAAATCCGCTGTAAAAGTTACAACTTCAACGCCTAGCGTACTTTGCAACCATTTGAGAATAATTGACGTATCCAATCCCCCTGAATAAGCCAAAACAACTTTTCTAATATTTTGCCACTTCTTCATTTCAAAATTCTATATGAGCTGCTCTTTTATCTCTACCTAGAAATCAAAACAATGCAACAAATATAAAAATAAATTCTCTTTAAGCAACATTAAAAAGACGCAAAAAACGTAAATAAAAACGCTTTAGAGTGTAAATAATGAATACTGCTTAAAAATAAAAGGAGATTTACGTGTCATTTCTACCGGAGTGGTCTATTGTTGTACAATTTGCTTTAGCATCGTTGATTTTAGCACTTATTCCAGGACCTGATATGATGCTTTCTGTAGGACGAACCATTACACAAAGCAAAAAAGCTGGAATTATGTGCGCCTTGGGTAGTGCAACAGGGTTTGCCATTCAGGTTACCGCTGTAGCACTTGGCTTATCAGCGCTTATTTTTGCTGCGCCACACACTTTTATTCTTCTAAAAATTGCTGGCGCCTTTTATCTTTTATGGTTTTCTTTTCAAGCGTTACGGAGAAATCCAACTTTTTCCTTCGAACAGACATCTTCTAAATCTCAAAGCGCTAAACGTAACTATCTTGCTGGTATTGGAATCAATCTTTTAAATCCTAAAGTTATACTCTTTAACGCGACATTCTTACCACAATTTATCAATGCGGATGATCCTATGGCAACACAAAAGCTACTCTTTTTAGGACTCTCTTATATCCCTATTTCTTTTCCCATTACAATTTCTATCGTTTTTACAGCGCATAAACTTACCAAAATTCTCAAGAAAAAACCTCTTTATATTCGCTTTCTCGACTGGCTTATTGCTGGTACTTTTACTATCTTTGCCCTCCATCTCCTTATAGTTACAAAAATTGATTTATAAATGTAATTTATCGTTTTTAATTTAAATGAGAACCAAAATATTGTAGGATTCTCTCATTTCAAACCTGTTTATTTTGAATCAAACAATATCTTTCCCTTGTACGTTATAAGCGAATCGGGAGTTTTCGTGTGTGAAGCGAAATCTTTTTAAAGAACGTAATAAACAAAAGAGTGAGGCAATACACAATCTCCACTTTTTAAAAGATATTACCGTAGATGCTTTTAAAAGTCATAAAATAGAATTAAAATGTACGATAATAATATGGAAATTAGTTAAGACCCTTAAGACTTCATATTGCCTCTAAATGAGGTTTCCTCCTTATTTTAGAAATTACGCAAACAGACTGCTATATACAATATTTCTCCCCATTGAGCATATAAAAGCTGAAACTGTTCGTCTAACACTTATCCATCTTAATCTCTGTCTCACACATGCTATTATATGCTGATTTACTGAAAAAAAAGCATAGGCTTTAATATCGCAGAAAGTTGCATTAACTAATGACCAATGGCATTTTCAAGTCGCAAACGTTCAGATTTCCGTAAACGCTCTGAAGCTGATTTAAGTTGTCCACATGCCGCTAAAATATCGCGTCCACGCGGTATCCGAATAGGAGAAGCATAGCCCGCTTGATTAACGACATCAGCAAAACGCTCGATTTGCTCCCAATCAGAACACTGATAATTGCTCCCTGGCCACGGATTAAAAGGGATTAAATTGATCTTAGCAGGAATCCCTTTCAATAACTTAATCAATCGCTTAGCATCATCTAAACTATCATTGATATCTTTCAGCATAACATATTCAAAAGTGATTCGTTTCGCATTGGAAAGACCAGGATAATTACGGCAAGCCTCCATTAGTAAAGCAAGCGGATATTTTTTATTAATGGGAACAAGCATATCCCTTAATGTATCGTGTACTGCATGGAGTGAAATCGCCAACATAACACCAATTTCTTCTCCGGTTCGGATAATTCCAGGAACAACCCCACTGGTTGAAAGCGTAATCCGACGTTTTGATAAAGAAAGCCCGTCGCCATCAGAAGCAATCAATAAAGCTTTTTTAACAGCTTCAAAATTATAAAGAGGTTCTCCCATCCCCATCATAACAATATTGGTAATTTTGCGACCTTCAATGGGAACTATTGCCCCATCAGGGGTATTTTTATCAGGAAAATCACCCAAACAATCACGTGCAACCAATAATTGTGCCAAAATTTCTTCCGCAGTCAGATTGCGAACAAGCATCTGCGTTCCCGTATGGCAAAAAGAGCAAGTTAACGTACACCCTACTTGCGATGAAAGACATAAAGTACCACGTCCTTCTTCAGGGATATAAACCGTTTCAATTTCAACAGGCCTTCCAGCTCCACGTGCAGAAAAACGTAAGAGCCATTTACGCGTACCATCTTTTGATATTTGTTCTCCAACAATTTCTGGGCGCGCAATGGAGAAATGACACTTAAGTGTTTCTTGCATTGCTTTAGAAATATTCAGCATCTCATCAAAATTTGAAACACCACGCACATAAAGCCAATGCCAAAGCTGACGCACACGCATACGCGTTTGATGCTCTGGTACACCAACCGTCTTTAAAGCTTGCACCATCTCATCTTGTGACAAACCAATTAAAGAGAGCTTAGAACTCTCCTTCACGACCACATTATCTGTTTCTCGCGCAAAACATGAACCAACTGGTCTAAGGTCATAGGAAATGGCCATTGCTTTCCAATTCACATCACTATTCTAGAAATTATCGAAACCTTAATGGCACTTTTGAGCTGCATTTAATGCAGCAGTGACCCCTTTTAAGGAATAAGTATAAGTGGTATGCGTTCCTCGTTTTGATATCGCTTTCACTGTCATATTGCTTCCTGCACGCATAGCAGAAACAAGCTGCTTTTCTAGCTCTGATGAAGCCAACCAAGCTGAGGAATCTTTCGTGAAAAAATCAAAGTCCTTACCTCCAATGGTCACTGTCACTCTCGACCCTTCTTGAAGGGTATAACCAGCCATAAACTGCGGTTCAAACGAAATAGGTGAATGAGAACGCTTGGTAACCAAGAAAAAGTTATCACCATGATTAACTGTCGTTGGAAGAGCCTTCAAAGGTACCGATAACACATAGCAAATCGTATTTTTGGGCGATTTATAAGAATAGGCTCCCCACGCTTCAAATTGATTTAAACGGCTTGGCGTTTGTGCATATGCCACGCCCGCTGTAACAAAAACCATTACAGATGCAGCAATAACAGTCTTTTCAAACATCTTCATTTAGCTCACTTCTTTAGTCTCTAACAAGATTCTCTTCATTGGAAAAATTCAACAAAAACTCCTCGATATCCATGTGTTATTGTCTTAATTCCTTCAATAAGCGAAATATTTTCACACTAACCAGAATAGATTTCCACGTTCCATTGTGACCTTTTAATCGTTACCAAAACATAAACTTCTTATTCAATAACCACATTAAAAAATAACATCTTCATTTTATGCTACTCATTTCGTTTTTGTATAAAAAACGATTTCTTTAAGCTATAGAACTTCAAAACGAGATGAAAATATACCCCATACTCCCCGCAAAAAAGCTTAATCGCCTTACGGATATCACTTCTCGACTTTATGCATTCAATACATTTATGTTCACAAAATACTCCATCTTTCACCCATTATAGTGCATTCATACTTCGTATTCAATATCGTCCCGATAACACTTTTTCTCAATCTTCAAAATATCTTGTAAAAATAATAAAATATTATCAAGATATTAATAATAAAACATAAAGAATTCAGATTCTATCTCAATAATCACATACCACTTTGTTTCTTTTGATCTTATTTCCCTATATATTTTATCTCCAATTATTAATTTCTAAAATGATTTTAGTAGCTTATAATAGCTTAATCATATTATTTTAATATGTTAGACGACATTTTCCTTTCTGTTATAAAAAACTTCCTAAGAATTCTTTTGAAAAGTTTCCTTCTCTTATTTCTAAGTAATTTATCAACAAAAATATAAAATCTTTTTCTACAGCAATTTTAACCTTATCGTTTTTTAACAACATTTTAATCAATTAAAGTGGATCTGAATAAATCTTCCCATGCACAAAGCTGTTTCACCCAACCTAAAGCTATAACTTTCATTTTTACCGTACAAAATTGTTTTTTAGCATGGGCTCTATAAAACAGCTGACATCTAAATCATATCTATAAAATAGTTGACCTCCCCACTTGTGAAGAAGCAAACCGGCACCATAACACTATTTTCCAGCTCCCAATGTTTTGCTACAACCCTCGATACTTGAGACGATTCATAGGAAGCATTTTTACCCTTTCTTGTACAGTTTTTATCCACACGCTAATTCCATTTACAACATGCAAAATAGTGAATTATATTTATAAATCAATATCTTGCTATACTGAGGATACACTCTTATTTCTTCTTGAGCATTAAAATATTATCCCTAAACACTCAAACTCAATTTACGAAAAAATTCGATGCACAAATAAATTTTTCTGTTGATTTCTTTCCCGCTTTCAAAGGACAAAGATTCTTAATCCAATCTGGACTGAAAAAGTTTGGATTCTTGTCGAGCGGTCTCCTCTTGTCTTCCCACTTATGTGATTTACCTAACCAAAAGCTCTACAAACAAGTCCTGCTTAAGAATATTTACCACACATTCTAAAAGCATTTAATGTATTAAGAAGACTTACATGCCTTATCTCTCCACACCTCAAATGATGGCTTTTTACAGTACAACAGGATAAATGAACCCACGAAGCATAATGATTAGATGCTTTAATATACAAGAGCAAGAAAAAAAGTACTTCGTTTTTGTTACTTGCTCTTTAAAAAGAAGGTTCGCTTAGAAACGATTTCTCAAAATTGCATGACATAACCTTTTGTTATCAGTCTTTTAAGATAAAAATTATATTATTTTCTACGTTCCGTGGTGTATACCTTGCAACTTATACACTCATAATATCTTCTAAGCTGCATTTGATTCTGAAGTTTGAATCAGTAAAGCATAAAGCGCATTAGCATTATGCGTATTGCGCAATTTTTGCACAACATCAGTGTGGCGCAAAACACGTGCGATCTGTGATAAAGCTTTTAAGTGATCTGCACCAGCATTTTCAGGTGCTAAAAGGAGAAAAACGAGATCTATAGGTTCGTCATCAAGAGCTTCAAAATCAACAGGACTTTCAAGACGTGCAAATATACCAATGATCCGATTAATATCAGGTAATTTTCCATGAGGAATCGCAATACCTCCACCCAAACCCGTTGAACCAAGCTTCTCGCGTTGTAAAACAACATCAAAAATCACATGCTCACTAAGACCTGTTAGCTTGGAAGCTTTTTCGGCTAAAATTTGCAGAACCTGTTTTTTCGAATTAGCCTTAAGAGCCGGAATGATCGCTTCCGGTGCTATTAACTCACTCAAATTCATACTTTAATTTTCCTCTTACACGCTAAAATGCTCATCAATAAACCTATAAACGGTATAGATACTTAATGTTCTTTCACTTTTCGCAACATCGCATGTGTTTTTACTTTTCAATTTATAATGGGTGATGGCTCAATACATCTCATATCACTTCTAACACAACAATAAATAGTATTCGGATCATCATTAACGGCATGAGAAACCAAAGAAATGAAGTTGTTCATAAAGTTAATTTCCTTACGACTCTAGAAAAGGTCATTATTCATAAATTTATTAAACTTGTCATAAGAGTTGATGTATAATTCGCCATCAGAGTTTTTCTTTCTTTAAAAATGAGCCCTTAAATTAAGATGAAAAGCATACTGAGCAAAATGGACCTTTACTTTGAAAATTACTGTATAGCTTGAACATCGCCTTATAACAAGAATATAAAGGTTTTTAGAGATTTAATGATTATTTTGAAAGGTTTATAGATTTATCCTGATATCTTTAGCCGAGCTCCTATTTTCAAATAGGCCATATAAAACAATAAAATACGATAACTCCTATTGAATAACCGCAATATATAACCGGTGCTCCCATCAAAATACCTAAAACAGCATCATCGATATATTATTTGATTCGACAGAGAAAAATATGATAAATATCTCTTACCTTTCAATAACGCACGCATTTATTGAGAGCTTCGTTTATCACTCATTATCAAGTTAATCTAGTGATATCTTTTCTATGATACAATCATGAGCAAGCTAAACTTATAAAACAACAAACTAACCCTTTAATGATGAAGCCTTTTTCACCACTCAATAACAATATTAAGGTTATAGTCATAAAAGAAGTTTTGGCATAAATAAGGAGATTTTCAGTAATAATGTTTGGTTAAACTTAAATGGAAACTCGTGAAAGCTGTAAAATCAAAGAGAAAACTGATTTCCCAAATAAATTCTGCGTACATCAACGTTGTTGATAATATCATTAGGACAACCGTGAACTAACACCCGCCCTGTATGAATAATATAAGCGCGATCGACAAGCCCTAATGTCTCACGCACATTATGATCCGTTATTAGAACACCAATGCCACGCCTAGTTAAATGACGAATAAGTTGTTGAATATCGAAAATAGCGATAGGATCAATTCCTGCAAATGGTTCATCAAGTAACATAAAATGGGGACGAGAAGCTAAAGCGCGCGCAATTTCAAGTCGCCGACGTTCACCTCCAGATAACGAAAGTGCAGACATTTTACGTAAATGATCAATTTTAAATTCATGTAAAAGGCTATCTAACTCTTCACGTTGTTTAAGGCGATCTTTTTCAACGACCTCTAAAACAGCTTTAATGTTATTTTCTACTGAAAGACCACGAAAAATAGAAGCCTCCTGTGGAAGATATCCAATACCTAAACGCGCACGTCGATACATCGGAAGATGCGTAATATCAAATCCATCAATTTTAATGGATCCTCCATCAGATTTTATGAGCCCCGTAACCATATAAAAACAAGTTGTTTTACCTGCCCCATTGGGCCCTAAAATGCCAACGGCTTCTCCCGTACGAATGCCAAAAGAAACACCATTAACAGTTCGTCTTCCTCGATAAACTTTAATCAAGTTACTGGCAATCAAGGTCCCTTTTAAGGGATTTTTTGAAGCTTCACTTTCAAGATTATATTTATCGGTCTGTTTTTTTCTTTTGATTCCAAACATGAAATCTTAATGGCCATTCTTTTGATTTTGTTTTAAAATAATAGAAACACGACCTTTTTTCTTAGGCGTCTCACAACCTTCTAAAAAAGCCTTTCCGCTTTCCATATTTGCCGTTAGTTTGCACCCCGTGGCCACATTGTCACCGTCAGTTAACACAACATGACTCCCTGTCAAACTCATCATTTTTGACTTTCCATCAAAAACGCCTTTATCACCCGTAGCAATTTGCGTAGCAATTTTTATATAAACTTTTCCTAAAGCTTCCATTTTTTGTATACCCGACGAACCAAATAAAGAAACAGATGATGCCTTTGTATCTTCCTTGTTTTTATCAATTTCTTTATATGCTTTATCGTAGTAAACAACTAATTTTGCCGTTCTTAAAAGACGTTCACCTTGCACCACTGAAACATCACCTTTAAAAAGCGCTATCCCTTCTTTATCACGTATTTCCAAAGAATCTGCATGAAGTTCTACCGGTTCTTTGTCGCTTGATAAACTTATTCCAAAATGAGCCACTTCGGCATATCCTAAAACTGCTCCTCCTAACATTCCCATGCTAAAAGCCAAGGTCACACCTATCCATCTTTTGTACGATTTCATTATTTCAATTCTTCTGTTTGTATATACACATACTTCTCTTTATAAATATCCTTTGAAGATTCGTATTGATATTACGTCATTGCTTTTGAAGCACTAAATGCACACCACCATGGAAATACATGTTTTTTCCTTTTTCTCGAATTTGTAAGGCATTTGCGGCAAGATGCAAACCGGCTTGCTGAATATTAACACGCTGATCTGTTTTTAACTGTCCCTCGGATAAGTTAATACTCGCTGACATAAATTGTGCCATCATCCCATCATTCGTCGTAATGGTGAATGGCTTGTCCAACTGTAAAAAACCATTAATGTTATCGTAACCCCCCCCTTGTGCTGCGAGAAAAACCTGTTTTTGTTGGCCCATAAATGCTTTAGCTGTAATGTTTTGCAACCCAATCATTCCAGAGTGTGTATGGTCTTGAAATGCCTTTTCTGCTTTAAGCCAATAAGGTTCATGAGCACGCGTATACCCTTCTAACTTTGGATTGAGCATTGTCAAATTCACCACGCCACTTTCTTCATTATTCAAAGGCATAGAATCAGAAGTAACGGGAACCAAGAAAAACGTAAACCAGCAAAAAACCAGCGCTGAAATCAACGCTAAGAGAGGTAAAAAAATTTTTAATATGCTAATGCGACGCGAATGAAGGGATGCTTTTTTAAAAACATCTCCAAAAGATGATTGCGTTGAAAAGGCTTCATAATTATTGTGTACGGACATACTCTCCTAATCTCTTAAATACTCCGCATTTTTAATCTGTATAACCTTTATAGAAGGTATTTTCAAATTTTGTTTCTTGCAATTTGTTTTTTCTTGGTTTTATTTTGCTTTTATCCGTTTATATATTGTAATATGCATGAAGTGCACAATTACAAAAAAATTTTTGTGTGAAAGTGAGGCTATTGTGGTAAAATCAGAGCTTGTGCAAATTATCGCTCGTCATAACCCGCATCTTTTTCAACGGGATGTAGAGAATATTGTAAACGCTATTTTTGAGGAAATTTCAACAGCACTTGCAAATGGCAATCGCGTTGAACTTCGTGGATTTGGAGCTTTTTCTGTAAAAAGCCGTTCAGCCCGTAATGGACGTAATCCACGAACAGGTGAAGCCGTTTCTGTTGAAGAAAAGTGGATTCCTTTTTTTAAAACTGGCAAGGATTTACGCGACCGTCTTAATCAGTGAGAAACTTATGATAATTAAACGTATTCTTCTAACAAGTATCGGTGTGATTCTCACAGCGTTCTTGATTATTTTTATCGTGGCTAATCGTCAGATGGTTCCGTTAACCCTTGATCCTTTTAGAGCAGATTCTGAAAGTTTTACTTATCATGCTCCCCTTTTTATATGGCTCTTTATTTTCTTTGGTTTTGGTATTTTATTAGGAAATCTGATCAGTTGGTTTTCCTATCACAAATACAAAAAAGCTCTCAAAAAAAGTAAAGCAGAGATCGAGAAATTGAAAACGTCTATCACAAATCTGGTGTAATGGTATTTTAATAAAATCTTTTCTCTCTGTATTTTATATTCAGTACAGATTTAAAAGTGCTCTTTTCTTTTTTTTTATACATATTTTAATTGGCTTTAGCTCTTTTGCACTTTTACGAAACACTTAAGAGCTTTATAATATATTTTCATACCTCATATACCGTGATACAAAACATGCCCGCACAATGCTTTCAATCCTCCTCCCATAACAATAGATATCCGCAGGAAAAGTTGCCCCTTATTTTAGAAACAGGTGTAAGTGAAAACTATGCTCTCATTGATTCTGGTCATGGACAAAAATTAGAACGTTATGGAGCTTACCGCATTATTCGACCAGAAGGTCAAGCACTATGGAAACCCGCTTTACCACGAAAACAATGGGCTGATGTTGATGCTATTTTCACAGGAAACCGTGATGAAGAAGGGGTTGGTCGTTGGCATTTTCCTAAAAAGCCACTTGATGAAACATGGACTCTTTCTTGGAATGGATTGTTTTTTCTAGGCCGTTTTACTTCCTTTCGTCATGTGGGGGTTTTTCCTGAACAAGATGCTCATTGGCGCTCTATGGAAGAGCAAATTGTTAAAGCCGAACGTCCTATAAAATTGTTGAATCTTTTTGGCTATACAGGTATTGCCTCTTTGATTGGGGCACGAGCGGGTGCGAATGTTACCCATGTTGATGCTTCTAAAAAAGCCATTGCGTGGGCAAAAGCTAATCAAGAAAAAGCAGGATTACCAGATCATTCTATTCGCTGGATTTGCGATGATGCTATGAAATTTGTCGAGCGTGAACTGCGTCGTAAGAAAAGCTATGATATGATTCTTCTTGATCCCCCTGCTTATGGGCGTGGACCCCATGGTGAAATTTGGCAACTGTTTGATCATTTACCCGCTATGATCTCAAATTGTCGTAAACTTCTCTCTGATAAACCGCTCTCTGTTGTCCTTACAGCTTATTCTATTCGTGCTTCCTTTTTTGCACTTCATGCTTTAATGCGTGATGCATTTGTAAATCTTGGTGGTACGGTCGAATCAGGAGAACTCATTTTGCGTGAAGAAGTTGCAGGACGTGCTCTTTCTACTTCTCTTTTTAGCCGTTGGATTGCTTGAATATGTGTAGACCCAAAACTGGTAGAGTGAAAGAAATTACCTCTCTTAGCAACCCCATCATAAAAGACCTTAAAGCACTTAGCCAAAAGAAAAACCGTAATAGAGAAGGTCTTTTCATGGCAGAAGGATTGAAATTGGTCATTGATGCTCTCAATCTCGGCTGGACAATACAGACGCTTATTTTTTCTAAAAGTAAAATCGGTAATGCTGCTATCGAAAATACTGCCGCACGTGCTGTAGCCAACGGTGGTTTTGTTATTAAAGCCTCACAAAAGGTTATGGAATCACTTACACGACGTGATAATCCACAAACAGTTATTGGTATTTTCAAGCAAAAATGGCACTCTCTTGAAATGATAAAAGGACAGATTAAAGATGTTTACATCGCGCTAGATCGTGTACGTGACCCTGGAAATCTTGGTACCATTATTCGAACTGCTGATGCTGTAGGTGCTAAAGGTGTTATTTTAATTGGCGAAACAACAGACCCTTTCTCGCCTGAAACGGTCCGTGCAACCATGGGATCTATTTTCTCTGTACCACTTTATCGTCTTGATGAAAGCGCCTTTTTAAACTGGTCTGCTCACTTTAAAGGTATGATCGTTGGAACACATCTCAAAGGATCTCTGGATTATCGCACACTTGATTTCAAAAATGGCCCTATTATCCTTTTAATGGGAAATGAAAAACAGGGATTATCAGATCTTCTTACAAATCGGTGTGATAAACTTGCGCGTATTCCACAAAGCGGACGTGCAGACTCGCTTAATCTAGCTGTAGCAACAGCTGTTATGCTTTATGAAATCCGTCGCCCCTATTTAATACTGGAACCATGTGAGGAAAAATATGATGCGTAAATCACTCCCTTTTCTTCTCTTGGGCTTGGCTTTTACAGTAGTACTTGATCAAGCTGTCAAATACTGGGTTATGCACAATATGCCTTTAGGAACAGAAATTTCGCTTATACCTTTTCTTTCCCTTTATCATGTGCGTAATTCTGGCATTGCATTTTCGTTTTTTTCTTCCTTTTCTCACTGGGGAATCATCGCCATCACAATCATTGTGATTATCTTCCTTCTATGGCTATGGAAAAATACTGAACATAATAAGTCTTTAATGCGCTTTGGCCTTATTCTTATTATTGGGGGAGCAATTGGCAATCTCGTTGATCGTATTCGCTTTCATCATGTCACTGATTATATACTCTTTCATATTGATGATATTTTTTATTTTGCTATTTTCAACCTTGCAGATAGTTTTATAACTCTCGGTGTTATTGCCATTCTTATTGAAGAATTGCGCACTTGGATGAAAGAAAAACGTCATTCTAACAGTACATCTTCTCATTGATATGCTCATTGTCTTAGAAAACAGAGCTTATTGACCATCATAAGCCTGATTATAAATTGATTTTTCTTGGATAATTCTTGCAGCTAATTGTTTTTCGTGTTTCTTTTCATAAAATTATAAAATCTTATTTTTCAACTTTACACTTCTACACTTGGTCAATGCAAAAGAAATGAACTCAAATAGAAATCAATATTTTTTATCCATATGTCCTCTATCAAATTCAGAGAGAAAATATTTTACAGCATTTAAAGTTCTATTATTTGCTTAGAACATTTGCTTTTCATATGTTTTTTAGTTTTTACAGATATTGTTTTTTACAGAGCCTTTCTTAAGTGCTTCGTTAAAAAACTCTCCTTTTTTATTTTATATATTGTTTAATAAAAAACATTTTTTCAACTATTTTCAATGGTGTATTGTTAAAGCAACCTATTGATTATAAATATAAATCATCGCTTTTTATATTGGATAAAAGCCCTTAATAGCCTAAATCTCTTTTATTTGAAATATCATTTAGCATACAAAAAGACAGTTTATCACTATATATCAATATGTTATATAAATCCAATTCAATAGCTCTTCTAACCGTGCAAAACAGGTGCAATATTGAAGGTTGAAAAATAGTATTATAGATACTTGCCGCTCTTCTTACAAATGCAAAAATAGTGGATATTTTATAAAGGATTGTATTACATAGTTTCTGTGAATAATAAAAATTTTTTGGGTGTAGTCTTTTTATCTTGTAAAAATATGGCAAAAAATGGAAATATTTTTTATTAAAATGAACCGTTTCCTTACCAATTTGTAAGGTTCCTTCTTCATATAAATCTCTTGTAATTTTTAAATAAATCTCCATAATAAGAGCAAATATGCTGGAATTCTGTCAGTGATTCTTAAGGGTTTTTGTATTTGCCCAATTAAGGCTTATGCCAAGCTTATCTGTGTAATGACAGAGACACTTTTAAAGCCCTATACCTGACGGGACATATGCTAAAGGATTTTATATTATGGCTAATTTTAAAAATTTACGTTCGGCGCCTACTTCTCACGCCGATGCATCAATTGATCAGGGATTGCGCGATTATATGTTGGGTGTCTACAATACAATGGCCATTGGTTTGCTTATTACAGCTGCTGCCGCTTATGTAATTGTATCATTAGCAACGACAACAGATATGAGCCAAGCAGCAGCTCAAATCAATAGCAGTGTTTATTTAACATCATTTGGAGTAACATTTTATACATCGCCATTCTCTTACATTGTTATGTTTGCACCACTCATAGCAGTTTTATTCCTCAGTTTTAAAATTAATACATTGAGCACAAATGCTGCTCGTAGCCTCTTTTTTGGTTATGCTGCTCTGGTTGGTCTTTCACTGTCTTCAATCGTTTTGCGCTATACGACAGAAAGTGTTGTGCAAACCTTTGTCATTTCCGCTGCAGCTTTTGGAGCTCTTTCACTTTATGGTTATACGACAAAGCGTGATCTCACGGCAATCGGTTCATTCCTATTCATCGGATTGATCGGCTTGTTTCTTTCCATGATTGTGAACATTTTTCTTGGATCAAGCGCTTTGCAATTTGCTATCTCTGTGATTGGCGTGTTGATCTTTGCTGGTTTAACAGCCTACGATACCCAAAGCATTAAGTTGATGTATTATGAAGGAGATGAAAGCGACACCAGAGGACGTAAAGTTATTATGGGCGCGTTGAATCTTTATCTTGATTTCATCAATATGTTTGTCTTCTTGCTACAATTTCTTGGCTCAAACCGTGATTGATTGCAGAAATCATAACTTAATTAAAAAACCTTGTTTCTAAAAGAGACAAGGTTCTTTTGTTTTTAGTGTAAGTCTTTACCCTTTGCCTCTTAGGGACTATTCTTTTCGCAAAATGACAAAAATACCTTATAAGCAAAAATTCCCTTGGTTTACCGGTTTTATCCAACAAAAACTCCATAGCTCCCTTTTAAATGCAATTCACAGCCGCTCTCATCATCAATCAAACATCATCAATCAAAATAGTAATTATGATCTGACTGTTGCTTCCTATAATGTGCATAAATGTGTAGGTGTTGATAAAATTTTTAATCCTACAAGAATTGTCCGTGTTATTACTGAATTACAAGTTGATATCCTTGCTCTTCAAGAAGCAGATAGACGTTTTGGAGAACGCGTCGGTTTGATTAATCTTCAGCTATTAAAAGCTGAAACCGGTTTGATTCCTGTACCTCTTAATACTATGTCACCTCATGGACACGGTTGGCATGGGAATGCTCTTTTTTTGCGAAAGGGATATGTACGTGATACTTTACAAGTCACTCTGCCTAGTATTGAACCACGTGGGGCTGTAATTGTAGAGTTGGAAATGGCAGCAGGCCCTATTCGTATTATTGCGGCTCATTTTGGCTTATTACGTTACTCTCGTAAACAACAAACAAAAATGCTCCTTGAAATTTTCCAAAAACGCTCCCTTATGCCTACACTCCTCATAGGAGATTTTAATGAATGGCGGATGGGAAAAGGCTCATCTTTAAATCATTTTTCTCCCTATTTTGATAGCACTTTTGAAGTTGTACCAAGTTTTCCATCTCGCTTTCCTTTTTTAGCCCTTGATAGAGTTTTTTCTTTTCCCCACCAATTGGTAACAAGTATTGAAAATCATCATTCACCGCTTGCACGCATTGCTTCAGATCATTTGCCTATCAAAGCCTATCTTAATCTTTCCAACGCAATCAACATTCTTAAAAATAAATAAAAAAATTAATGTGCCTCATCCCAATTTTGAGCCGTCATGACTTTTACTTCAAGCGGTACAGATAAAGATAAAATCGGCATTGTAGCATTTTCCATAACATTTTTAACAACAGCCATGGTTTTTTTACTCTCTTCTTCTGGTACTTCAAAAATCAGTTCATCATGCACTTGCAGCAACATTTTTGCTGATAGTTTTTCTTCTTTTAAAGCATTTTCCATCTGTATCATAGCGCGGCGAATAATATCAGCCGCGGAACCTTGAATTGGAGCATTGATAGCTGCTCGCTCATTAAGAGAACGAATTTTTACATTCTTTGCTTTTATTTCTGGATAATGGATACGACGTCCAAAAATTGTTTCTACGTAACCATTTTCACGTGCAAAGATTTTGGTCTTCTCCATATAATTTTTAATTCCTGGAAATCTTTCAAAATACAGTTGAATATAACGACCCGCTTCTTGGCGTGAAATTCCCAATTGATTGGCTAATCCAAAAGCTGAAATACCATAAATAATACCAAAATTAATCGCTTTTGCACGCCGTCGTATATCTGAATGCATTCCTTCTATCGCAACACCAAACATTTGTGATGCCGTTATAGCGTGAATATCATGCCCTTTAGCAAAAGCTTCTTTTAATGCTTTTATATCCGCAATATGTGCAAGAATACGCAATTCAATCTGACTATAATCAGCAGAAAGTAACACATGTCCTTTTGGAGCAATAAAAGCTGTTCGAATTTTACGTCCTTCAGCAGTCCGCACTGGAATATTTTGCAAATTTGGCTCTGATGATGATAACCGCCCTGTTGATGTTATTGCCAAAGAATAATTCGTGTGAACTCGCCCTGTTTTTGAAAAAATATAAGAAGGCAAGGCATCTGTATAGGTAGATTTTAGCTTTGCAAGTTGACGCCACTCAATAATTTTACGCGGTAAAACATGACCTTCAGCAGCCAACTCTTCTAAGGTCTGTGCAGAAGTTGACCATTGTCCACCCTTAGTTTTAGCACCTCCAGGTAATCCCATTTTTCCAAAAAGGATATCCCCTAATTGCTTTGGCGAAGCAAGATTAAACTTTTCATCAGCTTGTTTGTAAATTTCCTCTTCTAGAATCAAAGCAGCTTGTGCCAATTCTCCTGAAAGACGCAATAAAATCTGCCGATCAATAAGAATCCCACGTTCTTCCATTCTTGCAAGAACTTCTACAAGGGGTCGATCAAGACGTTCATAAATTTTTGTCATTCCACGAGAAACAAGTTGAGGTTTTAATACTTGCCAAAGGCGTAGCGTTATATCAGCACGTTCCGCCGCATAAAGGGTTGCTTGTTTTAAATCTACTTGTGCAAAAGAAGTAATTTTTTTTCCGTTATGCGTTAAATCTTTATAGGAAATTGGTTTATGCTCAAGCCAACGTTCAGACAAATCATCCATATTATGAGTTAATGTTCCAGCATCAAAAGCATATGATAAAAGCATGGTATCATCAAAAGAGCTTATAATAATGTCGTATTGCTTCATCACCAACCAATCATATTTTATATTCTGACCAATTTTTAACACCGATGAATCTTCTAATATCGGTTTTAAAAGTGCTAAAGCTTTTCGGGTCTCAATCTGCGAGGCAATGCGCCCGCCCCTCAAAAGGTCCTCTTCTCCTTCATAAAAATGTTCAAGAGGTATATAAGCTGCTTTTTCTGGCTGTAATGCGAGTGAAAAACCAACAAGCTTTGCTTGCATCGGATCAAGAGATGTTGTTTCAGTATTAAAAGCGAAGAAACCCTGCTCTTGTGCTTGTGACAACCAATCTTTTAAAATTTCCTCATCAAGAATTGTTGTATAAGCATCTCTTGTAATTTTTTGAGTCAGCGCTTGATCTTTACGTTTTTGTGCAAAAACTTGTGGAGAATTTTCAGAAAAATTATGAAGAGATGCGCGCTCAGTATTCTTGATATCAGAGTCATGCCCGTGGTTCAGTTTTTCCCATTCAACATCTATATCAAGTGCATCAATAACAGCCGCATCGCATGACGTTGCCTCTGCCACGCGACGCGTTAATGTTGAAAATTCCATCGCTTTCAAAAAAGCAATTAAACGTGGACCATCTTGTGGCTCCAAAATAAAATCATCTAAATCATTATCTATAGGAACATCTGTTTTAAGCCTAACAAGTTCACGAGAAATTTTAACTTGTTCTCTATAAGCTTGAATGTTTTCACGTCGTTTTGTTTGTTTAATTTCTGTTACGTTTTGCAATAAAAGATCAAGAGAATCAAACTGATCTAACAACTGAGCTGCAGTTTTGGGACCAATGCCTGGAATACCCGGTACATTATCCGTTGAATCTCCAATTAATGCTTGTAAATCAATCATTTTTTCAGGTGCAACACCCCATTTTTCTACAACTTCTGAGATACCTATATGCTTGTCTTTCATTCCATCATATAAAGATACATGCGTATTTACGAGTTGCATAAGATCCTTATCAGAAGAAATAATGGTTGTTTTTGCCCCAACCTTTGTTGCCAATTTTGCATAGGTAGCAATCAAATCATCCGCTTCAAAGCCTTCCTTTTCAATACAAGGCAAATTAAAAGCCTTCGTTGCTTGACGTATTAGCGCGAATTGAGGAATTAGATCTTCAGGAGGTTCAGCGCGATTCGCTTTATATTCAGGATAAATTTGTTTCCGAAAAGTATCAGATGAATAATCAAAAATAACAGCAAAATGTGTTGGAACAATACCAGTCGCTGTATTACGAGCATCACAAAGTAATTTCCATAACATATTGCAAAAACCAGCTACTGCTCCTACAGGAAGTCCATCCTTTTTACGTTTTAAAGGCGGCAAAGCATAATAAGCACGAAAAACATAGCCTGATCCGTCAACCAAAAAAAGATGATCTGTTGCTTTCATGACAATTTTATTTCTCCATTTTAGCTAAAAACGCAAATTACCCTTATATATTTTTTTCACTTTTATTTTATTTTTTTCACTTTGCCTCTAAAAAGCCATTTTTTCTTTTCATAAGACATGAAGTCGTTGCACTTTATATTAAGTACCTAGAGCTTTTCTTTGCTGTTACAGGATTAATAGCTTTCATTTTGCTCCTCCTATGATAGCTGAGGTACGATGTAGCGACAGGGTCGTTGTGGTGTTCCCCTCCCCACAACGACCGTTTTTTTTGACATCCATATTCTTTAATTTAAATGGTGACTTTTTTAGAGAAAAGATGATGTTATTCATGAATTTTGAAGTTATTCCACAGAGCTTTTTCACCCATCGTGTTGATAAAATCGGCATGAAACCTTTTTTCTTGCGTACTCAATCTTGAAGGTAAAGCCTGTGGGCGAATTTTAACTGCATAAGATGTATCTTTATCATTCTGGATATGTTCATCAACACCCCTTCTATTACCAAAACCCAATACACCTTGTTTTCCACCGATCAGTTCAATATAAACATCGGCTAGGATCTCTGCATCAAGCAAAGCACCATGAAGAACACGATGGCTGTTATCAATTCCAAAACGTTTGCATAAAATATCAAGAGAATTAGGCCCCATAGGGAATTTACGCCGTGCCATAGCCAGTGTATCAAGAATATTATCAACACTGATGAGCGGTTTGTTGACGCGTTTTAATTCTGCATTAATAAAACCAATATCAAAACTCGCATTATGCGCAATCATTGTCGCGCCTTTAATAAATTCCAAAAATTCATCAACAATATCACTAAAACTTTTCTCGTTTTTTAGGCGTTCATTGGTTAATCCGTGAATTGCTACAACTTCATCAGGAATAATAACGCCTTCAGGGTTTAAATAAACATGAAATTGGCGCCCCGTAAGATAACGATCAACCATTTCTACACAACCAATTTCGATTACGCGATCTTTTTCTTTATCTAAACCTGTTGTTTCTGTATCAAAAATAATTTCCCGCATGACTTCAATTCTTTAGTTTTTTTATCACATCAAAAACCTGTTGACGTGTATTCTCTAAATCTTTCCCTGTATAAATAATAAAATCAGCACGTTCTCGTTTTTTTTCATCCGGCATTTGTTGAGCATTGATAAAGGCAAATTTTTTCTCATTCATACCTTTGCGAATCATTACACGTTCTTTTTGTATTTCTGGTGGGGCAGAAACAACAATAACGCTATCCACACGACTTTCACCATTTTTTTCAAATAGAAGTGGAATATCAAGAATAACTAATTTTTTCCCCTGTTCACGCGCTATATTAATAAATTCCCTTTCTTTTTCTTGCACCAAAGGATGAATTATTTTTTCTAATGTTTGTAATTTTTCCTTATCATCAATCAAAATTTCAGAAAGTTTCAAACGGTTAACTTCACCGTTTTCAACAACACCTGGAAAAATACGCTCTATGAATGACAAAGCTGGCTCACTTTTATAAAGCTGTTGTACTGCTTCATCAGCACTAAAAACAGAAATACCCGCCTGCTTGAAAAAATCAGCAACTGTTGATTTTCCCATAGCAATTGATCCTGTTAATCCTATGATCTTCATTCTCTTTTTTCACTCATATCCTCTAAAATGGCTGTCCGTAACGCTTTTGTTACCTGTGGTCTTATTCCAAACCACTGTTCAAACCCTATAACAGCCTGATGTAGAAGCATCCCAAGCCCATCAACCGTCTTGAGATCACAAGCTTTTGCCTGTTGTAAAAAAGGAGTTATCAATGGTGTATAAATAATATCTGTTACTAACGCCGTTTTTTTTGCTTTATGAAAATCGCAAAAAAAAGAATCACTTTTTTCTTCTGGATTTTTTATGCCAATAGAGGTTGTATTAACAATCAAATCAGCTTGATGGAGTATTTCATGAATTTTATGCCAATCGTAAACTTTAATGTTTTTTCCAAAATGCTGAGCTAAATTATCGGCGCGTTGTTTTGTACGGTTAACCAAATAAATCTGTTCAAATCCGCGTTTTTTTAAGGCATATATGATAGCGCGTGCGGCACCACCTGCTCCAAAAACAAGAGCTGTTTCCCCTCCCCAATCAGATGCAAAATCATCAAGATTAGCGCTAAAACCATAGGCATCGCTATTCGTGGCACAAAGCTTATTTCCTTCATACCAAAGTGTATTAACAGCACCAATCATTATTGCTCTCTCATCTTTATAATCTGCTAAACGAAAAGCTTCCTGTTTATAAGGCAAAGTAACATTTCCTCCACAAAAGCCTATTTTTTGTAAAGACGCAATAAAATGACTGAATTCTTCAGATGTTACTTCTTGTGCAAGATATTCTCCTTGTAAACCATATTGTTTAAGCCAAAAATTGTGAATTTTAGGTGATTTTGAATGATGAATTGGAGAACCAACAACAAAAGCACGCGGATAATTTATTTTTTTTATTGTTAAGTCAACCATCAATAATTCCTAAATGACGCAGTTTTATGAGTAGAGGCAGCAAAGGTAAACCAACAATGGTAAAAAAATCTCCTTCAATTTTTTCAAAGAGATGAATCCCTTCCCCTTCAATTTGATATACTCCCACGCTGTTTAGAACATCTTTTCCTACGCGTGCTAAATAATGTTCAATAAATTCTGACGAGAGCAAACGGACGGACATATGTGCACTAAAAGCTTCAACCCAAATTTTTTGACCATTTTTAAATAAAGCTACCGCACTATGAAGAGAATGGGTTTTTCCTGATAACTCACATAAACGTTGATGTGCTTCCTTAATATTTGTTGCTTTGTGAAAAACTTTACCTTCCAAATCAAGCACTTGATCACAACCAATAACGAAAGCATCAGGAAAACGATCTGAAACATTTTTTGCTTTTGCACCCGCAAGAAAACAGCTGAGTTCTTTAGGTGTTTTTTCTTTTGCTTTTTTTTCTACTTCTCTTTCATCAAAAGAAGCTCCTTCAATGAAAAAATTTAAACCTGCTTTTTTTAATAATTTTGCACGATAAAAACTAAGAGATGCTAATATTAACGTATCTGCGTTCATGAGAATTTTCTCTCATTTTCCTTCACGAAATCGTGATAAAAGTTCAAATATTGCAGCAGCAGTTTCTTCAATAGAGCGTCTTGTGACATCAATAATAGGCCAACCAAAACGTTCGCAAATGCGTTTTGCATAGATTAATTCTTCAGCTATGTTGATACGATTTGTATAACTATCAAGAGCAAAACCTTCTCCCAAATCTCGATTTTGGCGAATATGTGAGATTCTTTCAGCTGAAGCAATTAAACCAATAATTAAAGAATTTTTTGCCTCTAAAAGGGATTCTGGCAAATCAATATTAGGAATAAGAGGAACATTAGCCGTTTTTATTCCGCGATTTGCTAAATAGATACTTGTTGGCGTTTTAGAGGTTCTTGAAATTCCCACAAGGATCACATCTGCTTCGGATAAGCTATTGGAAGACTGTCCATCATCATGCTCTATTGTAAAATCCAGTGCCTCAATACGGCGAAAATAATCTGCATTAAGATCATGTTGTGCGCTTGCACGTAAATGTGTTGGCATTCCAAGGTAAGACTGAAAAGCATTTAAAACAGGATGCAATATATCAATACAAGGAACTTTTACTTTTTTACACTTTTTTTGAAGGAGAAGTTTAAATTCTTCATCGATCATTGTGTAAAGAACAATACCTGGCTCTTGTTGTATTTCATCAAGAGCTTTTTGTAACTGTATTTTATTACGAATCATAGGATAGATATGCTCTGTTGCCTGACTCATTGTATACTGCGATGCTACAGCTCTTCCCACAGAGATTAATGTTTCTCCCGTTGCATCAGAAAGCATGTGTAAATGAAAGAATTTTTTTTCTTTTGTCACAGAAATTTTAACTCCTTGTTAAGATATGTGTATATACCTTTACCGTTTCTTATAAAACTAAAATTTAGGAAAAATTCTTCGTTTTTATGCACAAATTAAATGCTCGTGATAATTTTATACCTCTTATAAAAAAAGAGGGGATAATATCTTTAAGATAGTGTTATTTTTATTCTTTTTTTTAGTTCCTTTTGTGGATAAAATTGAGGATAAATAATAATCCACACTAAACACAGTTATAAATAAGAAGAATCCTTTCTTTAATATAAATTTATTAATATAAATTTCTGTAAAAAATACTTTTGAATAGCATTTAATTAATGCTATAACTCTAACTCATATTTTTGTTATAAATTAAATTTAATACTATTTGTGTTTTATATTTTTTCAAGTTTTTCATATAATTACTTAATATTATAGGGATAAATTTCATATAAATGGTACTTGCAGATTAAAAAAATTGAGTGTAAAATATTTCTCTTCTTAAGAATATTTCATTCATAAATTTCCGTAAATTATTTAAGATAATCTTCTCCTTAATTACAAAGAGCATATTTCATGCAAAAAATGAAACTACAAGAACTTAAAAGCAAAAATCCCGTTGAACTTGTTTCTTTTGCTGAAACATTAGAAGTTGAAAATGCCTCTCTTATGCGCAAACAAGAATTAATGTTTGCTATCTTGAAAAAACTTGCTCTACAAGATGTAGAAATTATAGGAGAGGGTGTTGTTGAAGTTTTACAAGACGGTTTTGGTTTTTTGAGATCTGCTGACGCTAATTATCTTCCTGGTCCTGATGATATTTATCTTTCACCAGCACAAATACAGTCATTTTCTTTAAAAACAGGCGATACCATTGAAGGCCCTATACGCAGTCCAAAAGAGGGAGAACGTTATTTTGCTCTCCTTAAAATTAATACAATTAATTTCGAAAAACCTGAAAAGATTCGTTATAAAATTCACTTTGATAATCTTACTCCTCTTTATTCAAATGAGCGTTTCCAAATGGAAATACAAGATCCTACAGAGAAAGATATGTCATCACGCGTGATTGATTTGATATCTCCATTGGGAAAAGGACAAAGAGGGTTAATTGTTGCTCCTCCTCGGACAGGAAAAACAGTTTTACTTCAAAATATTGCTCATTCCATTACCACTAATCATCCTGAATGTTATCTCATTGTTCTTTTAATTGATGAACGACCAGAAGAAGTTACAGATATGCAGCGTTCAGTAAAAGGAGAAGTGGTTTCTTCTACTTTTGATGAACCTGCAATACGTCACGTACAAGTAGCAGAAATGGTCATTGAAAAAGCCAAACGCCTCGTTGAATATGGACGCGATGTTGTTATTCTTCTTGATTCTATTACACGTCTTGGGCGTGCATATAATACAGTTGTTCCTTCTTCGGGTAAAGTTTTAACAGGTGGTGTGGATGCAAATGCTCTCCAGCGTCCAAAACGTTTTTTTGGTGCAGCACGTAATATTGAAGAAGGTGGATCTTTAACCATTATTGCAACGGCTTTGATTGATACAGGAAGTCGTATGGATGAGGTTATTTTTGAAGAATTTAAAGGAACAGGTAATTCTGAAATTGTTCTTGATCGAAAAGTTGCTGATAAGCGTATTTTCCCTGCTATGGATATTTTAAAGTCAGGAACGCGTAAGGAAGAACTTCTGGTAGAACGACAAGATTTGCACAAAATTTTTGTTCTTCGTCGTATTTTAGCATCTATGAATGTAACAGATGCAATTGAATTTTTGATTGATAAATTAAAGCAAACAAAAAACAATAGTGAATTTTTTGATTCAATGAATACGTAGAGTCATTAAAGTTTTTATTAGGATAAAACCTGTGGATACAATCTTTGCTGTTTCGAGTGGATTGTTACCTTCAGGGGTTGCAGTCATTCGGCTTTCTGGTCCTCATGTTGTGGATATAGTTAAAACGCTTTGTGGTCGTTTACCTAAAGCACGTTTTATGCATTATGGAAATCTTACTGCTCGTGATGGGAGCTTTTTAGATTCTGGTTTAACTGTTTTTTTTCCCGCTCCTCATAGTTTTACGGGGGAAGATTGTGCAGAATTCCATTTACATGGAGGAAAAGCCGTTGTTAGTCGTTTTCTCGATGAATTGTCGACATTTTCTGGATGCCGTATTGCAGAAGCAGGTGAATTTTCACGTCGTGCTTTTATGGAAGGAAAATTAGATCTTGTTCAAGCAGAAGGTCTTGCTGATTTAATAGAAGCAGAAACGGAAAGCCAACGGCGTTTAGCTGTTATGGGTACAAGTGGACATTTAACGACACTTTATCGTGATTGGCGTCATAAGCTTATGAAGGCGCGTGCTTTTATTGAGGCAGAACTTGATTTTGTTGATGAAGCAGATATTCCTAACGCAATATCTGATAAAGTTTGGAAAGATGTTGAGGATCTTTGTATTTCTATTCGTGAATATATTACTGAAGGAGAGCGTGCTAGTATTTTACGTGATGGATTAAAAATTGTTATTGCTGGTGCTCCAAATTCTGGAAAATCAAGCATTATGAATCGTCTTTCAGGAAGATCTGTTGCTATTGTAACGGAAGAAGCAGGAACAACCCGTGATGCTTTAGAAATGAGAATTATTCTTGGTGGTTTACCTATTTTTTTAACGGATACTGCTGGTTTTAGAAAAACAGAAAATAAAATAGAACAAATGGGAATAGAAGTTGCTAAACAGCATGTTAGGGAAGCTGATTTAGTTATTTTGGTTTATGATATAGGAAATCCTGAGCAAGTTGATTTACCAGAAACATCGGCTGAAATATGGTGTGTTGGCAATAAGCTTGATCTTTATGAAAAAAATGATCAGCATTGGTCTATACAATTTTCCGCATTAACTGGTTTAAATTTTGATTATTTTATCAAAGAACTTGAATCATTTTGTCATCATCGTGCTTCTGAAATTGGAAATATTGTTCCGGCGCGTAAAAGACAACTTCAATTATTAAAGGAGGCTGTTAAAGAGATTGAATATTCTCTTAATTATCATTCTCTTGATCTCAGTTTACGTGCAGAACATCTCCGTTGTGCAAGTGATTTTCTTGGAAAAATTACAGGAGATATTGATGTTGAAGATTTGCTTGATATTATTTTTTCAGAGTTTTGTGTTGGTAAATAATGATTCACGTGAAACATTGATTATTTCATAGACAGATTATAAAGATTATGTAATTTATATTCTGTTTCACGTGAAACCTTAGAATATTTTCTACGGAATGAATAAAATGCAATCATATGATGTTGTTATTGTTGGTGGTGGTCATGCTGGCTGTGAAGCGGCTTCAGCTTCAGCGCGTGTAGGAGCCAAAACAGCGCTTGTTACACATAAAATATCAGCACTGGGAACAATGTCGTGTAATCCTGCTATTGGTGGACTTGGAAAAGGGCATTTAGTTCGTGAAATAGATGCGTTAGATGGTCTCATGGGAAGAGCAGCAGATGCTGCTGGAATTCAGTTTAGACTACTTAATAGACGTAAAGGACCGGCAGTAAGAGGACCACGGACACAGGCGGATCGACAACTTTATAAAAAAGCAATTCAAAAATTATTAAAAGAACAAGAAAATCTTACTCTTATTGAGGATGAAGTTATTGATCTGGTTGTTAAAGATAATTGTGTATCAGGTGTTATTTTAAAAAAACAAGGAACAATTTTATCTGGTGCTGTTGTTTTAACAACAGGAACATTTTTAAATGGCTTTATTCATATTGGTGATAAAACATGGGCTGCTGGACGTATGGGAGATCAGTCAAGTGTGCAACTTGCTAAACGTTTAAAAAATTATCATATAAAACTTGGTCGATTAAAAACAGGAACCCCTGCTCGTTTGAGTAAAAAAACAATTGCTTGGGATCATCTTCCAAAACAACAAGCAGATGAAAATCCCATTCCCTTTTCTCTTTTAACAGAGAAAATTGAACAACCACAAATTGAATGTGCAATAACACGTACAAATGAGAAAACACATCAAATTATTCGCGAGAATATTTATCGTTCTGCTTTATATTCTGGAAATATTGAAGGGTTAGGACCACGTTATTGTCCTTCTGTTGAAGATAAAATTGTGAAATTTGGAGAACGTGATGGACATCAGATCTTTCTAGAACCAGAAGGATTAAATGATGATACTGTTTATCCAAATGGTCTTTCTACTTCTCTTCCTGAAGATGTACAAATTTCTCTATTAAAAACCATTGAAGGGTTGGAAAATGCTATAGTTTTGCAACCTGGTTATGCTATTGAATATGATTTTGTTAATCCACAACAATTAACGAGAAGCTTAGAATTACGTTCTTTACCGGGTTTGTTCTTAGCAGGCCAAATTAATGGTACAACAGGATATGAGGAAGCAGCAGCACAAGGACTTTTAGCTGGATTAAATGCGGCACGTAAAGTAGGTAAATTAGATGAAATACTTATAAGTCGTTCTACCGCTTATATTGGTGTTATGGTTGATGATTTGGTTTCACGTGGTGTTTGTGAACCTTATAGGATGTTTACATCACGTGCTGAATTTCGTTTATCTTTACGATCTGATAATGCTGATATGCGTCTAACACCTTTGGCACAAAAATGGGGTATTGTGAGTAAAATACGTTGGGAATGTTATCAGAAAAAACAACAACGGCTTGATCAAGCACGATCAATATGTCAAAATCTTTTTTTAACACCCAATGAAGCTTCTGCTCATGGATTACACGTTAATCATGATGGAATTCGTCGTTCGGCTTATGATTTTCTTGCTTATCCTCATATGACTTTAGAGCGTCTTTCAGATTTTTGTCCACAATTACAAACAATTGATTCTAAAACAGCAGAATCTTTAGAAATTGAAGCACAATATGCGGTTTATTTAGATAAACAAGCACAAGATATTGCTTCTCTTCAGAGAGATGAGCGTTTAGAAATTCCTTCTTCTCTTGATATTCAGGCAATTTCAGGTCTTTCAAATGAACTTAAATCAAAAATTCAAGAAGTGTCGCCGCGTTCAATTGCTGATGCACAAAAAATTGATGGCATGACACCCGCCGCGTTATCGCTTATTATTACATATATTCAACGTCAACGACGTGAAAAGGCTAAAACAGCTTAATGGATTTTTCTACAGAAAAAAAATATCAACAATTATTAAATATTGTTCCTTCTGTTTCACGTGAAACGATGGAAAATTTAATTCAGTTTGAGTCTTTAATACTTCAATGGAATGCGCATATTAATTTGATATCTGCTACAACGATACCAGATCTATGGACACGGCATATTCTAGATTCAGCACAAATTTTTCCTTTGTATGCTCATTCTTTACATTGGTGTGATTTAGGATCAGGAGGAGGTTTTCCTGCAATTGTGATTGCTATCTTTTTGAAAGAAAAAAAAGTAGGACATATTAATCTTGTTGAAAGTAATGGGAAAAAAGTTTCTTTTTTGCGAACAGTTATTGCTCAACTTAATCTTCCAGCAACGGTTTATCACGCTAGAATTGAAGATGTATATCAAAAAATTCCCGTATCTGATATTATAACGGCACGGGGATTAGCGCCGCTCAATAGTCTTTTACAACTTATTTTTCCTTTATTAACAGAAAAAACAATCGCTCTTTTGCAAAAAGGTCGGGATTACGCTACAGAAATAAAAAATGCCTCTGCCAATTGGCACTTTGATCTGTTAAAACATAAAAGTAAAGTTGATGAAAATTCTGTTATTTTAGAAATTTCTCATATTCGATCATATAGAGGGTAGAGCAAAATGAGCGAAACACGAATTATCGCTATTGCAAACCAAAAGGGTGGAGTCGGAAAAACAACCACAGCAATTAATCTTGCAACAGCTTTAGCGGCTATTGGTGAAAATGTCCTTATTATGGATGTTGATCCACAAGGTAATGCTAGTACAGGTTTAGGGATTGATCGTAATAACCGTCCTTTATCTTCTTATGATGTTTTAGTTTCGGGAGTTTCAATTACACAAGCGGCTTTAAAAACAGCAGTACCTAATCTTTATATAGTTCCCTCTACACTTGATCTTTTAGGTGTGGAAATGGAAATTTCTTCATCACAAGATCGCATACAACGCTTACGTAAAGCTTTCTATGATGATCCGGAAATGGAAAAAAAATTCAATTATATTTTAATTGATTGTCCTCCCTCCCTTAATCTTTTAACACTTAATGCTATGGGGGCTGCGGATTCTGTTTTAGTGCCTATGCAGTGTGAATTTTTAGCACTTGAAGGTTTAAGTCAATTACTTGAAACAGTAAAACAAGTGCGATCCGTACTTAATCCATCTTTAGAAATCCAAGGTATCGTTCTAACAATGTATGATGGACGTAATAATCTTTCAAATCAAGTTGTTGAAGATGTACGTTCTTTTATGGGAGATAAGGTTTATCGTACTGTTATTCCACGAAATGTAAGAGTATCAGAAGCGCCCTCTTTTGGAAAACCTGTATTGCTTTATGATCTCAAATGTGCTGGGAGCCAAGCTTATTTGCGTCTAGCATCAGAAATGATTCAACGTGAAAAACAAGCGCGTGCTGCTGCTTAAAAAAATCAACTAAAAATTTAAAGAGCAAAATTATGAATGATGATCAATCAAAAAAAAGGCTGGGTCGTGGATTAGCGGCATTAATTGGGGATATCAGTTTAAACAGCGATCTTACACGTTCATCAAATACTGACAAATTTACAGAGTCCGATACAGCTTCTCCTGTTTCTGAACGATTTGTTCCGCTTGAATCTATTTCGTGCAATCCACATAATCCGCGACGCCATTTTACCGATTCAGAACTTGATAATTTAGCACAATCAATTCGCCAGCACGGTGTTGTTCAACCTGTTATTGTAAGACCATCACGTGATCATCCTCATCGTTTTGAATTAATTGCTGGCGAACGGCGTTGGCGTGCTGCACAGCGAGCTAATTTAAATAAATTACCTGTTATTGTTCGCGATGTAGATGATAAAACGGCTTTGGAATTGGCAATTATTGAAAATGTTCAACGTGCCGATCTTAATCCTATCGAAGAAGCAATGGGATATGAAATTTTGCTGAATGAGCATGGATATACGCAGGCAGATTTAGCGCAAGTTATTGGAAAAAGTCGCAGTCATGTTGCTAATACGCTTCGTTTGTTAAAACTTCCACCAAAAGTACAACAATTCTTAACCGATGGACAACTTTCCGCTGGTCATGCACGCTGTCTTATCACTGTTGAGAATCCACAGGATTTAGCCGAAAAAATTATTCGAGAAGGGCTTTCTGTGCGCCAAACGGAAATACTTGCGTATGAACAAGCAAATCCAAAAGTCAAAAAACGAACTGCTGTTGAGAAAGATACAGAAACAAAATCTTTAGAAAAATTACTTGCAGATGTTATCGGAATGAAAGTGACTATTCGGCATGGCAAAAAAGGTGGTGATTTAAAAATACGCTATTCTTCACTAGAACAATTAGATGATATTTGCCGGCGTTTGCAAAACTAGTTAATTGTCTAAAATAGTACGAATTCTATCGATATATTTTTGATCGAAATTTAAATCATCTGAAGATATAGTATTTTTTCATTGAAGAGGATTTCTTTATCTTCAAAGGCTATTATTGCAGCAAAGTTGCTTGAAGAGTCATGAGATCAATAATGTAATCTTTAGGTGAGAGATTATGTTTTCTTAAAAGATCTGTTAGTTTTGATCTAGAAAAAATAGAAGCAATGAGTCTTTTAATGCTGTTATCATTTCCGGTATTGGATACCTCTGGCTCTGGAGGTAAATCCTCAATTTCTTTGTTTTAGTTATTCTATTTTTAAGAGGAAATATTCTGTTAAAGGATAATTTACAGTGATATTTGGATGGCTGCTAGGGAGAGAACAAATAGATTGTTTGTTCCCTTTGCCATTGTTATTTGAATATATGTTAAAAAAGAGAAAAGAAAAAACAAACACAATGCCAATTTAAACATGATCAAAATTTATCCTTTCTTTTCCAAATTTCAGTGAAGACTTTTCCGTTTGCGAAGTTAATCATTTGTTCAAAGTAGCATGAATTCTATTTACAACGCCCTCTTAAAGCAACAAGCATTCTATACATATATTTTTTACCAAATTCCAAATTATCTGAAACTACAGCATTTTTTTTATCAAAAGAAATCTCATCTTTTTTGAGAACTTCAAGAGGAAATAACAGCATTGTTAATGTTGCTTGAATGGCGAGGCGACCTATAACAAAATCTTTAGGTGTGATATTATTTTTTCTTAAAATATTCATTAATTTTGGTTGATTAGAAATAGAAGCTACTAATCTTTCAATACTGTCATCGTGTTCAATTTCAATATCAGATGCTTTTTCAGTATTGGATACTTTTGATTCTGGTGGTGAGTTTTCACACTCTTCTTTATTAATTTGTTCCATTTTAAAAAGCAAATCTTCCGTTAAGATGTAATTTGCGATGACATGCGGGAAATTGAATTTATTGGCTGTTTCCTTTTTCTTTGTTGGGTTACAAATTTTGCTTTCAACAGCCAATATTCTATACATATGTTTTTTACCAAATTCCAAATTGCTTAAAAACACAGTTTTTTTTCATCAAATTCAAAACCCCAGCTAAGCGCCATCAATATTCCTTCAAACATATTGCAACCAACAGCAAAATCTTTAGGTGTGATGTTATTGTTTTTTAAAATACTCATTAATTTTGGTTGATCAAAAATATAAGCGGTAAATTCTTTAATACTACTGTTATATGGGGTATTAGATGTTTTTAACTCTGGCAGTAAATTTTCATATTCCTTTCCAATTTGTTCCATTTTTAAAAGAAAGTCTTCAGTTAGGGTGTAATTTTCAATGAAATGCTGGAAATTAAATTGATTGTCTATTTCCTTTGCCATTGTTAGTTGAGTATGTATTACAAAAAGAAAAAGGAAAAAAAATGTAACACGAGCTTAAACATGGTTAAAAATTATCCTTTCTTCTTCGAATTTCAGCAAAGACGTTTTCATCTGTTTCTTCTTCCATTGCAAGGCTTCTTCGCAGTGTACTGTCATCCCAGCGGAGAAAGGGATTGGTAGCTTTTTCTTGCCCTAAGGTTACTGGTAAAGTCATAGTATTTTTTGCATGTAGCAAAAAAACTTCTTCTACTCTTTGACGAAGTTTCTGATTATGTGGATCAAGTGTTAACGCAAAAAGAGCATTGTTTTTGGTATATTCATGACCGCAATAAAGAAGTGTCTTATCGGGAAGTTGACGAAGCTTTTTTAAAGAGTTCAGCATTTGAGCAGGTGTTCCTTCGAAAAGGCGTCCACAACCGAGTGAGAAAAGTGTATCTCCAGCAAAGAGTAAACCTTCTTCAGGAAAATAATAAGATAATGCGCCCGAAGTGTGACCAGGTGTTGAAAGAGCCAAAAGTGGGTGAGAACCAAAGAGAAGTTTTTCATCAGGTTGAAGTGTTTGATCAAGATGGTGAATCTTTTCTTTTTCTGCTTCTGGTCCGATAACCATAGCGTTGTATACTTGTTTTAATTCTTCCAATGCTTCTACATGGTCGTGATGATGATGAGTTACAAAAATAGTCTGAAGTGTCCAGTTACGGCGTTTTAAGGCGTCATGAATCGCTTCACCTTCAGGAGCATCAATTGCAGCTGTGTAGCCACTTTTTTCATCATGAATGAGTACACCAAAGTTATCTTTTCGACAAATAAACTGTTCAATCAACATGTTTTTCTCCTGAACAGTGTTTGGTGATGAATCTATAGAATAATATATAGTGGTGAATTTTTTTAAGAATCAGATTTGTCCTCTTCTGTGAAAAGTCCTTTTGAATGTTTCATAATGATAGGCATTTGGGTAAGCATAAAGAGGACTGTTAGGGGCATGACGCCAAATACTTTAAAACTTGTCCAAAAATTGTCGCTAAAATTACGCCAAATAATTTCATTCAAAAGGGCAAGAAAAACGAAAAAGAATGCCCAACGATAGGTAAGTTTTTGCCAGCCTAAATCATCAAGTTTTAATGTAGAATCAAGAGCATAACGTAAAAGTGGTTTTTTAAAACACATACCACCAAAAAGGATGAGCGCAAATAAGCTATTAATAATTGTTGGTTTCATTTTGATGAAAGTATCGTTGTGAAGCCAAAGAGTTAAAAATCCAAAGACTAGAACAAAGATTCCTGAAAGAAGAGGCATAATAGGAATTTGTCTTGCAAGGATCCATGATAAGCTTAGAGAAATAATAATCGCTATCATAAAAATAGCTGTTGCAGGGAAAATAGGTTTACTAAAATTTTGAAAAAATCCAATGTTTTTTATTAACCATTCTCCCTTATAATTGGCAAAAAAGAAGGCAACCAACGGACCCATTTCTAAGAGAAACTTTATGGTTGGTGAGAGAGGGGGGGTCTTATTGTTATTCATATTTTTTTCAGAATTATTGCGTGAATTAGAGTTAGATAAAGGCTGTTTCATGTATGTTTTCCTGCGATAGTTTCGGCAAAGTCAGAAGCAGAAAAAGGTTGAAGGTCTTCAATATTTTCTCCTATACCGATAAAATAAACGGGTAATTTATATTTTGCTGCTATAGCGACAAGAATTCCTCCTCGTGCGGTTCCATCTAGCTTTGTCATGACTAAACCATTAACACCAGCAATATCACGGAAAATTTCCACTTGGTTGAGTGCATTCTGTCCGGTAGTTGCATCAAGCGTTTGAAGGATTGTATGGGGTGCTTGGGGGGTGTGTTTTTTTAAAACACGAATAATTTTTGCCAACTCATCCATCAATTCAGATTTATTTTGTAAACGCCCTGCTGTATCAATAATTAATACATCGCTGTTTGCTTTTTTTGCTTTTTCATAAGCATCAAAGGCTAAGCTGGCGGCATCTGCACCCAATTTTGTCGAAATAACAGGAGAATCAGTACGTTTACCCCAAATATGCAATTGCTCAATAGCTGCGGCTCGGAAAGTATCACCAGCTGCAAGCATAACTTTTAATCCCCCTGCTGTTAATTTTGCTGCAAGTTTTCCGATTGTTGTCGTTTTTCCAGTTCCATTTACACCTACCAGCAAAATAACATGAGGTTTATAGCTGAGATCAAGCTCTAATGGAATTGCAACAGGTTCCAGAACTTTTTTGACCTCATCAGCTACAATAGTATGAATATCGTCTGGGGAAAGATCTTTTCCGTAACGACTGGAAGCTAAAGTATTTGTGATGCGTGTCGCCGTTTCTACTCCAAGATCAGCTTGGATAAGGATATCTTCGAGCTCTTGCAATGTATCTTCATCAAGTTTTCTTTTAACAAAGAGGTCGCCAATTGATCCGCTTAGGCGTTGTGAAGAAAGAGATAGACTTTTTTTAAGGCGCCCAAACCACGCTATCTTTTTTTGTTCAACAGAAGGTTCAGATAAAATTTCTTCATTCTTTTTTTCACGGATGTTGTCTGTGACAATAATTTTACCAGAAAGAGGAATTTTATCAGAATGGGATTCTAGAAATGGAGATTTTTTATCATATTTTGTAAGTGTTAACTCTCGATTTTTTGTTTGCTCTTCTTTTTCTGTGTCTATAGAGATTTGGTTATTTTTTGTCCTTTCATTTTTGTCTTTATTTTCTTCCATTATATCGCTTTTATCAGGAATAGAAATCTGTTGTTTCATTTCCTGCTCTTGAGATTTGTTAAAAGAGAATATTTTTTTAATAAAAGATTTCGTCATAAGAATTTTCCTGCTCAAGCAGCGTTTAATTTTGGAAGGACAGCAATCAATTTATCGCCATCATGATCGACGATAAGGGCTTGAACAATTGTTCCTGCTTTTGCACCTTTAACTTGTACAAGAGTATAATCTTCTGTTCGTCCGATTTCATCTTTTTCAATGAGAACTGTTTGTAGACTGTTTTGCAAATGAGCAAGATGCTTTTGGTAAGCCTCTTCACCTGCTTTACGTAATTTTTCAGCACGCATCTTAACTATTTTACGGTTGATTTGTGGCATACGTGCGGCAGGTGTTCCTTCTCTTGGACTAAAGGGGAAGACATGGAGATGGGTTAAATTACAATCTTTGATTAAAACAAGACTGTTTTGAAACATCTCTTCTGTTTCTGTAGGAAAACCAGCAATTAAGTCGGCACCATAAACCACTGTAGGACGTTTGGCACGCAATTCTTGGCAAAATTGAATGGCATGTTCGCGTAAGTGTCGCCGTTTCATCCGTTTTAAAATCATATTATCACCTGCTTGCAAAGATAAATGCAAATGGGGCATGATCCTTGTTTCATAAGCTAAAAGATTGATGAGTTCTTCGTCTGCTTCAATAGAGTCAATAGATGAGAGGCGTAATCGCGCTAAGTCAGGAACATGATGCAAAATTGCTGAAGTTAATTTTCCTAGAGTAGCTTTTCCAGGAAGATCGTGGCCATAACTTGTAAGGTCAACACCTGTAAGGACCACTTCTTGGATACCCTCACCTATCAGCTTTTTAATTTGTTCTATGACAGCACCCATGGGAACAGAGCGAGATGGTCCTCGTCCATAAGGAATAATGCAAAATGTACAGCGATGATCACATCCATTTTGTACCTGTACAAAAGCGCGGGTGCGCTCTTGCATTGCACTGACCATATGTGGAGCAATTTTTTGTACTTCCATAATATCATTGACACGCACCTTTTCGGAATGGTTAATACCAAAATCAGGAAGTTGACGATAAGAATGGGCGTGAAGTTTATCTTCGTTTCCTAAAACGAGATCCACTTCTGTCATTGAGGCAAAATTTTGTGCTTCTGTTTGGGCTGCACACCCTGTTACAATGATACGTGCATGAGGATTTTCACGTCGTGCTTTGCGGATAGCTTGTTTTGCTTGTCGTACGGCTTCGGTAGTGACAGCACAGGTATTAAAGATAATAGCACCATCTTTAAGCTGATCTAGCCCTGAAGAAGTACTTTCTTTGCGAATGATTTCCGATTCGTAGCTATTAAGCCGACAACCAAAAGTTACAATTTCTATTGCCATCAGGAGTGATCCTTTTTGTAGCGCCCTGTTAAAGGGCTTAAAAAACCACTAAATTGATATTTTATTGGTCCTGTCATAATAACGTGATCGTCTTCTCGGTAAAAAATATTAAGTGTTCCCTTTGGTAAGTTTACATCAATATGGCGTTGTGTAAGACCACGACGATAAGCAGCCACTGCACTTGCACAGGCAGCACTTCCACATGCTTGTGTTAATCCTGCTCCTCGCTCCCATGTCCGTAAATTTAGACTTTTCTTTGACGTTATGCAAGCAATGGAAATATTGCACTGTTCGGGAAATAGGGGATCATGTTCAAGTTTTGGCCCATATTTTTCTAATGGAATATGTTGAATATCATTTTCAACAAAAAAGATAGCATGGAGATTGCCAATGGATATGAGACAAGCATCTTTTAGGGGACCAGCCGTAATTTCTACGTGATTGGTATCAACTATTTCACGTGAAACAGGCATCTCTTTTGCATTGAAATTTGGGCATCCCATATCAACAGAAATGAGATTATCGGTTTGATATGTCCCTTCAATAATTCCAGTGGGAGTTTCTAAACGAAATTTTTCACCAAAATTGTGATCTTTAAGCCATGCAACGACACAGCGGGTACCATTGCCACAAGCTTTAGCCATTGATCCGTCGGCATTCCATATTTCTATGCGGAAGTCGGCTTTTTTCTGGGTTGGTGTGTGGATAGCCATGATTTGATCAAAATGCATTTCGGGATCTGCTGACAAAGCAAGGATTGCTTGTAGTGTAAGAGCATGAGTGCTTTCACGCATATCAATAACAATAATTTGATTTCCAAGACCGTCCATTTTGCTAAATGGCGTTTTCATGAAACTTCTCTATTTCTAATGATTACTTATAAAGAAATATATGACTGAAAATCTTATAAATTTCTAGTCTTTAATAAAGATAAAATTGGGTACATAAATTATTTCGTTTAAAAATAAGTGATTTTAACCTGTTTTTTTTAATTTGTTAATTTATCTTTGTAACTATAACAAATATTCACTTAATTTTTTTTGTGAACTTATTTATTGTCGTGGGAGAGAGTACAGATATGTCGTTTTCAAAAATTTCGTTTTTCGTTGCACTATCAACTGTAATGCTTTTAGGGGGATGTTCAACAACACGGTTTGACAGTAATGACGGTAGTAACGCATTAGAAGTTTTTTATCCATCTCAACAAATGACAACATTGGAAGTGTCTGATCTGTCATCTACTTCTTCGTCGATATCTGAGGCAGCAAACGCTTCGATGTATGAAAAAGGAGATTCTCAGAGTGATGGACGAATGGCTAGTCTCGAATTGCCAAGTAATGCTACTGATTTATTTCCTGCAAGTGTTGCTGGTGTATGGAATCTTTCTATGGGGGGTAAAGTTTGTCGGATCGCAACGCCGCAAACAAAGTTTGGACAAGGGTACCGCGCTGGTCCTTTACACTGTCCAGGAATTGCTTCCCAAGTGAGATCGTGGGCTGTTAAAGGAAAAAGATTATATTTTTATAATAACTCTGGACGTGTTATCCTTGCTCTCTACTCTTCAAATGTTGATCGTTTTGAGGGACGTACACTTGATGATCATCCCGTTGTTTTAAGTCGTTAAATCATTTTTGATCGTTTATGAAAAACTAAGCTAGACGGGCAGATTCGTGAAAAGTATTTGTATTTTTCATTGAGAACGGTTTGAAAAAGGTTATTTGGATGATTCTCGTTTCAACACGTTATAAAGAGCTTGTCTCTAAAGGGGAGGTTTGTTTTGATCCCGCTCAATTAGCTATAACAGAATATTTTGACCATTTATTAAAAAAAATTGCGGAACAAAACATCTCTCGTCCTTGGACTTGGATATTTTGCTCTTTCTTTAATAGAATATTTAAGAGGAAAAAACAAAATATCTCTTGTGTTGTAAAACAAGGGGATGAAAAAGGTTCTTTTCAGGGGTTGTATGTTTTTGGTGAAGTAGGACGGGGCAAAACCATGCTGATGGATTTGTTCTTTTCTTGTTTGCCTAAAGGTCATAAAAAGCGTGCTCATTTTAATGATTTTATGACTGATGTGCATGAGCGTATTAATTTTTATCGTCAAGCATCTGGGGGTGAAAAGTTTAAACAAGATAATCCTATTTTAGCTGTTGCTGAAGATCTTGCACGAGAAGCAAAGGTACTTTGTTTTGATGAGTTTAGTGTAACAGATATTGCTGATGCTATGGTATTGGGGCGGCTTATTTCTGCTTTGTTTGATAAAGGAATTTTCTTTATTGCGACTTCAAATGTGGCGCCGGATAACCTTTATTATAACGGTTTAAATCGTGAACTCTTTTTGCCTTTTATTCAAGTTTTGAAAGCATATGTTCGTGTTGTTAATCTTGATGCAAAAACAGATTATCGTCTTGAAAAATCAAATCTACAGCCTGTGTATGTAGCACCTTTAGGGAAAAAAGCAGATGAATGCATGGATCAAGCATGGGCACTTGTATTGCAAGGACATAAGGAGATATCTGATGAGCTTTCTATAAAAGGGCGCCTTATTCCTATTCCGCGGGTTGGTGCAGGATGTGCACGCTTTGATTATGGAGATTTATGTGCAAAGCCTTTGGCAGCGGCTGAGTATTTGGTATTAGGGGAGAATTATCATACGATTTTTATTGATAATGTACCGGTCATGGATGATACATGTCGCAATGAAACAAAACGGTTTATTTTGCTTATTGATATTCTTTATGAGCGCCACATACGGTTATTTATGTCGGCTGCGGCAGAGGTGGGAGATTTGTATAAAGGGCATGCGCAGATTACGGAAACATTTGAATTTCAAAGAACACAGTCACGTCTTTTTGAAATGCAAAGCCACGATTATTTAAAACTTTGGGAAGAACATTTTCTTTTGAAGAAGAAGCATTGATTATACTTTTACCTTTACGTAAACTGTAAAAACAATAACTCTTTGAAATTAAAGAAATGTAATAATTCTGTTGTATTTTTTTAAAATTCACTTTATCGATACATCGTGATAATTTTCTAATAGTTGTTTCAGCGGAGGGTTGTTGTTTCTGTAAGGAGAAAAATTTGTAAATTTCATTTCTTTACTCCTTTTTATGATATTGTTTGAATATGGTTGAAGTCAAAAATATTCAGTATAGGGACGCTGATGGGTGTGCGCTGAATTATCTAAAAGTTAGGAAAAAATAAAATGGCACGGAAAAAAATAGCTCTCATTGGTTCAGGTATGATTGGTGGTACTTTAGCACATATTATTGGGCTTAAAGAGCTTGCTGATGTGGTCTTATTTGATATTGCAGAAGGTGTGCCACAAGGTAAGGCTCTAGATATCGCCGAATCTTCTCCCGTTGATGGTTTTGATATCAGTCTAAAAGGTGCTAATGCTTATGAAGCAATTGAAGGTGCTGATGTTGTTATTGTAACAGCAGGCGTTGCGCGAAAACCTGGTATGAGCCGTGATGAACTTTTGGGCATTAATTTAAAGGTTATGGAACAAGTTGGAGCTGGAATTAAAAAATACGCTTCTTCAGCATTTGTTATTTGTATTACCAATCCCCTTGATGCAATGGTGTGGGCATTGCAGAAATTTTCAGGTCTCCCTACACATAAAGTGGTTGGTATGGCTGGTGTTCTTGATTCAGCGCGTTTTCGTCATTTCTTATCTGAGGAATTTAAGGTCTCTATTAAAGATGTGACAGCGTTTGTTTTAGGGGGGCACGGTGATACAATGGTTCCTCTCGTGCGTTATTCAACAGTTGGTGGTATTTCTTTGCCTGATCTTATAAAGATGGGCTGGACAACACAGGAAAGAATTGATCAAATTATCCAGCGTACCCGTGATGGCGGTGCAGAAATTGTTGGTTTGTTAAAAACAGGTTCTGCTTATTATGCACCAGCAGCTTCTGCTGTTTCTATGGCTGAGGCCTATTTAAAGGACACTAAGCGTGTTGTGCCTGTTGCAGCTTATCTTTCAGGAGAATATGGGGTTAATGATACCTACGTTGGTGTTCCTGTTGTAATTGGTGCAGGTGGTGTTGAACGAGTCATTGAAATTGATCTTGATAAAGAAGAAAGAGGTGCTTTTGATCATTCAGTAAATGCAGTTAAAAAGCTTTGTGAAGCTTGTATTGCTCTTGTGCCTAGTCTCAAGTAAATTGAACAAGATTTAATTCATTAAAACTAAGTATTTAGAATATTAAAACTTTAGGATTAATAATGATCCATAAAAGAAAAGGACAAATGCATGAATATCCATGAGTATCAGGCCAAACGTCTGCTTCATGAATATGGAGCACCAATTGCAAATGGTGTTGCTGTTTATTCTGTTGAGCAAGCTGAAAAATGGGCGGAAAAATTGCCCGGACCTCTCTATGTGGTTAAAAGTCAGATACACGCTGGTGGTCGTGGTAAGGGTAAGTTTAAAGAACTTGGTCCTGATGCAAAGGGTGGTGTTCGGCTTGCAAAATCTGTTGAAGAAGTTGTTGCAAATGTTCAAGAAATGCTTGGTAAAACTTTGGTAACCAAACAAACGGGTCCAGAGGGTAAGCAGGTCAATCGTCTTTACATTGAGGATGGTGCTGATATTGAAAGGGAGCTTTATCTTTCACTTTTGGTTGATCGTAGCGTTGGTCGAATTGCTTTTGTTGTTTCAACAGAAGGTGGAATGGATATTGAAACGGTTGCTGAAGAGACACCAGAAAAAATATTCACGCTTCCCATTGATGCTGTAGAGGGTGTTACTTCGGTTGATTGTGCAAGACTTTGTGATGCATTGAAACTACAAAGTAGTGCGCGAGAAGATGGTGAAAAGCTTTTTCCGATTCTCTATAAGGCATTTTGTAAAAAAGATATGAGCCTTTTAGAAATCAATCCGCTTATTGTGATGAAAGATGGTCGTTTACGTGTTCTTGATGCAAAAGTTTCTTTTGATAATAATGCTCTGTTTCGTCATCCAGATATTTTAGAATTACGCGATCTTTCAGAAGAGGATCCAAAAGAAATTGAAGCATCAAAGCATGATCTTGCTTATGTTGCTCTTGAGGGTACGATTGGTTGCATGGTTAATGGTGCGGGTCTTGCTATGGCAACAATGGATATTATCAAACTCTATGGAGCTGAGCCTGCAAATTTTCTTGACGTTGGTGGTGGAGCGTCAAAAGAAAAGGTGACAGCTGCTTTTAAAATTATTACGGCCGATCCAAATGTTAAGGGCATTTTGGTTAACATTTTTGGTGGTATTATGCGTTGTGATGTCATTGCTGAAGGTGTGGTTGCTGCTGTTCGTGAGGTTGGTTTAAAGGTTCCCTTAGTTGTTCGTCTTGAAGGCACTAATGTTGAGCAGGGTAAAGCAATTATTAATGAAAGTGGTTTGAATGTTATTCCTGCTGATGATTTAGATGATGCTGCCCAAAAAATTGTTGCAGCCGTGAAGGGAGCTTAAGCTATGTCGATTCTTGTGAATAAAGAGACAAAAGTTCTAGTTCAAGGGCTTACAGGAAAAACAGGAACATTTCATACAGAACAGGCGCTTGCTTATCATGGTACGCAAATGGTTGGGGGTGTTAATCCTAAAAAGGGTGGAGAAACATGGGAAGGTTCAAAAGGCGAAACTCTTCCTATCTTTGCTAATGTTGCAGAAGCAAAGGAAAAAACAGGCGCGGATGCTTCTGTTATTTATGTTCCTCCTGCAGGGGCTGCGGCAGCTATTATAGAGGCTATTGAAGCTGAAGTTCGTTTAATTATCTGTATTACGGAAGGTATTCCCGTTATGGATATGGTTAAAGTGAAGGCGCGATTAGAAAACTCAAAGTCTCGTCTTATTGGTCCTAATTGTCCTGGTATTCTTACACCAAATGAATGTAAAATTGGTATTATGCCTGGTTCTATTTTTAGAAAAGGTTCTGTTGGGGTTGTTTCGAGGTCGGGAACTTTAACTTATGAAGCCGTTTTTCAAACGAGTCAGGAAGGTCTCGGGCAAACAACTGCGATAGGGATTGGTGGCGACCCTGTTAAGGGCACTGAATTTATTGATGTGTTGGAAATGTTTTTAGCGGATGATGAAACTCAGTCTATTGTTATGATTGGGGAGATTGGTGGTTCTGCTGAAGAAGAAGCAGCACAGTTTCTGCAAGATGAAGCAAAAAAAGGTCGTAAAAAACCAGTTGTTGGCTTTATTGCTGGCCGTACAGCTCCTCCAGGACGTACAATGGGACATGCTGGTGCTGTTATTTCTGGTGGTAAAGGTGGAGCAGAAGATAAAATTGCGGCAATGGAATCAGCAGGGATTCGAGTGTCTCCTTCACCATCACAGATAGGTAAGACTTTGATGTCAGTTTTGAAGGGCTAAAAGAAAATTTCACCTGAATAAGAAAAAGTTCTTAGATTCAGGTGAAAAAACTTGAGTATAAAAAGGTAAAACTTTTTTGAATGTTTGAATCATTGCTTGTTTTGTAAGCATTTAAAGGTCGAAAAGAGATATAAGGAGACGGAATAGATGTTCCGGAGAGGTATATGGCAAGGCAGGACGAAATAAATAGCCTTTTTGCACAGACATCATTTCTTTATGGTGGCAATGCGGATTATATAGATCAACTTTATGCTCAATATGAAAAAGATCCTACCAGTGTTGATTCACAGTGGCGTGCTTTTTTTGAAGGACTTCATGATAATAAAGAAGATGTTCTCAGAAATGCTGAAGGGGCAACATGGCAAAGTGATCATTGGCCAGTAAAGGCAAATGGAGAATTGGTTTCTGCTCTTGATGGTGATTGGTCTTCTCTTGAAAAATATCTTGGTGATAAATTAAAGGAAAAAGCAATAACAGGTGCTGCACAAAAGGGAAAAACTTCCAGTGAGCAAGATATTATTCGTGCAACACGTGATTCCGTTCATGCAATTATGATGATTCGTGCGTTTCGAGCACGGGGGCATCTTCGTGCGCGGCTTGACCCTCTTCAATTGGCCGAAAAACAAGAAGATTATAAGGAACTTTCTCCAGAAGCTTATGGTTTTACTCCAGCTGATTACGAGCGTCCCATTTTTATTGATAATGTTTTAGGGTTGGAATATGCAACTATTCCACAAATGCTTGAAATTCTCAACCGTACATATTGTTCAACAATCGGTGTGGAATATATGCATGTTTCTGATCCGGTTCAGAAAGCATGGCTTCAAGAACGCATTGAAGGGCGAGATGAAAAAATTTCTTTCACACAACAAGACAAGAAAGCTATCCTGAAAAAGCTTATTCAGGCAGAAGGATTCGAACAGTTTTTAGACACTAAATATAAAGGTACAAAGCGTTTTGGACTCGATGGTGGTGAGGCGCTGATTCCCGCTCTTGAACAGATTATCAAATGTGGTAGTGCTTTAGGGGTGCAGGAAGTTATTTTAGGAATGGCACATCGTGGTCGTTTAAATGTTCTTTCACAAGTTCTTGCCAAGCCGCATAGGGCTATCTTTCATGAATTCAAAGGGGGATCTTATAAGCCTGATGATGTGGAGGGATCCGGTGATGTCAAATATCATTTGGGAACTTCAGCTGATCTTGAATTTGATGGTAAAAAAGTTCATTTATCGCTGTTGGCCAATCCATCTCATCTTGAGATTGTTGATCCGGTTGTTATGGGAAAAGCACGTGCTAAACAAGATCAACTTATGGGACTTGCACATACTGATTTACTCTCATTAAGTGAGCGTTCAAAAGTGATGCCATTGCTTATTCATGGTGATGCTGCTTTTGCGGGACAAGGCGTTATCCAAGAAACTTTTGGTCTTTCAGGTCTTAAAGGTTATCGTGTTGCAGGCTCACTTCATGTTATTATCAATAATCAGATTGGTTTTACAACATCTCCACGTTTTTTACGTTCTTCGCCTTATCCATCAGATGTTGCAAAAATGATTGATGCACCAATTTTCCATGTGAATGGTGATGATCCTGAGGCAGTTGTTTTTGTTGCCAAAATAGCAACAGAGTTTCGCCAAATTTTCCATAAACCGGTGGTTATTGATATGTTTTGTTATCGCCGTTATGGGCATAATGAAGGTGATGAGCCTTCCTTTACGCAACCGCTTATGTATAAAGCAATTCGTAATCATAAAACAACACTTCAACTTTATAGTGACCAATTGGTAGCAGAAGGGGTGATTTCTTTAGAAGAGATTGAGCAACAAAAAAAAATATGGCGCGATAAGCTTGAAGGTGAATTTGAAGCAAGTGCTTCTTATAAGCCTAATAAAGCTGATTGGCTTGATGGAAGCTGGACGGGACTCAAAGCTTTTAGTAGTTCTGATGAACAACATTCTAGAACAACCGGTGTTGAATTAAAAATTTTAAAGGAAATTGGTCAGAAAATTGTCGAAATTCCGGCAGATTTTCACGTTCACAAAACCATTCAACGTTTTTTAAATAATCGTGCTAAAATTTTTGAAACCGGTGAGGGTGTTGACTGGGCAACCGCTGAAGCTCTAGCTTTTGGTTCTCTTTGTTTGGAAGGAGCACCGGTTCGTCTTTCCGGTGAGGATGTTGAACGGGGAACTTTTTCACAACGTCATTCAGTTCTTTATGACCAAGAAAATGAGGCGCGTTATATTCCTTTGAATCATTTACAAAAGGGGCAAGCGCTTTATGAAGTTGTTAATTCTATGCTTTCTGAAGAAGCTGTTCTTGGTTTTGAATATGGATATTCTCTTGCTGAACCACGAGGATTAACACTTTGGGAAGCACAATTTGGTGATTTCTCTAATGGTGCACAGGTCATTTTTGATCAATTTATTTCATCCGCAGAGCGTAAGTGGCTTCGTATGTCTGGTCTTGTGTGTTTATTGCCTCATGGTTTTGAAGGGCAAGGGCCGGAGCATTCTTCTGCACGTTTAGAACGGTTTCTTCAACTTTGTGCGGAAGATAATATGCAGGTTGCTAATTGTACAACCCCTGCAAATTATTTTCATATTTTGCGTCGACAAATTAAGCGTGACTTCCGTAAGCCATTGATTTTGATGACACCGAAATCACTTTTACGTCATAAGCGCGCTGTTTCTCTTCTCAATGAAATGGGGCCAGAAACAAGTTTCTGTCGTGTGTTGCTTGATGATGCAGAATGTCTCAAAGATTCTGTCATTAAGTTGCAGAAAGATAATAAAATTCGCCGTGTCGTTCTTTGTACTGGTAAGGTTTATTACGACCTTTATGAAGAACGTGAAAAAAAGGGTATTGATGATGTTTACCTCCTTCGTGTTGAACAACTTTATCCTTTCCCTGCTAAAGTTTTGGTGAATGTGTTGTCGCGCTTTTTGCAGGCGGAAGTTTTTTGGTGCCAAGAAGAACCAAAAAACATGGGGGCTTGGTCATTTATTGAGCCTTATTTGGAATGGGTTTTGACGCATATTAATGCGCAATATTCACGTGCTCGTTATGCAGGACGTCCTGCGAGTGCGTCACCGGCCTCTGGGTTAATGGTGAAACACCTTGAACAACTGGCTGCGTTTCTTAAAGACGCGTTAGGTTCTTAATTTATTACTACTCTGATGTATGGAAAAATATTATGACTACTGAAATTCGTGTTCCTACTTTGGGCGAATCGGTTACCGAAGCAACGATTGGCAAATGGTTTAAAAAACTTGGCGAAGCTGTCGCTATGGATGAGCCTTTGGTTGAATTAGAAACTGATAAGGTGACCGTTGAAGTTCCTTCTCCTGTTGCGGGAAAATTATCTGAAATCATTGCAAAAGAAGGCGATACGGTTGAAGTAAATGCTCTTTTAGGAGTGGTGGAAGCTGGAGAAGCTGGTGTCTCCCAATCATCTTCACCTTCTGCTACACTTGTTCCAGCGGCTTCATCTGAATCAGAGAAGCCTGCTTCGAGCAGTACAATGCCTCCTTCTCCTTCAGCAGCAAAATTGATGGCTGAAAATAATGTTGCAAAAAGCGATATTTCAGGTTCTGGAAAACGTGGACAAATTCTTAAAGAAGATGTTCTTGGTGGATTAAAACAAAGTACAAATGCCTCTACACCCTCTTCTTCTGCGACGAGTTCTTCGGCAGCTCCTGTCCAAGAAACACGTGAAGAGCGGGTTCGTATGACGAAATTGCGTCAAACAATTGCTCGCCGTCTTAAAGATGCACAAAATGTAGCAGCAATGTTAACCACATTTAATGAGGTTGATATGTCAGCGGTGATGGATTTGCGCAAGCGTTATAAGGACCTTTTTGAAAAGAAACATGGTGTTAAACTTGGTTTTATGGGCTTTTTTACCAAAGCTGTTTGTCATGCATTAAAAGAACTTCCTGCTGTTAATGCCGAGATTGATGGGACAGATATTGTTTACAAAAACTATGTCAATGTTGGAATTGCTGTTGGAACGGATAAAGGGCTTGTTGTTCCAGTAGTGCGAGATGCAGATCAAATGTCATTGGCAGAGATTGAAAAAGAGATTGGTCGTTTGGGGCGTCTTGCGCGTGATGGAAAATTAGCCGTTTCTGATATGCAAGGGGGAACTTTTACCATTACCAATGGTGGTGTGTATGGATCGTTGATGTCAACACCGATTTTGAATGCACCACAATCTGGTATTTTGGGAATGCATGCGATTAAAGAGCGAGCAATGGTTGTTGAGGGCCAAGTTGTGATCCGCCCCATGATGTATTTAGCGCTTTCTTATGATCACCGTATTGTGGATGGGCAAGAAGCTGTAACTTTCCTTGTGCGTGTTAAGGAAAGCTTAGAAGATCCGGAACGCCTTGTTCTTGATTTGTAAAATACAGTTTTCAGGATGAAAGGAGAAACGGATGTCTTATGATGTGGCTGTGATCGGAGCGGGTCCAGGTGGTTATGTAGCAGCAATAAAGGCTGCACAACTAGGACTTAAAGTAGCGATTATTGAAAAGCGTACAACATTAGGAGGAACATGTCTCAACGTTGGTTGTATTCCTTCTAAAGCGTTGTTGCATGCTTCAGAAGTGTTTTCTGAAACCCAGCATGGTTTTGAAACGCTTGGTATTTCTATTGGTAAATCTAAGCTTAATCTTGAACAAATGATGGTTCATAAGAAAGCTGTGGTGACAGCCAATACAAGTGGCGTTTCTTTTTTGATGAAAAAAAATAAAGTTGATACTTTTTTTGGAACAGCTAAAATTTTGAGTGCGGGTCATGTGGAAGTTGTTGCCAGAGATGGTAATAAACAAACAATTGAAACAAAAAATATTATTATTGCTACGGGCTCAGAGAGTTCAGGCATTCCAGGCGTGAATGTTGAAATTGATGAAAAGACTATTGTTTCTTCTACGGGAGCCCTTTCACTTGAAAAAGTACCAGAGCATATGATTGTAGTGGGTGCTGGTGTTATTGGTTCAGAACTTGGATCAGTTTGGAGCCGTTTAGGTGCTAAAGTTACCATTATTGAGTATCTTAATAAAATTTTGGGCTCAATGGATGGTGAAGTTTCACGGCAATTTCAGAAATTAATGGAAAAACAGGGGATAGAATATAAGACGGGAACAAAGGTGACAGCTGTTACACAATCTGGCTCAACTGCTCAGGTGACTTTTGAAGCCGTCAAAGGTGGTGCAGCTGAAACTTTAGAGGCTGATGTTGTGCTTATTGCTACTGGACGTTCTCCGTATACCGAGGGGCTTGGCTTAGGGGAGGCTGGTGTTCAGTTAGATGAACGCGGATTTATTGCAATTGATGCCCATTGGCAGACGAATGTTCCAGGAATTTATGCGATTGGTGATGTCGTAAAAGGGCCAATGTTAGCGCATAAAGCAGAGGAAGAAGGCGTTGCTGTGGCAGAAATTTTGGCAGGTCAAAAAGGGCATGTTAATTTTGATGTTATTCCTAGTGTTGTTTATACACAGCCGGAAATTGCTAGTGTAGGAAGGACAGAAGAAGAGCTAAAAACTGCTGGTATTGAATATAATGTTGGCAAATTTCCTTTTATGGCTAATGGTCGTGCTCGTGCAATGCAAAAGAGTGATGGGTTCGTTAAAATCCTTTCTGATAAAAAAACAGATCGGGTATTAGGGGGGCATATTCTTGGATTTGGTGCTGGTGAAATGATCCATGAAATTGCAGTTTTAATGGAATTTGGTGGTTCATCAGAAGATCTGGGGCGTTGTTGCCACGCACATCCTACCTTATCAGAAGCCGTGCGTGAGGCAGCTTTGGCAACATTTGCTAAACCACTTCATATTTAAAAAGCTTTTAAAAAGTACATTTTAAAGGTCATAGGAGGCAGAAAATATTTGTGAAGCATACAACAACATTTTAAAACTTTAAAAAGGAATACAACCAATTGTATTGAAATATTCCGTTTGTTGTATGCTTTTCGATAATTATTGTTTTAAAATTCAGTTGTGTAGTTTTTATTGATTATCTTGTTGTGCACTATCGTTTAGAGCGGTGGTGTTTGGTTTATGTAAAGTTTTACATATGGGGTGGTTTTTATACTGTTATAAAATATTTAGGATAGGGTTATGAGCCTATTTGCGTGCTTTGTTTTAAGAACACATCTCTCAAAATGTGCAAACTTACTTCGCGATGGTGCTCATGAATGGTATAGCTGTAAAGTTCCTCTTGAAATATATAAAATTCATTCAAATTGTTATAAGACCTATTTGTGCATCATCATCTTTATGTTTAGTAAAAGTACACGCTGACATTATAATGCACTTTTTCAGTTCTCAATATTGCTAAAGCTCTTTATTATTTGAGAATTTTTATAAGAGAGATTTTTATTCTTTTCTTTTATCATTTTTACTCACACGCTCGCTCTGTTTGTGATGTGCAGGAAAAAGATATTAATTGATTCAATGTGAGAGAGTTTGTGATAAGAGAATCTTATAATATTCAGCGTTATGAATCAAGTTGAAAATGATATTTGTTGTTATAAATCAATGTGTTATATATGATAATGAATCATATGAAGAGAGAAGCCAAGAGGAATTCGCTCAAAGAAATTGAATTGTTTAATGATTGGTGTGGGTTAAGGATATTTGTCATTTAAGATGAAGAGGGGAGGGGGTGAATATTCTACAAAATACCGCTCTTTTAAAAGAGCGGTATTTTTATATCTTTTGTTTATGACACTATCTTTTTGATGATAATGACAAGTTATACAGTGTGATTAAATTAGTTTTTGCTTCTCTGTTTTTCTTGATCATTGCTTGCTATGTCTTAAAAAGATGATATATCTCTTCTTTAAGGTTGTTAAGAAATCGTAATGTTGCCAAAATATAACGAATAGCTAAAATTTTTTTGAAAACCATAATTACATGAGAATATTAAGTTTGTTTTCATTGGGCAGTTTTCTGATAACTTAAAAAATCAAGCATATGCTTTCTATAGGTATAAATTTAAAATTCTAATTTTTTATCCTCTTGTTGTTCTCTTATAAAAGTGGGAAGCCCCATACGATCAAGATATTTAAGGAAAGGGCGGGGTGGTAATTCCTCTACATTGACCATAGTCTTAACATCCCATTCGCCTGTAGCAATGAGAAGGGCTGTAGCAGCAGCTGGTACGCCAGCGGTATAGGAAATGCCTTGTGCTCCAGTTTCATGAAAAGCTTGTTTATGATCGGCTATATTATAGATAAAAATTTCTCGCAGGTGTCCATCTTTTTCGCCTTTAATAAGATCTCCGATACAGGTTTTTCCTGTGTAGTCTGGGGCGAGAGAGGAAGGGTCGGGTAAGACGGCTTTCACGACTTTCAAGGGCACGACTTCTTGACCTTCCGCCGTTTTAATCGGTTGTTCGGATAAGAGTCCGAGGTTTTTTAGAACCGTAAAAACAGTGATATAACGTTCACCAAATCCCATCCAGAAACGGACATTCTCCACATCGAGATTTTTCGATAATGAATGAATTTCATCATGTCCTGTCATATAGGCTTTTTGTTTTCCAACAACGGGGAGATCCCATTCATGGCTGATTTCAAACATTTTATTGGAAGTCCATTTTTTATTTTGCCATGACCATACTTGTCCTGTAAATTCACGGAAGTTAATTTCTGGATCAAAATTTGTAGCAAACCAACGCCCATGATTTCCGGCATTAATATCAATAATATCAATATCTGTGATTTTATCAAAATAATCATCGCGCGCTAATGCTGCATAAGCATTCACTACACCTGGGTCAAAACCTGCTCCTAAAATAGCGGTTATACCAGCTTTTTCACATTCTTGACGCCGAGGCCATTCATAATTGCCATACCAAGGAGGTGTTTCACAAATTTTCAAGGGGTCTTCATGGATCGCTGTATCGATATAAGCGCATTTGGTTTCAATACAAGCTGAAAGAACAGACATATTAAGAAAGGCAGAACCAACATTAATGACAATTTCGCATTTGGTCTTTTGGATGAGCTTTATAGCTTCTTCTACATTCATGGCATTGAGCGAATGGCTTTTGAGAACACCCTGTTCTTTCATAGTGTTTTTTTCTTTAATAGAAGCAATGATGGCTTCACATTTTTTGAGTGTTCGTGAAGCAATATGAATTTCACCAAGAATATCGTTGTTTTGAGCACATTTGTGTGCAACAACTTGTGCAACACCTCCAGCACCAATAATGAGAACATTTTTTTTCATTGTAGGTTCATCTCCTTTTTAATACTGTTGTATGACGTTTTTATGGTTGATCTTTATGAAAGACTTTCCTGATAGTCGTTATAGCTGAATTGGCGTTGAAGTGTTAGTGTACCATCGCACTCTTTGAGAACAATAGCAGGCATTGTAACGCCATTAAACCAGTTTTTCTTGACCATTGTATAACCTGCTGCATCCTGAAAAGACAGCCGATCGCCTATTTTAAGAGGTTTTTGAAATTGAAATGTTCCAAAAATATCGCCGGCAAGACAAGATTTTCCACAAATCATAATTTCGTGTGGTCCTTGATTGGGTTCTAATTTGGCATTTTCACGATAAATGAGAAGATCAAGCATATGTGCTTCAATTGAGCTGTCAACGATGGCAAGATTCTTTTCATTATACAATGTGTCAAGAACACTGACTTCTAATGTGGTGCTTTTGGTGATAGCAGCTTCTCCTGGTTCTAGAAAAAGAGTAACACCATGGGTTTTAGAAAATTGTTTTAAACGTTTTGCGAAAGATTCTAAAGGATAATTTTCAGCTGTAAAATGGATTCCGCCACCAAGGCTTATCCAGTCAACCGCAGCGAAAAGTTCTGCAAATTTTTCTTCCATGTGATTCAGCATTTGGTTAAAAAGATTAAAATCAGCATTTTCGCAATTGTTGTGGATCATTAGGCCATTTATGAGGGGTAGAACTTCTTTTATAGCGCTTTGATTGGTTTCGCCTAAGCGGCTAAAAGGGCGGGAGGGATTGGCAAGATCAAAATTGGATGCGCTGATTCCTGGATTTAACCTCAAACCCCGTTGGATGGTTTTGCTAGCTTTAGAAAAACGTTGAAGTTGTTGGATTGAGTTAAAGATAATTTTGTCTGCATAGCTACAGGCTTCATCAATTTCATGATCGGCCCAAGCAACCGAATAAGCATGTGTTTCTTTGCCAAATTTTTCTCTTCCTAAACGCAGCTCATAAAGGGATGATGATGTGGTTCCATCCATGAACTCAGACATTAAATCAAAAACACTCCATGTGGCAAAACATTTCAAAGCAAGTAAAATTTTAGCTCCAGACATTTCCCGTAAACGAGAAATTGTTTGCATGTTTTTGATGAGTTTCGATTTGTCTATAAGGTAGTAGGGGGTTTTTATCATCATTTATTCATTCTTCTTTGAAGGATCTTATTACCAAGATCAACGTTTAGTACAAAGAGTAACAGAATGTCTCAAGAAAAAAGAGTCTTAAGAAAAGAATCTGTTTCTGTCTAGAAAGAGAAAGGCTTTCTGTAATTACTGTTGTTTATTATTTTGAGTTTTGCGTTATGAGTATGAAAAAAAAATTATATTATGCTTTAGCTTTTGTATTGGTTAGCAGTTTTTTCATTATAACAACTACTCTTGTTAATTGGGGGCAAAATAGGAGTGATGCTAAAGCCAAACTGGTTACTCAGACTTCTGTCCAAGATAGTTCGGTGCCTTTGATTTTTACGGGGCGTAGAGAACTTAATGGTTTTAAAGGTTATCGTCATTATCGGCGTGGTTATCGTAAATATAGTGATAATTGGTGGTATCCTGAAGTGGCATTTGTTACGTCACCGCACTTAAGCACAAAAAGCGCATCATTAAAAGCTGTACCAGATGCTAAAAAAGTGTTTTTAACGTCTTCTTCGGAAAAATTAGAAAAAAAAGAGCCATGGATGCTTAAACAACATATTGAATCTTGCCGTGCGCGTTATCGCTCTTATAATAAAAATGATAATAGTTTTCAGCCTTTTCATGGGGGGCGTAAACAGTGTTTATCACGCTTTTTTAAAGGATAGAAATTATTAAATAAATTTTTAATTGCTTCTTGTCGTGGGCGTTATTGTTCTTACAATAAAGAGAAAACTTGCGTGGTGCGCAGCATTTTCATGAAAGCGTTTTTTTTGAAAAATTTAAATACTTTTAAGTTTTATTAAATCTTATTATCATTAAGTGTGGAATGGGGGGTGAGGATATAAGTTTTTGTTTTGTCGATGACAAAATATTAAGGACAGGATGGAGTTGAAAGAATGACAACACGGGAAGCAATGTTGATATTGCTCGTTTTGCTTCCCTTTGGTGGAAGTGCTATCATTGGCTTTTTTCGCTCGACAGCAAAAAATAATGAAGCATGGTTTGCTGGGATTGTTGCACTTTTCTGTCTTATTTTTACAATAATGCTTTATCCGGAAGTTCGCGGAAACCACGTAGTGCGTTTAGATATTTCTTGGCTTCCAGAATGGGGGAGCGATTTGATTCTCCGTATAGATGGTTTGTCGTGGCTTTTTTGCTTGCTCATTACAGGAATTGGGTTGCTTGTTGTCATTTATTCACGTTATTACATGGATCCAGCAGATTCTGTACCGCGATTTTTTTCCTTTTTTTTGGCCTTTATGGGATCAATGACGGGAATAGTCTTATCAGGTAATCTCGTCTTTTTGGTTATTTTTTGGGAACTCACCAGCATTTTTTCTTTTTTGTTGATCGGCTATTGGTATCATAATGCAAGTGCGCGTGAGGGTGCGCGTATGGCTCTAACGATCACAGGTTTTGGCGGTTTTGCACTTTTTATTGGGGTTTTATTGATTGGGTATATTGTTGGCAGTTTTGATTTGGATAAAGTGCTGCAGTCTGGAGATATGATCCGGTCAAGTTCTCTTTATAGTCCTGTCCTTATTTGTATTTTATTGGGGGGATTAACAAAAAGTGCGCAGTTTCCCTTTCATTTTTGGCTGCCCAATGCGATGGCTGCTCCAACCCCTGTATCGGCTTATTTGCATTCAGCAACCATGGTAAAAGCGGGATTGTTTTTGCTTGTTCGTTTATGGCCTGTGCTTTCTGGGACAGAATCTTGGTTTTGGCTGGTTGGCTTTTCAGGACTCTCTACATTGCTGCTTGGTGCCTATTTTTCCATGTTTCAGCAAGACTTGAAAGGGCTGCTTGCTTACTCAACTATTAGTCATCTTGGATTGATTACCACGCTTTTAAGCCTTGGTAGTCCACTTGCTTGTGTTGCAGCGATCTTCCATATGGCTAATCATGCTACTTTTAAAGCTTCTTTATTTATGGCTGCTGGTATTATTGATCACGAGACGGGAACACGTGATATGCGTAAATTGTCAGGGCTTTATCGCTCTATGCCTATTACAGCAACTCTCGCTTTAGTTGCAAGCGCAGCGATGGCTGGAGTTCCTTTGTTGAATGGTTTTTTATCGAAAGAGATGTTTTTTGCTGAAGCTGTTGAAACGCATATGGAATCATGGCTCGATTGGATTGCACCTTATGTAGCAACGCTGGCTAGTCTGTTTAGTGTAACCTATTCTATACGCTTTATTCATGGCGTTTTTTTGGGACCAAAACCTGTCAATTTACCCAAAACTCCCCATGAACCACCGCATTTCATGCGTTTACCAATGGAGCTTTTGGTGTTTATTTGTTTAGCAGTTGGTATTTTTCCTAATTTAACAATAGGACCTATTTTAGATAACGCGGTTGTGTCTGTTTTAGGATCAATGACAATCCCTTATAGTTTAGCTGTTTGGCATGGGTTCAATACTCCATTAGTGATGAGTTTTGTTGCGTTATTAGGAGGCGGATTGCTCTACGCTGTCGGGCACCGTTATTTTTTATCCTGTGATGATGGAGCACCTTTTTTTCGTCACTTAAATGGACCGCGTATTTTTGAACGCATTCTCGTGATTATTTCTTGGAAATGGGCACGTGCGGTGGAATCTATTTTATCAACACGCCGTTTGCAGATACAGTTGCACTGGATTTTTTGGGTGTGTTTTGCATTTGTTGGTCTTTTACTTTGGTGCGATGGTTTCATTTCAGCGGGGGCGTTACCGCTTTTTCCAGTTGATATTCCTTTTCTCGCTCTTTGGTTAGTCGGCGGATTATGTGCGCTTTTAGTTGCTTGGCAAGCGAAGTTTCATCGTCTTGCATCACTCATGTTGTTGGGGGGAGCTGGTTTGATGACTTGTGCAACCTTTTTATGGCTTTCTGCTCCTGATTTAGCAATAACACAATTAGTTGTTGAGGTTGTTACAGTCGTCTTATTATTGCTTGGTTTACGGTGGTTGCCTAAACGTTTGCATAATCCTACACCAACGCCTGTTCGTTTTTTCGTGCGCTTGCGTCGTATCCGTGATTTTATCATAGCCCTTGTGGGAGGTGCTGGTGTAGCATGGCTCTCTTTTGCAGTGATGACACGTCCTCAAGGTACGACGATTTCTGATTTTTTTCTCACCAAGGCTTACTCTGATGCTGGTGGTCGCAATGTTGTGAATGTGTTGTTGGTTGATTTCCGTGGTTTTGATACTATGGGAGAAATTGTCGTTTTGGGTGTTGTATCACTCACTGTTTTTGCCCTTTTACGGCGGTTTCGTCCTGCCCCTGAAAGTATTGATGCACCTTTTCAGCAACGTGTCCAGAAAGCCTTTGATATGGCACAGCCTAATCGAAATGTGGGAGATACAGTGTTGAATTATTTAGCTGTTCCTGCTGTTATTATGGGTTGGCTCTTTCCGATTATTATCGCTTTTGCTATTTATTTATTTATGCGAGGGCATGATCTGCCAGGAGGTGGATTTGTCGGTGGTGTTACTTTGGCAATAGGATTTATTTTACAATATCTTGCACGCGATATTCGGTGGGTGGAAACGCATTTGAGAGTTTTACCTTTGCGTTGGATGGGCTTTGGTTTATTGTTGTCAGTCGTAACGGGGATGGGCTCTTGGTTTTTTGGATATCCTTTTTTAACATCCTTTTTTCGATATATTCATTTTCCGTTAATTGGAAAAGTTCCCATGGCATCTGCTTTTTTGTTTGATTTTGGTGTGCTTTCTCTTGTGTTAGGAGCAACTGTTCTCATTTTAATTGCACTTGCACACCAGTCAATTCGGAGTTACCGAATCGGTAAGAAACCTGTTTTGAAAGAGAAGGAAAATTAATGGAAATTGTTCTTTCTTTAGGTATTGGTATTCTTGTTGGATCAGGAATTTGGCTTATTTTACGTCCACGCACTTTTCAAGTCATTCTTGGTTTGTCTTTGATTTCCTATGGTGTCAATCTTTTTATGTTTTCAATGAGTAGACCGCGTAGTAATGCCGCTCCAATTGTTGATCCTACTACTGTTATTAATCCAGCTAATTATGTCGATCCTCTTCCTCAAGCCTTGGTTTTAACTGCGATTGTGATTGGTTTTGCAACGACAGCTTTATTTTTAGTTATTCTCTTGGTTTCACGCGGTTTAACGGGTTCAGATCACGTTGATGGACGTGAGGTGCAGTGATGGAAGTAGGGGTGCACCATCTCCTTATTTTGCCTATTCTTTTGCCGTTAATCACTGGAGCACTTCTTCTTTTTTATGATGAACGGCGTTCGAAATTTAAATCATTGATTAGTCTTTTTTCGGCGGGATTGTCGGTCGTTATTGCTGTTTTACTGATTATACGTACTCTTGAAATAGCGCCGGCTTGCGATGTTTATCGGCTTGGCAATTGGCTCTCTCCCTTCGGAATTGTTTTGGTCCTTGATCGTTTAAGCGCCATGATGCTTTTACTTTCAAGCTTATTGGTGACTAGCGTACTGGTTTTTGCGCGGGCTCATTGGTACAAAGCGGGTTCTCATTTTCAGTCATTGATGCAATTTTTCATGGTTGGAATAAACGGCGCTTTTTTGACCGGTGATTTATTTAATTTATTTGTATTTTTTGAAGTTATGTTAACGGCTTCCTATGGGCTTGCTTTGCATGGTTCTGGTCAGACACGCGTGCGTGCAGGGTTGCATTATGTTGTGGTTAATCTTGTTGCTTCATTACTTTTTTTAGTTGGTACAGCACTTATTTATGGAGTCGCTGGTACTCTTAATATGGCCGATTTGGCTGTTAAAATAAAATATATATCTTCTACAGATATTGTTTTGTTCGAAATAGGTGTTGCACTTCTAGGTATTGCTTTTTTGCTTAAGGCTGGTATGTGGCCGCTTAATTTTTGGTTGGTGCCAACTTACAGCGCGGCAGTAGCGCCCGTTGGAGCTTCTTTTGCACTTTTGAGCAAGGTGGGTATTTATATTATTTTACGTTTAACGCTGCTGTGGTTTGGTCCTGAAAGTGAATATTTTAACCATTTTGGTCATACGGTTTTGTTTTATGGTGGGCTTGCCACTTTGATTTTTGGTTTTATTGGGGTATTGGCGAGCCAAGTTTTGGTGCGTTTGGCAGCTTATAGTGTCCTTGTCTCTTCTGGTACATTGTTGGCAGCAATAGGGATTGGCAATGCAGCACTGACAGCAGGTGCACTTTTTTATATTGTTTCTTCAACTTTAGCACTGGGAGCTTTTTTTCTTTTGGTAGAGTTGGTTGAACGCTGTCAAGATGTGGCTGCTAATGTTCTGGCTGTCACAATGGAGGTTTATGGTGATGATGAAGAGGAGGAAGAAGATGAAGTTGGCACATATCTCCCTGTAACCTTGGCAATTCTTGGGGCTTGTTTTGGTATCTGTGCCATTTTGATTATTGGATTGCCACCTTTTTCTGGTTTTGTTGCTAAACTTATGATGTTCATGGCAGTTTTAAACCATAGTAGAGAGGATTTTTTTGCCTCTCTTCCGGTTTATCATGATTGGCTTTTTGTGGTTTTTGTCACCCTCTCAGGTTTTGCAGCTTTGATTGCACTGACACGAACGGGGATTCGAACTTTTTGGGTTTCTCTTGAAGGTCGCGTTCCCCGTGTGCAGGTGATAGAATTTGCGCCTATTGCTGTTCTTCTTGCCTTGTGTTTTCTTATAACAATTGTAGCCGGTCCTGTTAGTCATTATATGTCTGAAACTGCTAAGACTTTGTATGAACCTCAGAATTATATTGGGAGCGTTTTAACGGATTTTTCTCTCGAAAAGAGGGAGATGAATAAATGAATCGTTTTTGTCCTTCTCCTTTTTTCAGTGGTGTCATTGTCCTTATGTGGCTTATTTTAAATGGTTTTAGTTTAGGGCAATTGTTTTTAGGTATTATAACCGCTTTGTTTTGTGGTTGGATGATACGGCTTCTTGAGCCGGAGAAGGTTGCTATTAAAAACTGGAGTGCGGTTTTTCGTCTTATTTTTCGAGTCTTGATAGATTCTATATCCTCAAATATCTCGGTGGCTTGGTTTGTTTTAACAAAAAGGTCTCGAAAACAGCGATCTGGCTTTATTGTAGTGCCTCTTCTGCTTCATAATCGCACTGCTTTGGCTATTTTAGCGTGCATCCTTTCGGCAACTCCTGGAACGGCTTGGGTTGCCTATAATAGTAAAAAGGGTGAGCTTTTGCTCCATGTCTTAAATTTAAAAAAAGGATATAATTATCAACGATTGATAAAACAACGGTATGAGCAATTACTTTTGGAGATTTTCTTATGAGTATGGTGATCCTTTATTGGGGGCTTTTCTTTTCACAGTTTTTTTTAAGTTTGGCGGTGGTCTTCGCATTGTTTCGGTTGATTCGTGGTCCACGGGCACAGGATAGAATTGTTGGTTTGGATGCTCTTTATATAACCACTGTTCTTTTGTTTCTTACATTCGATATCCGTTCAGGAACAACCATTTATTTTGTTGCTGCCCTCATTATTGGGTTGTTGGGGTCTGTTTCAAGCATCGCTTTAGCGAAGTTTCTTATGCGGGGGGAGGTTATTGAATGAAAGATGACGTATCGCTTGTGGTGGCTATTGCTATCACGGTTTTCTTAATATTAGGGTCTGGATTGACACTGATCGCAACGATAGGTTTGGTGCGCTTTTCCAGTTTTTATGAGCGTTTGCATATGCTTTCAGTGTGTACGAGTTGGGGTGTTGGTAGCATTCTTATTTCTTCATTTCTCTATTCAATATTTGTGGACCATTATTTTGTTTTTCATGAAGTGTTGCTGATGTTTTTTTTATTTTTAACAGCACCGGTAGCTTCTATGTTGCTCTCACATACAGCAGCTTATCGACATCATTCAGAAGAACAGTCAGAAAAACCGCTGGCTCTTTTATTAGACCAGACGGAGGAAAAGTTACCCACGTCAGAAGGAACATCAAGCGATGAGAGCCAGCGCGGTTCTTGAAATACAAGAAGCTTCTTTATTCTGTGCTTTTTTCTTCTACACACGTGAGGGACGTTGCGTGGTCTTCAGTAAGGGTATTGTAGAATGAGGCCTCGTTTCCTTTTGTCCACCAAACATATTCACCCCCTACATATTTTGCTCCAGAAGCAGAAACGACATTGGAAGCGATGATGCGCTTTCCATTCCATTTGAGATCAACTAATGCAATATCATTGGTAGTGTAGTAGGTTGCTTCAACACGTTCTTTTTTTGTTTCATTGCTGCATTGATAGACAGCGGTTTCTTTTTTTGGTTCTGAATCGTCTGGTACCTCAATGACTAAAGAGCCGGCAAAGGCACTCGTTGAGCTAAAAAGCGATAGACTTAAAACGGCTAGAAACCGTAAATTAAAAAGAGTTTTTTTCATAATGATTCCTTCGTTATTTAGAACAACAATGTTGATTCATCTTTACAGTGGATGGGGGTTTTTCTTTCTGGATCACGAAGATGATCGTAAAGTGTGACTTCGTTGTTCTTTTTCCACCAAATATACCAGCTTCCTTCGTATTTTTCCCCTGTGTCTGCGACTACATTTGCAGCAACGACGCGCTCTCCTTTCCATTTGAAATCAACCAACGAAATATTATCAGCATTGAGATAGACCGCTTCAACGCGTTCTTTACCTGTTCCAGTATCACACTGATAGGTAATGGTCTCTGTTTTTGGCTCTGGGTTGTCTGGTACCTCAATGATAAAAGAACCAGCTAAGCTATTGTTTGAGCTGAAGATTGATAAACTTAAAGCGGTGAAAAATCCTAAAAAATGTAAAGTTTTTTTCATGATGCTTCCCTATATTCCTATATTGTTCACAAAGAATAATTTGATTGATACAATGGTGTCTACGGCAGGATTCGAACCTGCGACCCCAGGATTCATACCACTTCGATTTTCACCGCCAGCTTTTCATGGCTGTTTGTGGTCTGGACTGTCTCTTCACCTTGAAGCTTTTAGCTCTTTAGGTGCTGCCCGTTCAGTCTCTACACCTTTCTCTCATTTGAGGAGAGACTTGGCTCGGGATTGGCATATAGTCTCCCATGAAGCTTTCCCCGAATTTGAGCAGATCCACTTTGAGGATTTCTCCTTAAAGCGCCCAATTTCTTTAGGAATCCTGTGCTCTATCCTACTGAGCTACGCAGACATCATCATACTTATTCCTTTAATAGAAGTATAAAAACGAATCAATTATATTCAATATGAATTAACGAATTTCTGCTAATTTTTGTTCCAGAAAAGTCAAAACTGCTTCCGGAGAGACATTTTTTGCAATAAATGATTGACCAAGTCCGCGTGTTAAGATGAAGGTCAAATTGTTTTGCGAAACTTTTTTATCTTGGGCAATGAGAGTCATTAAAGTGTCAGAATCTGGTAACTTCCCTGGGATATCCTTTAATTGTGTAGGCAACCCTATAGATTTGAAGTGTGCTTCAATACGTTGTGTAAGTGTGGGACTTATCAAATTTAGTTGAGCAGAGAATTGATGCGCTAGAATCATTCCAATTGCTACAGCTTCGCCATGGATTAAGCGGTCTGAGTCATAGGCGGTTGCTGTTTCAAGCATGTGTCCAAATGTATGGCCGAGATTTAAGAGCGCGCGCTCTCCTGCTTCGTGTTCGTCACGTGCTACAATGGCAGCTTTAAATTGGCATGAGCGGACAATAGCTTCTGTTCGTATTGGGCCATTGGAAAAAATTTCTTTCCCATTTTTTTCAAGCCACTCAAAAAAATCAGGCTGGTTAATGAGTCCATATTTAACCATTTCTGCGTAACCAGCACGAAATTCGCGCGGTGGTAGGGTATCAAGAAGACATGTGTCAGCAATAACGCATTGCGGTTGATAAAAAGTACCAATAAGATTTTTACCATATTGGCTATTGATTCCAGTTTTTCCACCAACGGAGGAATCAATTTGTGCAAGAAGCGTTGTGGGCATTTGAATAAAGTTCATACCACGGCGGATTATACTTGCCGCAAATCCTGCTAGATCGCCAATGACACCACCACCAAAAGCAATAACACAATCGCCTCTTTCTAAACGCGCAGCAAGAATTTGACCGATGACAATTTGCAGGGTTGAAAATGATTTTGATTGTTCTCCTGCTTCTACAATAATAGGGACAGTATGAATTTTATTTTTTATTAACTCTGCTTGTAATATTTCCAAATGAAGAGAAGCAACATTTGTATCTGTAACAAGTGCCAAGCGCGTTGGATGAGGATCTTTTTTGTTAAGAGCATGTTTAATCTGTGAAGCAGCTTGTGCAATCAGATTCGGACCAATGATGATATCGTAACAGTGTTTGTCCAGTTTAACAGTGACGGTCTTTGTTTGCATGCTGGTTGTCCCTATTGTTAATTTCTGTGTATAGGTAGTGCTGTACAGATCGTATAACATTTTGTGCTACGGTATGACGGCTTTCTTTATGACTGTTAATTGTTAAGTTTGCCTTTGCATAGATAGGATAACGCTGTTCCATGAGCTTTTGCATGGTTTCTTTAGGGTTGGCTGTTTGAAGCAGGGGGCGTGCTGGGTGTTTTGAGACACGTTTCATGAGGATATCAAGATCGACTTTTAGCCATATGGATATACCATTTTGGTGAATGGCTTTTCGGATATTTTCATTTATGTAGGCACCACCACCTGTTGCTAAAACAAGGGGACTTTTTTTTATGAGGTTTAGAATAACACGCTGTTCAAGAGCACGAAATTCTGATTCACCATAAATTTCAAAGAGTTCAGTGATTGTCATTTGCGCAGCTTTTTCAATTTCTTGGTCAGAATCATAAAAGGGTAAACGGAGCATGGTGGCGACGCGTTTTCCGATCACTGATTTTCCTGCCCCCATAAGACCAACAAGGACAAGTACTCTTTTATCAAGGGACGATAAGAGCTGATTCTTTATTTGTGTTATGGGGACGCGTTTTGGTCGATTGCTTTTCATAACTTTATTTCGGCATTTATCCATCTTAAAGTCAATTCCTGTTAATCTTTGTGAGGCATAATACGAGATAGAATATTTTTGGTAGGTTATTATCTTATGCCAACATTGACCAGATTTTTGATGATTCTTTTCATTTTGCTTTCTGTTCTTTTCATTATAATGGGTGCTCTTGTGGTTTGGGTTGAACCAGTAACTGTGGATATGTACATTGATGTCCCCTTGGATTCATGGAATCTTTCTACGGAAGCGAATCAATGAAATGAAAAGTGGTGCTGTGATAGATCATTTTCTTGAGATGATGAGCGCGGAGAGGGGGGCTTCACCTCATACGCTTGCGGCTTATCAGCATGATTTGCAGTGGGCACAAGACGAATTGTCTTCACACTCTGTTTCGCTTTTTTCAGCAAAAAAAGAAGATTTAATTACTCTTTTATCGCTTATGCATACTTTTGGTTTTGCGGCATCGTCGCAAGCGCGCCGTTTATCGACTTTGCGTCAGTTTTATCAATTCCTTTATGCTGAAGGGTTGAGAGCAGATGATCCCTCTCATGATATTGACGCGCCTCGCCAAGGGCGTCCTTTGCCAAAAATCATGAGTGAAGATGCAGTGATAAAATTGCTTGATTTAGCACAGTTAGAAGTTAATCAAGCTCATTATGGATCTAAGGATTATCTGCGTGCATTGCGTCTTCAGCTATTGAGTGAAATGCTTTATGCAACAGGATTACGCATTAGTGAATTGGTGAGTCTGCCTGTGCAGGCTGTTCGGGGGAAAGCATACAGCATTTTGGTTCGTGGTAAAGGCAAAAAAGAACGAATGGTGCTGTTATCAAAAAAAGCATATCAAGTTCTTTTGCAGTGGTTAAATTTGCGTGATCAGGGAAAGGATGCCGCAAGTTCTTATCTTTTTCCAGCGCATTCAGAAACAGGGTATATTGCGCGTCAAGTTGTTGCACGGGAGTTGAAAAATCTCGCCACAAGGGCAGGAATTGAAAGTAAACACTTTTCTCCCCATGTGTTGCGCCATGCTTTTGCTAGCCATCTTTTGCAAAATGGTGCTGATTTGCGTGCCGTTCAACATTTGTTAGGTCACTCTGATATTGCTACCACTCAGATTTATACCCATGTGTTGGAAGAGGGACTTTATCGTTTAGTTAATGAGCATCATCCACTTGCCGATGAGCAAAAGGCTCGTTAAAGAAAAGGTGATGTTTTTGAAAAAGACTTTATAAAGCAAATTATAAGTGTATAAGTGACACTGAATGAGTTGGTACAAATGTATAATTATCTTGATTTTGAAAAACCAGTTGCTGATCTTGATGGGAAAATTCTTGAATTAAAAAAAATTTCTCAGGAAAAAGGCAGTCTTGATATGAGTGACGAGATTGCTCGTCTTGAAACGCGTTCCCAAACAGCGTTGCGCGATATTTATAAAAAATTATCGCCGTGGCAAAAAACACAAGTCGCTCGTCATCCTGATCGTCCCCATTTTATGGACTATTCTAAACGCTTATTGAGTGATGTTACACCTTTGGCAGGAGATCGCAAGTTTGCTGAAGATGAGGCTATTCAAGCTGGGTTTGCACGCTTTAGGGGAGAAGCAGTTGCTTATATCGGTCAAGAGAAAGGTCACGATACGCAAACACGTTTGCGTTATAATTTTGGTTCTGCACGTCCAGAAGGCTATCGTAAAGCTGTACGTATTATGGAAATGGCTGACCGCTTTGGTTTGCCACTTCTCACTTTTATTGATACAGCAGGTGCTTATCCTGGTGTGAGTGCTGAAGAACGTGGGCAAGCGGAAGCAATTGCTCAATCAACAGCTGCAACTTTGCGTTTGAAAGTTCCTGTGGTTTCCGTTGTTATTGGAGAAGGCGGTTCTGGAGGGGCGATAGCAATCGCGGCTGCCAACAAAGTTTATATGTTGGAGCACGCAATTTACTCTGTTATTTCACCAGAAGGAGCAGCTTCTATTTTATGGCGTGATCCAGCTCGTGCAAAAGATGCTGCAATGAATATGCGTATTACCGCTCAAGATTTATATCGCTTAAAGATTATTGATGGCATTATTTCGGAACCTTTAGGGGGAGCGCATCGTGGCAAAGAGATTGTCATTGATGCAACGGGTGATGTTATTTCAGAGGCTTTAAAAGTTATGGCTGGAAAAGATGGTGAAGTTCTTAAACAAGAGCGAAGGGAAAAATACCTTCAAATTGGTCGATCTCTAACATAGGTTATTTTTTGTGAGGGGTGTTGGATTGGAGTTTTATTCGATGACATTTAGCAGATTCCTCGCTGTGTGTGTGTTGTTTGTAATGGGAATATTGGCGGCATGTGGGGGAAGATTGCCAGCTTCTATTCGTGCCAAAGTTGAGCAGCCGTTGCCACAAGAAATCCAGAACAGAATGGCTTTGTACGATATTGATCCTTATGCACCAATTGTAATGCGATTTTTCAAGGAAGAAAATCTTGCTGAAGTTTGGAAGCAATCTCGTTCAGGGCTTTTTATCTTGGTTGCTCGCTATGGCATTTGCAAATGGTCTGGTAAGCTTGGACCTAAATATAAAGAAGGGGATCTTCAGACACCAGAGGGTTTTTATACTATTAGCGCAAACCAAATGAATCCTTATTCAAAATATTATCTTTCTTTTAATATAGGATTTCCTAACCTTTATGATCAGGAAAATGGTCGTACAGGAAGCAATCTTATGGTGCACGGTTCTTGCTTTTCCGCAGGTTGTTATTCTATGAGTGATAAGAACATGGCTCAAATTTATGCGTTTGCACGGGATGCTTTTAAAGGAGGACAAAGAGAGTTTCAGTTGCAGGCCTTTCCTTTCCGCATGACCGAGGATAATATGTTACGTCATAGCAATGATCCTCATTATCAATTCTGGGTTATGCTTAAGAAAGGTTATGATTTTTTTGAAAAAAATCGTCAGCCTCCAACTGTTGAAGTTTATGGAAAACGTTACGTTTTTAATCGCGATATTGATAAAACTTCAGTTTCTCTATTGCAGTGAGTGTTATTGTATCCTGATGGACCGTAGTAGACACTATCACTTATAAATGGCGATACAGGATATGCAAAAACTTTACGCATAAGGTGTTTAAGTGAGTAGTCAGTCTTTTAAAGCCTAGAGTTTTTTCATAGAGTCTTATGTAAGTAAATCAGATGAAGTGGGAAGCCAAGAGGAATTTTCTCAAAGAAGTTGGATTGTTTGCACATCGGTCAATCTTCATTTTTAGTGAAGAGTAAGTTAATATAAAATGTACTTCTCTTTTTATTTCTTTCAAAGAGTTTTATTCTTTCATGCTGTAAAATATTATCTTGTCGTGCTATTATATAAGATACATTCACACATTTTAAAATGCGATATTGCCTCTGTCTGATTTTGTTTTTTTCTTAACAGGGATTTTGATTTCACTTAGCTGGAGTAAATATAGAGTTGAGCAGAATATTTTAGAACCAAGAATTTGTCCAATCGGTCTGTGAAATGAATCGCATGAAGTGGTTCGCAGATGAAGTGCATTTAGAGAGAAAACAATCCGATTACAGATTTATGGATATTAAAATTTTTATCATAACAATTTGATTTACAATGACAGTTTATTATTTTTAGTTTGAATTGAGGGACTCAATATCATAAGATCCTTTTATCTTAAAATCTGTTTATAATGAATCAATCGAAACCATTTTTTGCACACCATAAAATTGGATTAGCATGTGAATAAAACTCTTAAAGAAAAGAGCACAGATAGTTTTCATGAGTACTCTAAAGTGCCAAGTTTTCTAAAACATTTTTAACTGGCAAGAGTATGAGGCTATCAGTTTGCTCCTTTAAAAGCATAAAGATGGTGGTGCCAATGAATTTAATGTTATATCATTGAGGGTGAGAAAAAATTAAAATTTTATTCCTGGAATGATCAGAGGATTTTCTAAGAGAGCTGTTTTGTCTGCAGTATCTATTGCTGGTTTATTAAAGAAAGCATTGAGGAGCTTTTGTATTGCTTCTTTTTCAACACCATCGGCAATGATGACAAAACGTGTTTGTTTTATTCCTTTTGGCCATGCTGGCAATCTTATGGGAGGATGAAAAAATGTTTGTACGCCATGTAATACAAGTGGGCGATAAGGGTCATCATGCAGTGCGATAATTGCTTTAATACGTAATAGTTTTGTACCATAACGCTCTTGTAGGAGATCTAAAAAAGCTTCAATTGTGGCGTAATCAACAGGACCCTCACAGTTGAGTGAAAAGGTACGAATGGTTTTATGGGGGGGATGATCATGTGGGGTAGTCGTAAGATTTTGTTTAAGTTTTGTATTTTCTACTTTTTCATCCCATAATGTGTTATTTATTAACAGATTTGAACAAAAATCTTCAGAATGGGCGTCAATGATTTGTGCTGTAGGATTAATCGTTTTAAGTGTGTTAAGGAGCGTATCTGAAAGCGTTTGTGGGTCTCTAAGATCTGTTTTGGTGAGAATAATTTTATCAGAAAATATTAATTGTTTATATATTTCAGGGTAGCGCTCACATATGGAAAGTGTGCTTAATGTATCAAATGTTGCAAGAACAGCATTTATGGATAATGTTTGAATAAATAACGGGTGGCTTAAAAGTATTTGTAAAATAGGGGCGGGATCAGCCATCCCTGTGGTTTCAATGATAATATGATTGAGTTGTTTGATCTGTCCTGTTTGAACGCGATTTATTAAATCAATTAATGTATCGATGAGATCACTGCGTAAATTGCAGCATAAGCAACCATTGGCAAGCTCAATAATTCCTTCTGTCGTTTTTTCAACTAGAAGGTGATCAATACTGATTTCGCCGAATTCATTGATGATAACAGCACATTCTGTTAAAATAGGGTCTTGTAGCATACGGTTGAGCAAAGTTGTTTTGCCAGAGCCTAAAAAACCAGTAATAAGCGTGAGAGGGATGCGCTTTATTTTCATGTTAATCATCAACCGTGGTTTTGTTTTAAAAAAACATATTTCCGTACGTCTAACCAATTTATAATGGTGTCCGTGAGGGATATAATGGTTAACACCCTATGAAATCCATTGTACCACTATCTTTACGCTTATAAAGGTAGGTGTATGCAGGGTATATCATACACTTTTTTAGCGTCAATGTTATGATAATTCTTGGTTCTTGAAAGAATTTATAGGAGGAATTTTTATTCCTTGTTTTAATTATTTTATCTACATGTTCATCTACCTCGTGACGTGCAAGAGACTGGTTTTTATTGATTCAACAAATACAGATTTGAAATGAGAGAATCTTACAACATTTGTGGTTCTAACATAAGATACAAAATAATTAATTATCATTATAAATCAAAGTATTATAATTAATCGTAGATTATGATTTATGGCTTTTTTATAGAATGGTTTGCGCGTCTTTTATATGAACTATAGGGCTTTCTTAGTGGCTTTACTGTTATTTTAGGTGTTTTTGGCGTACGAATGAGGTGTACTGGTAAAGGATGAGAAAAAGGAGGTGGAGCAGTGATAAAAGGTGAGGTGAGAATAATATTTCCTTGATCATCATATGAATTTGCATGCATTTTTATGGCTTCAGGTGTGCATGTTTGTTGTCTCATATTGTTGGCTTGTGTTATATTTCTCCCATAAGGTTTTAATGTTGCTAGTGTTAATTGGGGTCTTCCTTGGTGCAAAAATCCTGTTTCAAGAAGTTGTGCAGCTTTTTCTTCTCTTTCCGTTATGTTGTTAGCACCTAGAATGACAGTAATAATTGTACGTTTATTGCGTGTGGCTGAGGCAACAAGATTAAAACCCGAGGCACAAATAAAGCCTGTTTTCATACCGTCTATTCCATAAAAACGGCCAATGAGGTTGTTTGAGTTATGCTGGACTTTTCGATTGTTACCAAAATCAATGGCTGGAATAGAAAAATAATGAGCATATTGTGGAAATTCTCGACGTATTTGAACGGCTAAAAGAGCAATGTCGCGTGCCGTGGAGTAGTTTTGAGGGTCTGGTAAACCACTTGCGTTCGCAAAATGCGTTCCAAACATGCCTAAACGTTTAGCTTCTCTATTCATTTTACGTACAAAATTTTTCTGTGAACCTGCAACAGCTTCACTCATGGCAATGGCTAAATCATTGGTAGATTTAACCATGGTGATACTTAAGGCTGTATCAAGTGTGAGTACAGAACCAGCTTTATAGCCTGAACGATATGAGGGAGCTTTTGCGGCGTATTCGCTGATGGTGATATGTTTGTCTGGTGAAATTTCCCCTCGGCTCATGGCACGAAAAATAACATAAGCGGTCATTAATTTTGTCAAGGAAGCAGGGTACCAACGCTCAAAAGCTTGATTATGTTTTAAGATATGCCCCGTTGTAACATCAACAGAAATAAAAGGCTGCGCTAGAGCAACAGCGCTGAATAAACTCAAAATCACAGAAAAAAATAAATTATAGAAGAGACGTTGCATTAATTTAAATCGAGTTCCTTCTTATTCGTTATTTAGAATTGTTTTAATGTAGCACACAAAGCTTTTAAGTCTAGGTTAGGAAGGAAAGATGGTTAATTGCTGTATCCGTTGTGTCTCGGAGATAAAAACCAATACTCATTTTTATTTTCCCCTTGAATTTGGTTTGATGACTTACAGTATCTTAAGAAATACTTTTTAAATAATGAAGATTGTACAAGATTTCAGGTTCTTGGGGGATTGATGTTTCTTAGGAAGGAACGAATCGGCATAATCATACATTTTTCTTGTCCTCCTGTTAGGACAGCCCTTGGCACTTGAGAGGGGTCGTAAAAAGCATTTAATCTTTTCTTGTATCGTTTTATTCACACAGATATCCCTGCTTGTAATGTGCAAGCAAATGATTCTAATTGATTCAATATGGAATAGATTTGAAATGAGAGAATCTTACGGTATTTCGAGGTCTCATTCAAGTTGAATAACGATAAAATATCCTTATAAATCAATATTATGTATGTTATTTAAACGATTTTAAAGAGAGGAAGAATTCTTTCTCAAAAAAAATTCATACATTGGTCATTTCTTATAATGTACATGTGTTTTATAATTTTGAATTAGAAAGTTTGAAGTATCTTTCTTATATTTTTGTTCCATATACGCCGCTCAATATACAAAGTGATGCGTTATTCTGATCAATCAATACATTGTTTCATGATGAATGATTTAGTTTTTGAAGTTTCTGAACAGCGTATGGTGGCATAGGAGGAGGGGTAGGATCTTGAGCTGCTAAGAGAAGCAGTTCATCACACGCTTTTTCAGTTTTTTGGACAAGTTGATCTAGAAAATCACGTTTGCTTAAACCAGCTTCTATCGGGGGAAGAATACGGACACGAATTGTTCCGGGATAGCGGCGAAAATTATTGCGTGGCCAGTATAAACCCGCATTGTGTGCAATAGGCACAACTTGAAGCCCTAATTCATTATAGAGCGCGACAATTCCTGACTTATAATCTGGTTCTTGACCGGGTTGTCGGCGTGTTCCTTCGGGAAAAATCAAGATTTGGCGCCCTTGTTTTACTTTCTCTTTTGCTTTTTGTATAACCATTTTTAAGGCTTTGATGGGCGTTGTACGGTTAATGGGGATAATTTGTGTTTTTGCCATATACCAGCCAAACAATGGAATCCACATCAATTCACGTTTTAAAATGAGAGTAGGATCATCTAAATAGGGAACAAGACTGAAAGTTTCCCAAGCCGATTGATGCTTTGGAGCAATGATATAAGCTCCTTTGGGAAGATTTTCTAAACCTTCAATCTCATAACTTGTACCTGCGATGTATTTTTGCAAAAAGAGTGTAACGCGCGCCCATGTTTTAGGGACAATCCATGCCTTTTTGCGGGGCATTAAAAAATAAACGGGAGCGTAAAGGATCATTTGTATGAAAGTTGTTGTATAAAAAGCGAACGTAAAAAGAATAGAACGAAGGGTAAGCACTACATTTTCCATTTTATATCTATAAGAAGACTTCGTATATAATATAATTCACATGAGAAAACATCTTCTTTATGTTTTTTCAAGCATCTATTTTTTCGGTAACTCATTTTCCGATATTTAAAAACAGAAGGAAAGAGGTTGATGGAATTACAAAAAGATAAACTTTTTATTCCACGGATTTTATCTATTGCGGGAACAGATCCTTCTGGTGGCGCTGGAATGCAGGCGGATTTGAAGGTTTTTTCAGCTATGAAAACTTATGGTATGAGTGTGGTTACAGCTGTTGTTGCACAAAATACTCAGGGTGTGCGTTCTTTTCAGGCATTAGATGCTTCTTTTGTTGCAGATCAAATTGATTCTGTTTTTGAGGATATCCATGTTGATGCCGTTAAAATTGGTATGGTTGCAAATGCTCAGATTGCACAGGTTATTGCAGAACGTCTTGCTTATCATAAAGCACGTTTTATTGTTTTTGATCCGGTTATGGTTGCAAAAAGTGGTGATGTTCTTTTAAAGTCTGATGCAATTGAAATTATGCGTGATGTTCTTGTGCCGATGTCAACTTTGATCACGCCAAATTTGCCTGAAGCTGCACTGTTATTGGGAGGTGAAGTGCAATGGTCTTTAGAGACTATGTATCAATATGCTCCACGACTCTTGGCGCTAGGGTGTCATGCAGTTTTGTTAAAAGGGGGACATTTGAATACGCTTACCAAGAATAGTACAGAAAATTACGATTATTCTAGTCCAGATCTTTATTGTGATTGTGAAAACCTTGTTATACTTGAGGCTTCTCGTCTTTCAACCACTCATGATCATGGGACAGGGTGTACCATTTCTGCCGCCATTGCAGCTCTGTTACCTACCCAACCTTTGGATTGCGCTGTTAAACAAGCAAAAGATTATTTGCATGGCGCTTTAACTGCCTCAAATGCTTTAAAAGTAGGGAAAGGGCGAGGGCCGCTTCATCATTTTTATGCATTATGGAAAGATTAATACAATAATTGATTGTGAAAAATCTTCACTCTATGAATTTGTTTCGTCATTATATGCTGTTTTGGACTTATGACTGATAAGTGTTAGCGCATTGTAGATTAACAGTTATTTTGTATTAAGAAGAATGAGAAAAAAATGTTATAATCTATTTCTTTTATATATTTTTTACGATTAATCTATCCTGTTTCAGAGGCAATTTTGAGTATAAAAAGAGAGCAAGGAATTGTAAAATCAGGATTTGATAGCAAAAAGAGTAGAGGGAAAGACCTTTTACAAGGCGATATTAAAGCTGGATGATCCCGCCATATTTGCTGTTTCTTACATTGGTGGCAAAACAGGATGAGCCGAAGTCGTTATAAAAATTATTGAATATATCTAATATTTACAGAATTTTTTGTCGGCATGGGTAGGGTTTTCTAAATGGCAATTGATACGTCCTGATGGAATTATCAATGATCTTTCAGGTGATGTGGTGAATTTTTTCGGATATTACAACGTCATTATCCTCTTTTTATGGAACTGCTTTATGGAATTGTTGGCGTTTCAGATGAGCAGCCGTGAGGAGTTTCAACATTTAATACAGCAGATCTAGAAACTTTTATGGATTTAGAGCGGCTTTAAGGTTTTTATATTTATAGTGATTAAGTTTTAGCGAGAAGGTAGTCGATCGCACAATCGGAGTTTCAATAGACTTGTAGCGTGTGGTTTAATCTTTTCAAACTTGAATTTTTATTCTGTCATTTAATGGATTTCACCATTAAGTATTTAAAATGATTTGATTTTATTGTGCACTATGACTGTTCAACACCTTATTTTACGTTGATTGAAGTTTTGTTCCTCATATAAAATAGTATGCTTCAAGTAGAGTGCACTTATATTATTAATTAACATGTTTATTTTAAAGAGATTTCTCATCATCAACTGTAATCTAAAAAAAGAAACAATATACATAAAGGACCTTTAAAAGGGTTTTGAAGCTCCTTTGGTTATTGTATAAAGCGAAGATTTTTTCTATTAATTGACTAACAGACTAACCATCTAATAAACTATGATATAACTGTAGTTTTAAATATTTGCTTTTTCGAGTTTTTTATAATTATCAGTAACAGACAGTAAATTATCAATCATATCAAATAAAATTTTCACTTGTTCAACTTAGATCTGTGATAGATATCTTTTTTAAGACAATGATCCTGAAAATTATAAAAGTAAGAAAATTTGAGTGAGTCATTTGAAACAATTATATTTGTAATAACTTTTTTAGCTTTTCACTATCAGTATTAAAGGAGATTGGCTAAACTTTCTTGGTTGTATAGATTGGTTTTCTGTATTTGAGTTTTGCTGAAAATAATAAGTTCGCTTATCGATGAAAAGAATTCATCGCTCAATGATCATGTGTTTATTGGAATAAACTTTAAATTCACCAAAGTTTATAAAACCCAATTTTTTATAAATGCCAATTCCCTCGTGAGATGCTTGCATACCAATAACATGACATTTCTTTCTTTTTAAATGCTCAATAGCAATTTTTGTCATGAATGTCCCAACACCTCTTTTCTGAAAATCTGGATTGGTGACAATATCATACACTCCACCAACTCCATCTGCTTTAATACAAAAACATATTGCTACAGGATTATTATTTATGTAACCAACGAACATCTCTACATCGGGACCTTTTTTATAACAACGGCCTATTGTTTCATAAAATATAACCGCTTCTTCATCAAAAGGCTCGAAGATTGATGCCGTAACATTTCCGTAATCTCTAAAATCTTGAAGTGATTCAACTTCCTTGATTTTGAAATTATCTGGCGTAGAAGTAACATGTGAGTCTATATTTTGTGCTAAAGCTGCCATTCCTACCTCTGTTTCAACATGCTCTAAACCAATAGATAAGAGAACTTCATCAACTTTATAATGAGACGAATGAGGTCCAACCCACCAAGCTAAAGGTAGTTTTTGTGCATTAAAGGAATGGATTATGGATTTTGCTTGGTTTGTAGGTATAATTTCTTGTAAACTTTTAGCAGAGACAATATTGAATGTGTCTGAAGCAAATGTTGAATTAACAGAAGATACTCCATTTGGAAAATCAACAACCTTCATTTTAGGGCATGATTTTGGTAAAAAAACGTACCTTTGAGCAAAAATTATTCTCTAATGATAAGTCAATTTTTGATTTGTTTAACATTTGTTTTTCTTGTCATGGCTCATCATTTCTAATTAATCTTTTAATATTGGGGCTGTAAGAAAATCCGTTAGCTCAAAAGTAATCCCAAATTCTTTTAAATACGCCTCTATAACCTGCCAAGGTCGTAAAAGATCTGCCGCGAATACTGAAAAAACTATTCTCGGGATTGCAAGAAATAAAGTTATTGTTGCCAAATAACGTCATGAACCAATGGGAATTGTCCATCTCGCTTTTCAAGCTTATTTTACACGGATTTAACGACCTAATAGACAACGGTAACCTTCCAGAAAAAATCCGTCTAAGTTAAAAATTGTTATCTTATGATCTAAGCCCCAATCCAATAGATGCTTCACAAGAAATTACGAATCTTAAAACTCTTTGAGAAAAAATAAATTGGCACAAAACCTAGTGGCAAAATATACAAAACCCGCTGGCAAGCTACACACGCAAGAGCGAATAAATACAAAATTCAATGGAGCGGGCGATGGGATTCGAACCCACGACCCCAACCTTGGCAAGGTTGTGCTCTACCCCTGAGCTACACCCGCTGACCGATTCGATATATGTCTTGCCTGTATGGCGTAGGCTTCTACGAATTGCAACAAAAAAATATCATTTTAGTTTGATTTATTTTGTACATGTTTTAATAAATTGAAATAAAGATTGATTTTAGAAGATTCTTCAGTAATAGATTATTCCTTTTTTAATTTTGCATAGAGAGGGGTGGAGTATAATGTTGAAGAGAATAAAAATATTAGGGATTATCATTGCAGCTGTTTTTATGATGAACAGTGTTGCAAAAGCGGATGACCAAGTTAAAGTTGCAATTACACAGATTATGGTCCATCCTGCTGCGGATACCGTTCGTAAAGGTGTGGAAGATGTTCTTGCAGAAAATGGCTATAAGCAAGGTGAAAATTTTCAACTTACCTTTTTATCAGCGCAAGGCAATATTTCAACAGCAACGCAAATTGCACGTAAATTTGTTGGTGATAAACCTGATGTTATTGTAGCGATTACCACGCCTTCAGCACAAACAATGCTTGCGGCGACAAAAACAATTCCTATCGTCTTTGCTGCGATTTCTGATCCTATTGGAGCTAAAATCGTTTCTTCGCTTACCAAACCTGGCGGTAATATGACGGGAAGTTCTGATCGTATAGATGTTGCAGAAAGTGTTAAACTTTTACAAGAAGTAAAACCAGATTTGAAAAAACTCGGTTATCTTTATAATGCTTCTGAAGCAAATTCTGTTTCAACACTTAAGGTGTTAAAGAATGTGGCAAAAAAAGTTGGAATTGAAGTCATTCCTTCATCGGCACCAAAACCTTCTGATGTTCAGGCGGCAACGCGGGCTTTAATTGGTAAAGTGGATGTTATTTTTATTCCCGCTGATAATACGGTTCTTTCTGTTTTAGAAGGAGCAGCAAAAGTTACACAGGAAGCAAATGTTCCTGTATTTACTGTCGATTCTAATTCTATTGGACGCGGTCCTTTTATGACGCAGGGCGTAAATTTCTATGATGTAGGGGTTGAAGCTGGGAAATTGGTTGTGCGTATTCTAAAGGGTGAAAAGCCTGGTGATATTGATGTTGTGCAGGCGGCTAGTAATGACATTCGAATTGATATGAAAGCAGCAGAAAAAGCGGGGATTGTTATTCCGCAGGCAGTTATTGATCGTGCGACAAAAGTGATTCAATAACTTTGATAGGATGTTGATACAATAAAATACGTTAAGTTTTCATGGGGATTGTCTTTACATGAATATATTTGCGTTTTCTGGCGCTGTGGAATTGGGTCTTATTTATGCGTTTGTGGCTATAGGGGTTTATCTCTCTTTTCGCGTTTTGGACTTTCCTGATTTAACAGTTGATGGCTCATTTCTTCTTGGGTCTTGTGTCTGTGGCGTCTTGATTCTTTTAGGTTTTAATGCATGGACAGCTATGGCATGTGCTTTTTGTGCAGGCATGGTAGCTGGTTTATTAACAGCTATGTTGAATTTGCGTTTTGGTATTTTGAATCTTTTGGCTTCCATTTTAACAATGTCAGCGCTCTATACGGTTAATCTTCGTATTATGGGAATTATGGGAGGATCTAATATTAATTTAGCGCTTGCTGATACGGCGTTAACGCCCTTTTATAATCTGTTTGGTTTGTCTGATATTTTTGTGCGTCCTCTTTTCATTGGTACTGTATTGCTAGTTGTAGCGTTTTTGATTTGGCGTTTTTTGGAAAGTGAAATAGGTCTTGCTATGCGTGCAATGGGAGCTAATCCACGGATGGCTACAGCTCAAGGGGTTCATACGTCGGCGCTAATTTATTTTGGTATGGGGCTTTCAAATGCCTGTGTTGCACTTGGTGGTTCTCTTTATATTCAAACTGCAATTGCAACGGATATTACCGGTGGAATTGGAACAATTGTTTTTGGATTGGCAGCTGTGATTATCGGTGAAACTTTGTTTCGTACGCGTAATATTTTTTGGATTATAATCAGCTGTATTGTGGGGTCTGTGCTTTATCGTGTGGCGGTGCAATTTGCATTTGAGGCAAATGGAATTGGTATTGATACGTCGACAGATCTTCAGTTGATTACTTCACTGTTGGTTATTTTAACCCTTATTGTGCCACGCTATTGGAGGAGGCGTAAACGTGATTGAGTTTTCTCATGTTGGGGTTACATTTAAACCGCAAACACCTTTGGAAAAACAGGCTTTGATTGATATTAACCTTAAAATTGATCAGGGTAGTTTTGTTACGGTTATCGGTTCAAATGGCGCTGGTAAATCAACCTTGCTCAGTGTTTTAGCAGGTGCAACGCTTCCCTCAACAGGGAAAGTGGTTATCAATGGGCAAAATGTTTCTAGACAATCAGTCAGTGAACGCGCTGGAAAGGTTGCTTGTGTTTTTCAAGATTCTTTGATAGGCAGTTGCGGTTCTTTAACAATTGAAGAAAATTTGGCTCTTGCTGCTCTTCGAGGAAGTCGTCGTGGTTTGCGTTCGGCTTTAAACCATGAGAAACGGCAATTTTTTCGAGAAAAAATTGCTCAATTAGGCATTGGTCTTGAAGCATATATTCATAATCCTATGGACAGTTTATCAGGTGGGCAACGCCAAGCTGTTTGCCTTGTGATGGCAACATTAGCCCATGCGGATGTTTTATTGCTTGATGAACATACCTCAGCGCTTGATCCTGGAATGGCTGATTTTGTGATGCGGTTGACTGAAAAAATCGTTGAAGAGAAAAAACTAACGACTATCATGGTGACTCATTCTATGCGTCAGGCTCTTGATTATGGCGATCGCACCTTGATGTTGCATGGTGGAAAAGTGATTTTGGATGTCTGTCATGAAGAGCGTAAGGGCTTGGATGTCAATGATTTAATTGGCATGTTTCAGAAAGTTCGCGGGGAAGTTCTTGATGATGATGAACTGTTAATGGATTAATAATGTGGCTCAGAAAAAAGCACATGAAGTTGATCAGTTTTTAACGCGTTTTTCACGTGCTTTTCCTATTGTTCTCATTTATGGGCCAGATCGTGGTCTTATTTGTGAGCGTGCACAATGTTTTGCAAAACTTACACAGGTAGCAATAGAAGATCCATTTTCGACAGTTCGTTTGGATGCTGCTGAAATTGATAAAGATCCTGCACGTTTGGAAAATGAAGCGCGTACGTTATCGCTTTTTGGGGGAGATCGTTTGATATGGATCTCTAATGCTGCTAACCAAAAAGGTTTTCTTGCTGCCTTGAAAATTTTAATTGAGAAGCCACCAGAAGCCTGTTTTATTCTCATTGAATCAGGGGACTTAAAAAAAGGAACAGGGTTGCGCAATGCTGTTGAAACGTCATCAAAAGCAATGGCTTTGCCCTGTTTTGCGGATGATATGCGTTCTCTTGACGGTTTGATTGATGAGGTTTTAGAGCAGTTTAAAAAGACTCTTTCTTTGGATGCACGTAGATGGTTGCATGAAAGTTTAGGGGCGGATCGCCTTGTATCACGAGGTGAATTAGAAAAGCTTTGTCTTTATGCTGCAAATGTTCATATTACTCTTGAAGATGTGAAAGCTGTTGTAAGCGATGTCAGTGCTCTTTCTCAAGATGAAGTCATAGATGCTCTTTTATTAGGTGATATATCAGGCTTTGAAGTGCATTTTAATCGACATGCAGCATTGCATGGGGCGCTTTTTTTTATTTTGAGTACAGCACAAAGGCATTTTCAGCAATTACAGCTATTGCGTTATCAGGTAGAGGTTGAAGGAAAATCGCCTTTTACGGTGGTTTCTCAAGCACGGCCTCCCATTTTTTTTCAACGGAAAAAGACAGTTGAACAAGCTTTAAAATATTGGAAGTTAGAACAGATTTCCTACGCAATGGAAAGAATTCAGGGTGCTGTTTTAGACAGTCGTAAAAATCCACTTTTGGGTGAAGCTATCATTCGTCAAGTTTTGTTAGGGCTCACAATTATTGCACGACGCCAGATGGCAGCTTAACAGTTTAAAAATATGATGATTTTTTATTTTTAGTACGCCACAGAGGTATTTTCAGCAATTAAAACTTTTGTGTTAACAAGTAGAGGTTAGTTGTAGTTTTGAAGAGCTTGAAAGTTTTATAGAAATTTTTCTTCAGAAAAATTATTTATCTTCGAAAGGCAGTTTTTACACCGTTTTATTATCTTGTTGTGCCGTAAAACACTGTTGGTTCGTGATATAGAGCTCAGGTAAAATTTTACGCATTCGGTGTTTTTGTGTGAGTATGTGGTGAATATTAGGCTGGTTCATAGCGCCTTAATTGGGGTAACACCCCTCATGCAAAACAGAGCATCTCAAACAACAGAAGACACTTGTATGGTAAATTCATACGCTTTCTTAGAAATATTTTTCAATGCGCGTCATATCTATTTCGCGACGGCGTTTGTGAATGGTATAACGGTAAAGTTCTCCGTGAAGAATATAAAATCCATAGAGCATCTCTATCTTTACGCTTAATAAAAGTGCAAGCCAGAGCACTATCATATATTTGCCTAGTCTCTAATTTGCTACAGTTTTTGGCATTAGAGAGCGTTTTTCATCATTTTTTTCTCACATGCCTTCTTGTGACGTGCAGACAAGAGATTTTAATTGATAAGAGGATTTGTGATGGAAGAATTTTACCGTATTTGAAGTTATGATTCAAATTGAAAAACAATTATTATATTTATAAATCAATATATTATAGATTAATAGAATCACTTAAAATAGTGAACCAGTGGAATCTTTTAGATAAGAAAATGAATTGTTTGCAGATCGGTATGAATTAAGAATCTTCGTGGGATGAGGAGAAAGTCAAAATAGATTATGATGAAAACAACAGTACCTATGGGGAGACTTTTATGTTTGAGACAGAGATGATTATCTTAGCAATGAATGCTCTCAAATTCCAAGGATTTTCGCAACATTGGGGGGTAGGCAAATATAATGATAGTGTTTTATTAAGTGTAAAGATGGTCGTGCTTAATGGATTTATAGTTATAACAATTTACAAACACTGTCGTGAGATAGGCTGGGGAGAGAGATGTCTTTTTAAAACAAACGCATGAATTTGTAATCCAAACCTATCCTGTTTAGGGCGCTTTGTTTTACGTGAGGGGTATGGCTCCATTAAAGGGATGTTTGGTGTTTTTGTTATCAAACTTTTTCTTTATTGAGAGAGCGTGTTTTTCTCGTATTTGTTTGATTTACGGTATCAGGAATTGGGAGAGGAAAATGTTTTTAATGGTATTTTTTGTATGCGTTATTTTACGGTGTTTTCAATATTCATAAAACTTGTGTTGATGTTGTAGGTGGAGGCGTAATACATTCTTATATAGGTCTGATGTACAAATTAATGAACGTATTGGGATAATTGGGAAAGAGTTGGTGTCTGCTTACGCTTTTGATGCGTTTTTTGTGAGTAAATTAGTAAGATAAAGTAAACTGATGAGATTTTATGTAGAGTCGTTGTTATCTTAATTGAGAGTGCATTTAATTTTTGTTTCAGTGATGTGCTTTGATCAGTAATTAAGTGGGAGTTTTAGAGCGTGATGTTAGATTTCTCGTCATTTATTTTTTATGTGTTTTCTAGGTAAAATGATCTGTTGTCAGCTTGCGCAGGTGATGATTGGTAAACTGCGTTATTCTTTATTCTCTAGTTGTCGTTTTTTAATGTTTTACGCATAATTCTTGAACAAACAGACAGGAAAATTATGATTTTACAATTGTCTTTATTGCCATTTGCAAAGAATCTTTGAAGGTGAAAGATGCCCCATATTCAATTTGAAAAAATAGCGCTCATTGGGATCGGTCTGATTGGATCTTCTTTAGCAAGGGTGATTAAAAAGAAAAATCTTGCGGCTCAGATTTCTATTGCAACGCGTCGTTCAGAAACCCTGAAAAGAGCGCGTGAATTGGAGCTTGGGGACTTTTATACGACAGATAATGCAAAAGCTGTTGAAGGAGCGGATTTGGTTATTGTTTCTGTTCCTGTTGGGGCGAGTGCAGAGGTGGCAAAAAATATTCATGATCATTTAAAACCTGGAGCGATTGTGAGTGATGTTGGTTCTACGAAAGCGTTGGTTATTGCGGAAATGGCGCCTTTATTGCCCAAAACGGTTCATTTTATTCCAGGGCATCCTATTGCTGGAACGGAATATTCAGGACCGGATGCTGGTTTCGCTGATTTATTTATGAATCGTTGGTGTATTTTAACGCCTTTTGCTGAGAGTGATGCTGCTGCTGTCGCACAATTGACAGCGTTTTGGGAAGCTTGTGGTGCGCGTGTCGAAAAGATGGAACCTAAACATCATGATCTTGTTTTGGCTATTGTTTCGCATTTGCCGCATTTGATTGCTTATAATACTGTTGGGACAGCGAGTGATTTAGAAAAGGTGACAAATTCAGAAGTGATTGCTTATTCTGCTTCCGGTTTTCGTGATTTTACGCGTTTGGCATCTTCTGATCCCGTTATGTGGCGCGATATTTGTTTGCATAATAAGGATGCTATTTTAGAAATGTTGAGCCGTTTTAGTGAGGGGCTTGCTTTTTTAGAGCAGGCAATTCGTTTAGGAGATGGTGAGACATTGTTTAACTTTTTTACACGTACGCGTGCTGTACGTCGCAATATTATTGATGCTGGACAAGAAATTGATGCTCCTGATTTTGGACGTCAGAGTGTTTCTAAAAAAGGGTGAGTAAAAGCAAGGGTTTTTTGTTGAATTTCATTGGTTTTTTCTAGAAATCGATAAGAAGTTTTCTCTCTATTCAGTCATAGATTGCAATAAAAAAGAGTGGCGATTGCTTCGATACAGATAACCGTGACTTCAAAAGGTTTTATGTGCGCAAGATTATCGTGCTTAACTATCTATAGGGCATATGATGTACAGAAGAGGTTACGGATCTATAGAAGAGACAAAAAAATGAAGTCGTTGTAGAATTTCATATAGTGGGTTGTTGTTTTTGTTTTAGTATAAAGTCAGGCTTGACCGTATTGATTATTGCCCTTTATATTGCAACATTGGGAAATGTTTGTTTGCAGGGTTTTGATGATTTTTATAAAGCTTGAAATAGACAGAGGAAGAGTTTTACCAGAAAGTATTGAGATTTGTTAAGAAATATCTTTTGGTATAGCTATCGTATCCTTGTTGACGCAGTAAGCCATTATTGGCGTGATAATGGGAGTGCTTTTGCAAGCCATGTCGCGCTCTCTGGGCTTTTAGCATTTTTCCCTTTTTTTATTTTTGGAACTTCTCTTGCCAGTTTTCTTGGTGCTTTTACATATACACCGCAAAAAATCAAAGCACTTGTGCAGTTATTACCAGATGTCATTGCAGAGCCTTTATCTCAGGAAATTATCAATGTTTTAACCATACAGCGGGGAGGAGTGTTGACAGTTTCTGTCATTGGAGCGGCTTATTTTGCCTCTAATGGGATAGAGGCGTTACGTACAGCTTTAAATAGAGCTTATCGTGTTGTTGATCGGCGTAGCTTGTTGTTTTGTCGTTTTCAAAGTTTGTTTTTTGTGATTCTTGGAGCTGTTGGTCTTATTGTGATCAGCGTTTTGTTGATTTTAACACCTCTGCTGATCAAGATTATGCAAAATCATTCTTTTTTCATTACAGAATATATCGGTATCATTCGTCTATGGCGTTACATAATCGCAGCGGTTGTTCTCTTGGTAAGCCTTTTGATTGTTCATAAATGGCTACCAGCAGAGCGGCGGAAGTTTATAGATATTTTACCAGGAATTGTACTGACAATGTTTGTATGGTTTATGGCTTCAATTGCTTTTGCTCAATATTTAACAATGTTTGATTATATTTCTACCTATGCAGGGTTAGCATCTATTATGGTTGCTATTATTTTTCTTTACATATTGAGTGCAATTTTTATTTTGGGAGGAGAAATAAACGCGGCGATAATGTTTTATCGCAAGCATTTGCAACATTCAGATGAATGAAAGAACCTAACTATTGCGTGAAAGCCAAGGTATGAATATCCCAATAAAACCTGCTATCACTTTGTTGATTGATGCGGATGCTTGTCCTGTAAAAGATGAAGTTTATCGTGTGATGAATCGTTATCAGCTTAAGACATTTGTTGTGGCAAATCGTTTTTTGTCCCTTCCGGATGAAGCACTCATTGAAAGAGTGGTCGTTGCTGGTGAATTCAATGGTGCTGATGATTGGATCGTAGAACATGTGCATGAGGCAAGTATTGTTATTACCAGTGATATTCCTTTAGCAGCACGGGTTGTGCAAGCTGGGGGTTTTTGTCTTTCGCCAACGGGGCGTATTTTTGATGTAAATTCAATTGGTCAGGCTTTGGCGATGCGCAATTTGATGGAAGATTTGCGGGGACAGGGCAGTATAACGGGTGGTCTCCGTCCTTTTTGTCGTAAAGACCGTTCTGCTTTTTTATCAGCACTGGATCTCGTTATACAACGTTTAAAAAGACGCGGTTATTAGGTTATAGGGCTTCTTTTATAACAGCTTTTATAAGTGCTTTGGCATCGTCATTGGCCCATGGAGCTGCACCATTGAAGGAAGCAATGAGATATCCCTCTTTATCGATGAGAAATGTAATGGGGAGTCCTAAAGCAAGCCCCTGTTTTCTAACATTGTTGAAAATATCCATTGTTTCATCGCGATAGTAAAGCAAATTATCCGCATGAATATTCTGTAAAAATTGCTGAATTTTTTCAGGAGAAGTAGTTTTATCGATATTAATAGCTATGACATCAAAGGTTTCTCCGCCTAATTCATGTTTTAATTGCGCAAGTTCGGGCATTTCTGTGCGGCAAGGTGCACACCAAATAGCCCATAGATTGATCAGCATCGGTTTTCCAATAAATTCGCTGAGTGTGTGCTCTTTTCCTTGAATATCCTTGAAAGAGAGTTTCTTCATATCTGAGGGCGTATCAGCAAATCGTATGTGGCTAAAAAAGCCTTTTGCTGCTTTTCGGATTGCCATCATTTTTTCTTCTCGTGTTTTATCAATGTTTATTTTTTGTGCTTTTGCTGCTGAAATGAAATTGAAAAGGAAAGACTCTCTTTTGTTATCGTAGTTTGTGGTTGCGTATAAACTCAATGCAATGATAAAGAATGCAAGGGAGAATTGCCTTTTTTTATTGTTTTTTTCGCTGATGAAAATTTGAGAAATCATAATTTTGTCCTTTGTATGGGTGTTTTCAGAATATGACAGATGAGATGTTAAAGAACCAAATGTGGGGTGGTCGGTTTGCGGCAGGTCCTTCTGCAATTATGGAAGAAATTAATGCCTCAATTGATTTTGATCAAAAACTTTATCGACAAGATATTGAAGGTTCCCTTTCTCATGCGGCTATGTTAGCGCAAACGAAAATCATTTCACAATCAGATTATAAAAAAATTGTTCATGGTTTGAAACTTATTCGCCAAGAAATTGAAGACGGTAAATTTGTTTTTTCACGAAAGCTTGAAGATATTCATATGAATATTGAAGCGCGGCTGAACGAATTGATTGGTCCTGTAGCAGGGCATTTGCATACGGCGCGTTCACGCAATGATCAAGTTGCTGTTGATTTTCGCTTGTGGGTGCGTGAAGCAACGCAAAAGATAGCACAAGCTTTAAAAGGATTGATAGAGCAATTGCTTATTCGAGCAGAACAACATGTTGATACCTTTATGCCAGGCTTTACGCATTTACAATCAGCACAACCGGTAACATTTGGCCATTATATGATGGCTTATGTTGAAATGTTTGGTCGAGATTTATCGCGGATGCGTGATGCTCTTGAGCGAATGAATGAATCGCCTTTAGGGGCGGCTGCTTTAGCAGGGACAGGCTTTCCAATTGACCGTTTTATGACAGCAAAAGCGCTAGGCTTTCGAGAACCAACACGCAATTCGATTGATAGTGTTTCAGATCGTGATTTTGCATTGGAATTTTTAAGCGCTGGCGCTCTTTGTGCAACACATCTTTCACGTTTAGCAGAAGAAATAATTCTTTGGTCAAGTGAACAGTTTTATTTTATTCGTTTATCAGATGCTTTTTCAACTGGTTCGTCTATTATGCCGCAAAAGCGAAATCCTGATGCTGCCGAACTTGTGCGGGCTAAAGTAGGACGGTTGAATGGCGCATTAATGGGGCTGTTAACGGTGATGAAAGGGTTACCCCTTGCTTATTCGAAGGATATGCAAGAAGATAAGGAATATGTCTTTGATGGGGCTTTGAGTTTGGAATTATCACTAGCAGCAATGACAGGGATGATTGCTGATTTGAAAGTTAATAAAGAAGCTATGAAACAAGCCGCTGATTCTGGCTATGCAACTGCAACCGATTTTGCTGATTGGCTTGTACGCGAATCAGGGATTCCTTTTCGCGAAGCACATCATATTACAGGGCGTGCTGTGGCATTAGCAGAAAAAAAACAGTGTCGCCTTCAGGATTTATCATTGGATGAACTTCAAGCAATTTGTCCTAATATCAATGCGACACTTTTTGATGTTTTGACCGTTGAAAAATCTGTTGAAAGTCGCAAAAGCTTTGGGGGAACAGCACCTTCAGAGGTTCTTCGGCAAATTACGTATTGGAAAAAGCGTCTTGTGAGCGCTTGAGTGATTGTATTTTAAAGGTAAAAAAGAGATCGAGATGAGGAAAGAGGACAGATGAAAATTATATTAAAGGGGTTAATGATTGTCCTTTTAGGAGGCGTTTGTGTCGCTGGGTGTGGGCGTAAAGGGTCATTGGAAATGCCTCTTACAAGTGTGGAAAAGTCTGTGCAAGGAACATCTGTTATTCAAAGTGAAGGTGATAAACCTTTTATTCTTGATCGTTTGATAAAGTAGGAGGAAAGTGTGGATTTTTTCTCTTACCATCAAGGTATGCTTCATGCTGAGGGTTGTTCACTTGCTGTTCTTGCGCAGGAGGTGGGGACTCCTTTTTATTGTTATTCCGCCAATGCATTGGTTACACGTTTTAAAGACTATAAAAAGGCATTTCAAGGGATGCCTAGTCTGCTTGCTTATGCGGTTAAAGCCAATTCTAATCAAGCAGTTTTACGGCTTTTAGCGAACAATGGAGCGGGAGCTGATGTGGTTTCAGAAGGGGAATTACGGCGCGCCCTTGCTGTTGGTATTCCGGCACATCGTATTGTTTATTCTGGTGTTGGTAAAACCATGAGAGAGATAGATTTTGCTCTTGCTCAGGATATTTATTGTTTTAACGTTGAATCAGAGCCGGAACTTGAACAGTTATCTCAACGTGCTGTTGCGCTTTCAAAGATAGCACGTGTTTCATTGCGCATTAATCCAGATGTTGATGCGAAGACCCATAAGAAAATTACAACAGGAAAATCTGAAAATAAATTTGGTATTCCATTGTTGTTGGCAAGAGAGGCTTATAAAAAAGCGGACTCTTTACCTGGATTGCAGGTTTGCGGTATTGATATGCATATTGGCAGTCAGATTTGTGACTTAAAGCCATTTGAAGAGGCATTCCTTCTTATTGCAGATTGTGTGCGTCAATTGTGGAGCGATGGCTATGCAATAACGCATATAGATATCGGTGGTGGGCTTGGTATTGCCTATGGTTGTGAACAACATACTGTACCTTCTCCTTTTGATTATGCTGCGCTGGTAAAGAAATATATTGCTCCTTTAGGGATTAATATTGTTGTGGAGCCGGGGCGGAGCATTGTGGGTCAAGCTGGTGTACTGATGACATCTGTTCTCTATTTAAAAAGGGGACAAGGGCGGAATTTTGTTATTGTAGATGCGGCGATGAATGATCTGATGCGTCCAACGCTTTATGATGCTTGGCAAAATGTCGTCCTTGTGAAAAAAGCAGCAAAAGACGCTCCCCTTATTCGTGCAGATATTGTTGGTTCTGTTTGTGAGACTGGCGATTATTTAGCATTAGATCGTTACTTGCCGATTTTGGCACCCGGTGATCTTTTAGCAATTACGCAAGCTGGAGCTTATGGTGCTGTGATGGCGAGTACTTATAATAGCCGACTTTTGGTCCCAGAAGTTCTCGTTCAAGATACGTGTTATGCGGTTATTCGTCCACGTCTTGATTATGCTCAATTGATGGGATGTGATCATATTCCTGATTGGGTTGAGAATTCTTAAGTGTTTTTGGTCTTATTTTTACTAAACTTTGATGAAACAATTTATTTTCTAGAAATTGTCTTGTATGGGGTTTATGATCTTAATGCACCACGATAAAAGGGGATAAATGCTTGTTTATGAAAAATAAAAACATCAAAGGCTTTGCAATGAAGCTTTTGTGTGTGCGCATTTTGATGTGGGGAATCCTTTCATTTGAACGGATGTGGGTACGGTTGTTGCCATTTTTCCTCGTTGTTAGTCTCTTTTGTTCGTTTAGCTGGTTGGGACTTTTTGGCATTTTGGGCTATTGGTCACATTTGCTCTTACTTGGGGTTATACTTGTTTGTGCTGGAGCGAGTTTATTTTTTCTTGTTCGTTTTCGGTTTCCCACAATACGGGAAGTGAATTGCCGTCTTGAACGCGTCAATGACCTTAGACATCAGCCTTTGAATATTCAGACAGATCGTTTATGTTCTGAAAATGATGAAGATTTTAGTGCTGTTATTTGGCGTGAACATCAACGCCGAATGGCAAAACAATTATACCATTTAAAAACTGGATTTATCTCTCTTAATAGTGCGGATTATGATCCTTTGGCTTTGAGGGCTTTGTGTGTTCTTCTTTTTGTTTGCGCTTTTAGTTTTTCTTTTGGTTCACAAGGGGGGCGTTTGGCTGATGCCTTTGATTTTCGTCCTGTTGTTGATGAAAAATTCATGCGGATTGATGCTTGGGTAACACCACCTGCTTATACCGGTGTGGCACCGATTTATTTGACAAAAGATGAGAAAACACAACTAGAAATCCCTGAAGGGAGTAATGTTGTTGTGCGTGTTGTCAATGGGGCTGGCGTTACAGTAAAAGCAAAGTCTGTAGAAGATGGGAGGGAAATTTCGTTTTCAGAGAAAACGGAACAAACAGCTTTGAATGATCCAATCGCTCATTTTGAAACACATTTAAATCATTCAATGAATTTATTTGTATCATCACGTCGTAAAAAACAGCAGTGGCATTTGCAGATGATCAAGGACACGCTTCCGACAATTCATTGGCTGGAAAAACCAGGGCGGATTTTAACGGGATCGTTAGAGTTACGATATGTGGTGGATGATGATTATGGTGTGACAAAGGCTTTTGTTGAAATAGAGCCTTTTCTTCCTCAGAATAAAAGTGCTTCTTCTCTTTATAATGCTCCGGAAATAGAGCTTCTTCTTCCGCGTGGTGGAAAGGGGAAAATGCGGATGGTGCAAGATATATCAGCGCATCCATGGGCGGGTTCGCAAGTCAAAATTACTTTGGTGGCAGAAGATGGTGCGGGGCAGAAAGGGCGTAGCAAAACTTTTGTTATGACATTACCGCAACACGTTTTTTCAAATCCTGTCGCGCGTGCGGTGAGTGAAACGCGTCGTTTATTAGCGCTTGATGCTTCTGCGAGAGAGCGTGTATTGGATATGCTTTCTGCTTTGCTTGTGCGTCCAGAAAGGGGGGTGCAAAATGTAATGCATTTTCTTGTTCTACAAAGTGCGTGGACAAGACTTTCTTTAGCACAAACAGAAGAGGATTTGCGTGGTGTGGTGGATTATTTATGGCAAATTGCTTTGGGTATTGAAGACAATCAGCTTGAATCCGTGCAAAAAAATTTAAAACAAGCACAAGCTGCTTTACGTGATGCATTGCGTTACGGTGCTTCAGCGGCAGAAATTGAACGCCTTATGGCAGATTTACGTCAAGCTATGGATGAGTATATTCGTGCTTTGGCTGAAAAAGCACCAGATACTCAAGTTTCTAAAAATTCTAAAAGCTCAAAAAGCACCAATCTTTCTGAAGCTACACTACAAGAAAAGCTAAATTTAATTGAGGAAATGGCTAAAACGGGCTCTTCTTTAGCAGCTGAACAACTCTTGGCGGAAGTTGAACAGACGCTTGATCATTTGCATGTGCAAAAAGGCAATCAAAATGAGGGAGAAAAAAGCCAATCTGCACAAATGAAAGAAAAGATGGACCAGCTTGGAGATTTAATGCGTCGTCAGCAAGAAATTCTCAATGAAACACATCAGTTAGAGATGGAACAAAAACGCGGAGAAAATGTGCCGGAAACACAGAAAAAATCTTTAAAAAAACGTCAAGCTGAATTGCAGTCTGAATTATCAACATTAGAAAAAGAATTATCAGAACAAGGATTTGAAACAGGAGGCGCATTGAAAAGGGCAGAAGAAAAAATGAATTCTGCGGAAAATGCTCTTGATAATGGAAATCATCAGGTATCTATACAAAATCAGTCTGACGCTTTGGAATCTTTGAGGCAAGGTGCACAAAATGTTTTGAAAAAAATGCGCGAGACACTCAAAGAAACGGGAAATGATCAAAATGCTGATTCTGGTCCTAAAGATCCGTTAGGACGTCCACTTTCTTCAAAAACAGATGAAGGACAAGAAGGTGAGGCACTACCACAAAAAAGTGATCAAATGCGTACGCGGCAGATTTTGGATGAAATTCGCAAACGTCTTGGTAAAGAGCATATTCCAGAAGAAGAAAAAAACTATCTTGAAAGATTGCTTCATTTTAATTAACCAGTGTTGGCTTTTTTCTTAATTGATGTCAGAAACAGTGTATGAAGAACCTCTATGGGGTTCATCTCCAAGAAAATGATTAAAGCGCTTGTAACGCAATAATCATCCTGCTGTACTGATTTTTTAATCATTTAAGTTTAAAATATGAAATATTGAAATATTCGCTATTGCGGAAAAAGAGCAGAAGTCCATATAATTTGGGTATATGAAAATCTGTAATGTTTGGAATTTGTTTCTACATGGTATGTTGAATTGGATATCGTTACGCTGAAAGATTTTTATGCTTCTGCACTTGGGCTGCGTGTGCAAAAGACGCTGTGTGACCAATTGAATTTATGGTGGCCTAATCTCACGGATAAACGGATTATGGGGTTGGGTTATGCACTTCCTTATCTTTCTACATTGCGTGAACGTGCCCAACAATGTTTTGCTTTTATGCCAGCTTCCCAGGGTGCTTCGCCTTGGCCTTGTGCTGAGCAAGTTGCTACAGCGCTTGTTTTTGAAGAAGATTTGCCGCTTCCTGATGCGTCAGTTGATTGTATTTTATTGGTACATGCATTAGAATATACAGAAAATTCATTTGAAACGTTGAATGAAATATGGCGTGTTTTAGCACCCAATGGCCACTTGATCGTTATTGTACCTAATCGCTCTGGCTTTTGGGCGCGCAGTATTGCTACGCCCTTTGGTTATGGCGAGCCTTATAGTCGGCAACAAATTACACGTTTGTTCGAAAAAACAAATTTTGTTTCTGGGCCAATACAAGAAATTGTACATTATATGCCCTCTACGGGTTATGTTTCGCGGTTGTTCTCATTTTTTTATGAGCCATTTGCACGCTATCTTTTGCCTTATTTTGGTGGACTCTTAATGTGTCAGGCACAAAAACGTGTTTATCAAGGTTTGCTGGTACAGCGTCGTCAATCGCGACGTGTTTTTATTCCTGCTTTATCACCACAAGTGCGAAATATTTTAATTTATAAAGATAATTAATCATTTTGCCATTGGCATAAGAATCGCAAATATAGAAGGCTTCCCTTATTTCAATTTTTGCACATTATATGTGAAGGTTTTTTCATCTCGTTTTTGTTTTCATTTAAGATATTAAAATTGTTTTTGAAATAGTAAATCTCGAATTAAAGATTTAAACGATAACCATTTTGATCTGTCATGAGAATTTGTGCATTGGAGGGATCTTTTTCGATTTTTTGTCGCAAACGATAGATATGGGTTTCTAAAGTATGGGTAACAATATTTTCATTATAACCCCAAACTTGTTCTAACAATGTTTCACGGCTGACAATTTTATCATTAGCATAATAGAGACATTTAAGAATTGCTGCTTCTTTTTCTGTGAGACAGATTTTATTGTTGCATTGATCAAGAAGAAGTTTTTGTCTTAGTTTAAAAGTATAGGGGCCAATATGAAAGGTTGCGTCTTCATTTTGTTCATATTGGCGCAACTGTGCTCGAATTCTCGCTAATAACACCGCAAAGCGAAAGGGTTTTGTCACATAATCATTGGCGCCTGTTTCAAGATCTAAAATATTATCGCAGTCTGTATCATGATTTGTTATCATGATAATGGGGGCACGAAATCCTTGGATGCGTAATTTTTTCACGGCTTTGAAACCATCAAGATCAGGAAGTTCAAGTCCCAAAATAGCGAGATCAATATTTTCTTCTTGGATTATTTTCATTCCCTCTTCTGCTGTTTTTGCTTGGAAAATTTCAAACTCTTGATGCATTTGCAATTGTTCTACTAAAATGGGGCGTAGATTATCGTCTTCAACAATTAAAAGAGTATAGTGGTTCATGTTTTTCCTTATAGGCATGTTGAGGCACTGATTGGTAAAGAGTAGTTTCATGAAAAATGAGATTTCATGCAAGAAAAATTAAAACAGGAAAATTAAAAAAGAGCGTTTCTAAAAAATAAACTTTTATAATTTCTATGGTTGCTTGCCGAAAAGAAGGTATTTCCGTCTGCAGAGTATTTTACGTATTGGTTGGAAGCATTTGTTTATGCTCTAGAACGTGTTTTAGCTATTGAGTGTTATCATCTTTACGCTTATGGAGAAATAAAGCCGGCACTATCATACACTTTGCCAGCTCGTGGGTGTTGCGGATAGTCCTTGGCACTTGAGACTCTTCATAAGAGGAATTTTTAGTCCTTTCTTTTACGTTTTTTATCCATACGGGACTTTTCCTGCTTGTAATGTGAAAGAAAATAGCTTTTGATTGATTTAATATAAACAGGTTGGGAATGAGAGAATCCTGCGGTATGAGGGGCTCTCATCCAACATGTAAAACAATGAACACTCAATATGATGCGTTTTTTAAGCGTGAAGATAACTGTGCAACACCTTACACATATGCACTGTTTAGGAGAATTTCACGGTTATTTTTATTGTTTTTTATCCACGTTCAGTTTTGTTTTTTCGTTGCATTTGTGTGCGAAGGGGTCTGTGTGTGATGTTCGTGGTGTTGCTTATTATAATCGTTGAGTAAGCTTTGTCTTTAGCAATGCCGAAAAGATGCATCATAAAGAGGTTTTTTATGCAATGCTATGAAGCATCTTTTTATATGAGCTAATGAATAAAAATTATTGTTTTAAGATAAAAGCATTTCCATCTTAAGGTTGCCCATCAAACAAACTTCTTTCCATTCATCTTCTGTCACGGGTTGCACTGATAAGCGGCTGGCATTAACCAGTACCATATTTGCTAGCTTGGGATTGGCTTTAATTTGTTTTAATGAAACAGGTGTTGGCATGTCACAAAGTGCGCGGATATCCACACATTCCCAGCGTGGATCAGAGCTTGTAGAATCAGGGTGTGCTTCAGCACATATTTCTACAATGCCTACAATTTCTAAACCTTTATTTGAGTGATAAAAAAAACCTTTATCGCCATATTTCATGGCGCGCATATTATTACGGGCTTGATAATTGCGTACACCATCCCATTGTTCGCCATCAGCTCCTTTTTTCTTTTGCATCTCCCATGACCATTTATGGGGTTCAGATTTAAAAAGCCAATAAGCCATGAGTTCTCCTTTTTCATAGACTGTTATGCATTCATCATGTGCATTTTTATAAGCATCTTTGTAACACCATCAACGATGATTTTTAAAATGGGGTAAAGAACGGGCATTATCTGTTTTTTCTTGTTTCAAAATAACGTGTAGCAGAGAAACGCGATTCATTGATATTTCATGTTGTATAAAGGTATTTTGCTTTTTGCTTATCTTTTCAGCTATGGTTTGAAATGCGGTCACTATAAGAGTTTTTTGGAGAAAATTAAGAAAATTGATTCTAAAAAGCTTCAAGATTACAACGGCAATGAAACAAATAGATGATCAAAGATGATGAGGTCAAAGAATGGCTTTCATATCTATACTTCGTGGGATAGAATAGATCTTATTATGCCATAAAATACCGTCACTTGAAGTGTAATGATATAAGGCAGTTTTTTGAAACATGAAATTTTTTAGAATGTGTGGTGCATATTTAGGTTTGCGTGTCGAGCTTTGGGTTAAGTGAATTGTGTGAGTGGGAAGCAGGTGGAATCCGCTCGATAGGGAATTCGGACTATCTACAGACCGGATTGAGTAGAAATCTTCGTTCTTTAAGATGTGTGTGGGGGGCGTCAGTTTTATTATGCTTTTGTTCCACGGCGTCCCATCCCGATCAAGGGCGTGGCTTTTTCATCTAATGGCCAGCGTGAACGGGGTGCAATGTCAAGAGAGCTTGTTTCTCCTCGTGCGAGTTTTTGTGCACCGGCAAAAGCAATCATTGCAGCATTATCGGTACACAAGGAAAGAGGAGGGGCTATAAATTCAAAACCATGTTGATGGGCAAGTTCTTGCAACGTAGAACGAATGGCTTGGTTTGCGGCAACACCGCCTGCGACAACCAAAGCAGGAGAACGCTTTCCTTGATTATGAGAGAGAGGATATTGGTGGGTAAAGTGTTGTAGGGCTAGGTGAATACGATCATGTACTGTATCGGTCACGGCGGCTTGAAAACTTGCGGCAATGTCAGCAATATCATTTTCTGTAAGAGGAGCTATGGCTGTTGCGGCTTGTCGAACAGCAGTTTTGAGTCCTGAAAAAGAAAAATCTAACCGTTTTTCACCTTTTAAAGGGCGTGGAAGGGGGATGCGATTTTTATCACCAAATAAAGCTGCTTTTTCAAGTGCTGGTCCACCAGGATAAGGAAGACCTAAAAGTTTTGCAGTTTTATCAAAGGCTTCTCCTAATGCATCATCAATGGTGGTTCCTAAACGTTGGTAGTTACCTACTCCATGAACAATGATTGTTTGTGTATGACCCCCTGAAACTAAAAGTAATAAATAAGGAAAGCTGACGTTGTGCGTTAACACAGCTGTTAAAGCATGTCCCTCTAAGTGATTTACCGCAATAAATGGTTTGCCAGTGGCAAGAGAGAGTGCTTTTGCGCTCATAACGCCTACCAACAATCCTCCTATCAAGCCTGGTCCACTGGTGGCTGCAATGCCATCAATATCTTTTAATTTTGTGTTTGCTTCTGTTAGTGCTTGCAGAATTAAATGATCAAGAACTTCAACATGGGCACGAGCAGCAATTTCAGGAACAACACCGCCGTAAGGTGCATGGTGATCAATTTGGCTCCAAACAACATTGGAAAGAATTCGGCTGTTTGATTCATTGTTATATTCAATGACAGCCGCTGCCGTTTCATCACAACTTGTTTCTATTCCCAGCAGACGCATTTTAAACAAAACCTTATATTGAAGCTTCTTTCCTGCGTGCGTACCATGAACAGAAAAAGATGCAAAGTATTTCTCTCAGAATTGATTTTTCTATGAAAAAATATGTGTTTTGGCATTTTCTTTGAATTTCATGATATTGTTGATTAAAAAATAAAGCTGTATTTTTGAGTATAAAATGCAAATGTGTTTTTTAAAACTTGTCTATTAAAGTCTATAATTGTAAATATTATTGAAAAAAATGAGATTTGGAAAATCTCTATAAAGTTATACTCTTTATAAAAAGAATGTAAAACAAACGAAGATATTTGAGAAAAGCTTCATTTTTAAAACTTTTTTCATTTTATTATTTTATCATTAAAAAAAGTGTGCACAAAAAGTGACAGAGATGGTCGATTCTTCAAAACCAAAAGTTAAAACACATTATGCTGGTACGCGCCGTAAGAAACCAGTTATTGAACATGAAGCTGTTCCCCATGATTCAGAGGAAAAAATCCACAATTCTGTAGAGTCTCATGCGCGAGAAAAACAGAATATGCAAGGTCAGGATAAAAGTAGCTCTCGTACAACTTGGCTTTTCTTGTCCTTTTCTGGGATTTTGGGGGGATTCATTGCTTTGGGAATTTTTATGGGGCTTCAATGGGCTGGTTTTTTTCCTTCTTCTTTTGTGGAAAATTCTGCTGGAGGGGAAAAAGCTTTGCAGATTGCTGAAGCCGCAAAAAGTCAAGGTGAAGACACAAAGGAACAATTGAGACGGGTGTTTCAAGAAATCGATGCGTTAAAAACAGAGTTTTCTTCTTTTTCATCACAACAGTTTAAAACAACGAAAAACGATGAATTATCGAAAGAAGAAATCAAAAAAGCTTTTGCGATTTTAGAGGAAAAAGTAAAAGCTCTTGAAGAAACTGTACAAACTTTTGTTAGAGAGTCGAAAGAGATAGAGACGGCTTTGTCTGTTGGGCAGAGCAATGCAAATGATCTTGCTGCGTTAAAACAACAGTTAGAAGCTATACAGGAAGAAACTGCTGTTAAAAATAGTGAGAAAAAAGAAATAGATACCGCGCTCTTTACTGCAATTAGTTCATTAAAAAATGCTATAGAGCGTGGTGGATCTTATAATAATGAATTAAAGCTGTTACAGCAATTATCGCCTTCGATTGATAGACTTGATGTGTTGCAAAAAACAGCTACTGTGGGTCTTCCAAGTTCAGCACAACTTTCTGTTGATTTTTCTCATGTTGCCGATGCAATTGTTGGTACGCAAAATATTGTTGCGTCAGATGCTGGTTTTTTTGACCGAATTTTAGCGTGGATAAAAGGGCTCATTGTTTCGCGACCGATTGGCAATGTTGAAGGGACGACGCTGGGGGCTATTGCGGCACGCATGGAAGTTGCCATTCAAGCTGGTGATTACGAAAAGGCTTTGAGCGAATGGCAATCATTGCCTCAAAGTGCAAAAGATGTTTCAATGGATTTTGTTAAGCAGCTTGAAAGACATATTGCTATTCAACAGTTGTTGCAGCAATTGTTATTGTCTGTGCAACAAGGATCTTTTAAGGCAACAAAGATGTAAATAGGCCCAAGATGATACGTGTTTTTATTTATATTTTTGTTGTTTGTATCCTCGGTTTAGCTTTCGCGTGGGTTGCTAATCACAATGGTATTTTTGTTCTTACATTTTTGCATTTCAGATTTTCTGCTTCATTGCTTACAGTGTTAAGTGTGCTTATTTTGCTTTTTGTAACGCTGGTGCTTTTATGGTGGTTATTGTCTTTCTTTTTTTCCTTACCGAGTGCTCTTTCCAATTATTTGTATAAACGCAATCAAAAGCGCGGTTATGAAGCTCTTTCAAAGGGGATTCTTGCAACTTTTGCTGGTGATAGTATGGTTGCGCAAAAAATGGAAGCACAGGTTGCTAAATATCTTGCAGGAAAACAAGAGCCATTGGTAAAACTCTTACAAGCGCAAACCTTGTCTTTACAAAATAACTCTGTTCGCGCCATCGGTCTTTATGAGGGGATGAGAAAGGAAGATTCGACAAAATTGGTTGGACTTTATGGTTTGTTTCGTGAAGCGATGAAGAGTAAAGCTTATGAGGCAGCGCAACAATATGCCGAAGAGGCGCTGACTTTATCGCCAGCACTTTTATGGGCGCATCAGGCGGTGCTTGATCGGTTAAGTACTGAGGGTAAATGGGATAAGGCACTTACTATTTTTGAAAGAGCGCAAAAAGCTCTTCCGCGTTCTGTTCGCGCGACTCCAGAGCGGCAGCATATACAGGTTTTACTATTAAGTGGGCAGGCACTTTCTTTGTTTGATACACATCCTGTACACGCACGTGAAGCCATTTTGAAAGCCCATAAATTGGCACCTGATTTTGTTCCAATAATAGTTATTGCTGCTGATATTCTTTATAAGTTAAATGAAACGCGTAAAGCGGATAAAATGATTATAGCGGCTTGGCAAAAGGATCCTCATCCTGATTTGGCGGCGCTTTATCTCGAAAGAGAAGAAGGAGCTATTGGGCGATTGAAAAGGGCTAGGACACTTGCTTCTTATAATAAAGATGCATTTGAATCGGCTTTCCTTATTGCTAAAGCAGCTTTAGATGCTGGTGAAACAGCATTAGCGAGAGAGCAGGCAAAAAAAGCATTACAATGTCATCCACGGGAAAGTGTTTATTTATTGTTGGCAGATATTGAAGAGGCACAGGGAAACAATCAAGGTGCTGTGCGTCAATGGCTTTCTTTAGCACTTCGTGCTGAACGTGATCCAGTATGGATGTGTGATGGGTCCATTTTTTCTTCTTGGTTAGCGGTTTCTCCAATCAGTGGACGTTTGGGCGGTTTTGAATGGAAGGCGCCTCCCTGTATGCCTTCTCTCACATTAGAGGCGGACAATATTGTGCCGAAAAAGCAAGGCAAAGAGTATGTTATGGGAAAAAGTGATGGTGTTGAAGATAAGAAGCTTGAAAAATTAACACCCATAGACGATTCTCTTTTGCATAATGTGCAGGTGGAGAAACAAGATATAAAAGAACAAGATGTAAAAATGTTCAGTCAAACTCACTTAAATGTTGATGATCCAGGGGTGAAAACAGAAGAAGAAACATCTTTATCGAGGAAAAAATTTCGTTTATTTTAAATTGCGCCAATGTGATATATGAGTGTTTTCTCAGAAGAAATAATTAACCTAGAAGAAAAAACATCATTAGTCTTGTCCAATAAAATTATTCTCTTATGCTTTAAAAATGAAGTTTTGCTTAGTTGCAGAGGTGATTGGTTAAAAAATGTTTTTAAATCAGAGATGTCTTGATAAAAAACAAAAAAATAACAAACCAAGGATTGCTGTTGTTATTCATCGGCGGTCTACCTATACTGGTCGTTTAGGAAAATTTTTACAACAAAATGGTTTTGTTCTTGATATTTATCGTCCTATTTTTGGACAAAAACTCCCTGATACATTAGAGCATTATGCCGGTGTTGTTATTTTAGGGGGACCGATGAGTGTGAATGACAGCGAAGCCTATATTGGTGAGGAAATTGATTGGATTTCGTTATCACTAAAGGAAAATAAGCCTTTTTTGGGTATTTGTCTTGGAGCACAAATGTTAGCGCGAAATCTAGGGGGGCGCGTTGGTACAAGAAGTGATGGGACTGTTGAAGTCGGCTGGTATCCACTAGAAGCAACCCCTCAAGGGAAGGAATTGATGAATTGGCCAGAAATGGTCTACCATTTCCATGAGGAAGGTATTTATGATTTACCGAAAGAGGCAATGCTTTTGGCAACAGGGCATACATATCCTACACAAGCTTTTCGTTATGGAAACAATGCATGGGGTTTGCAATTTCATGCTGAGTTTACACGTGCTATGATGCGGCGTTTGGTCGTGCGTTCGGCACATAAATTGACTGAAAAAGGTGCTCAACTTGCTTGTGCACATTTGAAAGGTCGTTTAATTTATGATCAAGCTTTAAGCCAATGGTTTGAAGGTGCATTACGACAGATTTTTTGTGTACCGCCCGCATTTGTGTGAGTGTTAGAAACACTATTCATTATCGTTCTTGTTGTGCTGTAAAACAGTATCGTTTAAGGTAGAGATAGAAAACTCATGTAAAACTTTACACATGAGGTATTTTTTGTTAGAAAGTGTAACGGATTTTCTTAAAAAGATCTTGGTGGGTGGACTTATGAGATACTGTACTTTAGAACGATGTATAGGAACTCCTTGAAGTGATCAGTAGATAAAATCCGGTCGATTAAGAAGTTGGATTGTTTATAAACTGACTGTGGTTAAGAATCTTTGTCCTTTTTAGGGTGGGGAGGAAGTTAAGAGATAAAGAAAGTTTTAATGTTGTCTAAATCCTTTCAAATACCGTCATCACAAAAGAGATTTTCTTTGAGCTATTTAATTTGTGGGCTCGTTTGTCTTGCTCTGATATTTATTTATAGCGCACTCTGGTTTTTTTTTCACGTAAAATAGAAGAGCAAGTTTCTGATATATTTGCAAAAGCGTCTTCCTATAATATGGCGGCGGTATGTGAGAATGTGCGCAAGGATGGTTATCCTTTACGTATCGGTGTTGTTTGCGACAATTTTCAATTTTCTTGGCCTTTACATGGGGTTTCTTTATCGACGGGGCGCTTGACGGCTGGTGCACCAATTTATGCACCTCATTTGGTCGAGTTTAATGTTCATTCTCCTGCATCCATTGTTTTTTCCGGACAAACTTCTATAGTATCGCGTTGGCGCAATTTGGTTATTGAAACAGAACCTTATTGGAAAACGGGTAAAACATTGAAGTTTATAGCTGAAGGGCTTGAAATTTCACCACTTTCCTCTTCCCTTGAAGATAAAAAACCTCAAGAAGCATTAGGAGCACAAACAACAGATAAAAAAACGACACAGGAAAATGTAGAAGATCAGGCATCTTTGCAAAATACGCATGACATGATTACTCAGCCGTTAGAGACAAAAGATACGCCTCAAAAAATAACGGCAGAATTTTTGCGCTTTGATCTGAAACATGAAAATAATGATTTATTGGGAAATATAACTTTTGACGGTTTTGATGTTTCTCTGGTTTTTACATCTTCTTTTGTTGATGTCCCAAAAATTGATGGTAACTTGAAAGTGATTTTAAATGACATCTCTTTTTTGTCTGAAGATGAAGGAAAAAATTGGCAACAGCGACTGTATGGAAAAAGTGGGCTTTTAAAGCAAGGTGAATTGACTTTTCATACAGGCGGTGGGTTACGTATTAGTGGACCTTTTTCTTTTGATGAAGAAGGATATTTGACAGCAGAATTCGAACTTGTCCATATTCAGCCCATGAAGCTTCTTAACACTTTGCAGCGCTTATTTCCCGCGCAGGACAATAATCTTCAAGCGTTATTTTTTATTTTGGGTGCACTGCCTAAAAATGCCGATGGCGCTCCCGTTCTCCCCTTGCTCATTAACAATGGGTGGGTAAAATTAGGTTTTTTAAAACTTGGTCGTCTCGCTCCACTTTAGGTTTTATACCCAAGCCTTTTTTCATTTTTACCACCAAATTTCGATTTTTTCTGATTTTCACACTTTTTTGCAATTTTAGAGTGTCAAAATCTATTTTAACAAAATGCGTATTTAATGGTAAAAAAATAGCTGTAAAAATAAAGAATTACCACTTACTCCTAACTAATTCCACCTCTTTTCACTTAGTACAAAATCTTATGTCAAACTTACATATAGCAACAGTGTTTGTGTGGAAAAAGTGGCATTTTAAAGTATGCTGAATTGCCTTTTTATACAGGTAGTGTGGTGCCGTGTTAGGAACCTTTTTTCTTTATGTATGGAATTTGAGTATATTGCATATGTCTGTTTAGGGTGACCTTTGAAATAGGTAAAACAGCCTAGTTGGATGAGAATATGAAGTTGTAAAGGGGAAAATGGACGTCCATCTTTTCATTTATGGAGTAAGAAGCTAAGGGGGGCACCATCATATTTATATTTTCCCACTCCTAATGTTTATACAGCTTTTGGCATTTGAGGTGGTTTATGAGGGGCATTTAGTTCTTTCTTTAATATTTTTTATCTATACGGTTTTCCCATTTGCAATATGCAAGGGGAAATGCGTTTAGTTGATTGAATATAAACAGATTTGAAATGAGACAAACTTAGAATATCAGCTTCTCCTTCAACATAAAAATAATAAAATTATGATTGTAAATCAATATATTATATTTTTATGTTGAAGGATGTTTGACAGTAAAATTTGAATTTATTTTTTATTTTAAGTGCTTTGTCTAAAAATGCGGGATAGCGCTTCCGTTCTTTCCTTACTGATTAGTCATGGATGGATAGAACGGGAGATTGAGTGGGTCGTTTTGTATTTGCTTTAGGTTTGAAAGCCGGTATTTTGTAGTTGAGAAATCAATCCTGCTGCAAAAGTAAAACGAGAAATATTGAGATCATTTTCAATAAGGGCACTAATGTGGTTTGTAATTTTGTGAATATGATCTTCTTCTGTTTTTTTCCAAGTGTCAAAAGGATCTTTTTTCTTTCCATAATTTTTGAGGATTTTCATAACGATTTGCCGTAAGCTTTCAGAAACATTTTCTTTTGCTTGGCTTAAAGCCATACTATCATAATAATCTACTACAGGAATTATACGACTTGCTTCGTTAATGCGGTTTATACGAATGATTTGCGCAAGTGAAAAATAGATCTCTGCGGTTTTAATAAGATCACTGTTGCTTTTTTTTGCAATTAAAGAAATATCACAGATTGTTGAAGCTGCTTCTAAGAGAGCTAATTGTTTCGCTAATGCTTTTGGTGCTCCCTCTTCGCTGTAGTGTAATGCTTTTTCTTCAATTTTTTGCTTAATATCGTTGTCGTGAGAATGCATAAGCTCTTGTTCAATAACGCTACGGGCTTGCTTTATTGTTTTTACAATTTCTTCTAATGGACGTGAGAGATCTATGTTGTGTAAACCCCAATTGGTTGTTTCAAAGAGCATTGGGGTCATTGCTGCGTAGAATTTGTTTTGGACAAGACCGGGTATTTTATTATCAAGCTTATCAATTTGCTCAGACAATTGAGGAATTTCAAAACCATCGCGAATGGCAATGAAAACGCGAATAATATTTTCAGCTTTTTGTTCTGTTGCATCGTGTAGTCTATTAACAAAAGTGGGGCCTCCACGATTTACGATATCGTTGGCAATCAGCGTTGCTATAATATTACGACGCAATTGATGGTTAATGACTTCCTTCTTAAAATTTTCTTGAATTTGTGTTGGAAAATAGTTCAGCAAGGTTGTATTGAAATAGTGATTATCAACAATGGGGCTATTAGCAATTTCTTCTTTTAAGGTTAATTTAGCATACGCAAAAATAACAGCGAGTTCTGGACGGAGAAGACCTTTGCCTTGGGTTGTTCTTTGTCGTAAAATTTGCTCATCAGGGAGTATTTCAACTCTACGATCTAGAAGCTTTTTTTGTTCTAAATCGTGCATAAAGCGTATTTGATAGGGCAAATCAGTAGTGCTTTGATTTTCCGCCAAAGAAAGAGCAAGGGGTTGTAGATAATTGTTGCGCAAGACGAGTTGCTCGACTTGAGGTGTCATTTTTTTCAAGAGCTTATTGCGTTCTTCGCGGGTTAATGTTTTGGCGCGTAGTGCTGATGCAAGAACAATTTTGAGATTGACCTCAATATCAGAACAATTCACACCAGCAGAATTATCAATGGCATCCGTATTGCATCGACCACCATTTAAGACATATTCAATCCGTCCACGTTGTGTAACACCAAGATTAGCCCCTTCGCCAATAATTTTTGCACGCACTTGCTCTCCGGTAATGCGTATCGCATCATTTGCACGATCACCTACTTGGGCATCATTTTCTGTTGCTGCGCGGATATAAGTACCAATGCCGCCGAACCATAAAAGATCAACAGGGGCTTTGAGAAGAGCAGAAATAATTTCAAAGGGTGTTCCTGTTTGTTTTTCAAAACCAATGGCTTGTGCTGCTTCAGGTGAGAGAGTAATGGTTTTTTCTTTTCGTGAGAAGATGCCACCGCCCTTTGATAATTTGCTTTGATCGTAATCTTGCCAGCTGGAGCGAGGAAGTTTAAAAAGGCGCATACGCTCTGCATAGCTTTCGTCTATGCTTGGATCTGGATCAATAAAGATATCGCGGTGATCAAAAGCGGCAATCAATTTTGTTTGTTTGGAAAGCAGCATCCCATTACCAAAGACATCGCCAGACATGTCTCCAACACCGACACAGGTGAAGGACGTTGTTTGAATATCCTGATCAAATGTTTCTCTAAAATGTCTTTTGACAGCTTCCCATGCACCTTTGGCTGTAATACCAATGGCTTTGTGGTCGTAACCTGCTGAGCCTCCAGAGGCAAAAGCATCATCGAGCCAAAAGTGATTTGCTTGGCTGATGGCGTTGGCGGTATCAGAAAAAGTTGCTGTTCCTTTGTCTGCTGCGACAACAAAATAGGGGTCAGGGTCATCATGACAGATGACATTGGGGGGAGAACTTATTTTGCCGTTAATCAGATTGTCTGTAATGGAGAGCAAAGCTGTGATAAAGTCTGTATAAGCTTGTCGTGCTGCTTCTACGATGAGAGCACGGTCATTTGTTTGGGGAAGCCGATGGGGATAGAAACCACCTTTTGCACCTGCAGGAACGATAACCGCATTTTTAACTTGTTGGGCTTTGACTAAGCTGAGGACTTCGGTGCGATAATCTAATGCACGGTCAGACCAACGGATTCCGCCACGAGCGATAGGTCCAAAACGCAAATGCACCCCTTCAACTTCCGGTCCATAAACAAAAATTTCTCGGTAAGGGCGTGGTTCAGGCAAACCCTCAATTTGGCGCGGATTTAATTTGGTGGCTAAAATACGCCGTGGACTTCCATCGTCAAGAGGCGTAAAGGCATTTGTTCGTAAACTCGCATCGATAAGGTTGCAATAACGGCGTAAGATGAGATCATCATCTAAACCAGATACTTTCCGTAATTTTTCTCCAATACGCTTTTGAATAACCTGTTGGCTTTTTTCCCGTTCTTTTTCTGTATGGCTTTGGTGAAATTTTAAATGAAATAAAGTATAAAGATCTTGGGTAATGTCAGGATAAGCATTTAAAGTTTGGGCAACGCGATCTTGCGAATAAGGAATACCAGCTTGCTGGAGATAGCGCCCATAATGGCGCAAAATAACAATTTCATACCAATCAAGTTCAGCTGTTTGGGTGAGCGCGTTAAAAGCGTCATTATCAGCATTTTGTGCCCAAATGGCCTCAAAGGTTTCGGCGTGTTTTTGACCGTTTTTTTCAAAATCGATACAGAGTTGGAAAGTGCTTTCTAGCTGCATATCATGAAGATACACAGAGTGCCCATAGCCATCTGGTAATTCAAGGGTTTGTTCAGCAATAACGCGAAATCCCATATTTTCAAGGAGTGGTACACGTTTGGAAAGGGCAAGAGCTTCATGGCGGTGAAAAAGCCGAAGAGAAATGGTACGTTTTTCTTTGTTTTGTGCGTGATAAAAGTTCACGAAAAGGGGCTTCTCATCATGAAGATTTAAAATATGTCCGGCATCGTTAATAGCGTCTTCAGCTGAAAATAAATCACGATAGCTGTTGGGGAATTCGCTGGCTAGACGTGTTTGTTGCTCTGTTGTTTTCTGAGCAAGAGCGATGGCTTGAACGCTGTCTTCCCAACTTCGTGCAATCGAACGTACATGTTGTTCAAGTGTGGAGCGCTCGTGAAGGGGAACAGTTTCGTTTCCTTTGCGATGGATGATATAATAGACACGTATAAGGGTGCTTTCCAAAAATAGCGGATAAGATTCAAAAAAGTCGCCTTTATAGAGCTCAACAAAATGTTCGCCAACTTTTTCACGCAGGCTGCTGCTATATTGGTCACGCGGTACGTAGACAAGGATAGAAACAAAGCGTCCAAAAGAATCAGTGTGGGCAAGAACCCGTAAACGTGGGCGCTCATCTAATTGTAGAATAAGTTTGGTGTTTTCTGTCAATGTATCAACATCAGAGCGAAACATTTCATCTCTTGGATAGGTTTCTAAAGCACTGATAAGTGCTTTTCCTGAATAATCGGCGTGATTGTGTCCAAGACGTTGAATAATAGTTTGGGCTTTTTCTTTTAAGAAAGGAATTTGCAAAATAGAACGTGTATAAGCTGAGGAGGTAAAAAGCCCTACAATGCGTAATTCTCCACAGAGTTGGTTTTTTTTATCAAAGATTTTAAGACCAATATAATCGAGCCAGACAGAACGGTGAATTTTGGAGCGGCTGTTAGCTTTTGTCACGATAAACAGATTATCGCTTTCCATGAAGGATAAAACTTCTTGAGGAGGTTCTTTCATACTTTCATCGTCAACAATATGAATAGAAGCATCCGTGAGTATACCAAGTTCAATATTACTCGCTGTAAAGGATTTTAGGGGTTTTTGGTCTTTGATGAAGTTGTAGGTGCGCATACCAAGGAAAATGAAATTATCGTCCATTAGCCAGTGAAGAAATTCAATAGCTTTTTCGCCTTCTTGTTTGTAGTGCGGGGGAAGACTTATTTGGTAGGCATGAATATGCTTTTTAACTTCTTCAAGCATAGGCTTCCAGTCTTGTACAGCAGCATTCACCTGTTCAAGAACTAAGGTGAGTTCATTTTCAAGTTTTTGTATTTGCTGTTTGTTTAATGACTCGATGTGAATTTGCATCAGACTGATGCGTTTTCCAGAAGCACAATCAAGAATAGGATGCGCAATCAAATAGATATGGTTTTTGTGTTGATTGAAAACATTTAAAATAGAATCGAGAAGGAAGGGTTTGTTATCATTGACAAGCGTGATAGCGGTTATAGGCTTGTTATTACGGGTCAAATTTTGTTCAAAGTAGATAGTATTTTTTCCCGTCTGATGGAGATTAAAAGCTTTTACTGCGACGGCTGCGGCTTTTTGAAGTTCTTTATTTTCGTAATAAACAATATCTTCTTCATCGGTTTGAGCAAAAAGGATTTGTTCTATTTTATCTTGGGTGTTTTTTGTTTCTGTTTTTTTTGGTTGCAACACATCCACTCTCCCTTTTTGCTCTTAGGGGTCTTCTCTTCTCTTTATTGAAAGCTGACCATCATATTTTCGTATACTGTAACACCTTCTTCCTGAAGAAAACAGCTCTTTATTTGGAAAGAATGAGTTTGTTTTTGCTATTTTTTAGTAATAGTTTGTACTTTAAAGAAATATTTTGCGTCAGAGAAAGGGCATTTTTAGTATTTTTGTATGTTAATAGTTTGTTTTTTTAAATATACAAAATGTAAAGTAAAAAAAGAAGCAGAAGTAAAGAGAGAATGGCGCGTTTACCAGCAAGACTTTTAAGTGGTTACCAAAATTTTATAAACAATCATTTTTTATATAAAATAGCACATTATCAGCAATTGGCGATTGAAGGGCAGAAACCTGAAGTTTTGGTCATTGCTTGTTGTGATTCGCGTGCAGTGCCAGAAATGATTTTTGATGCTAAGCCAGGGGAAATCTTCACTTTGCGCAACGTGGCAAATGTGGTTCCTCCTTTTTCTCCTGATGATCAATATCACGCAACATCAGCAGCTCTTGAATATGCTGTGCAATTGCTCGAGGTGAAACATATTGTCGTTTTTGGTCATGCCCATTGTGGAGGCATTCGTACTGCTCTTAAGGAGACATGTAAATCTTTATCATCAAATGATTTTATTGGTCAATGGATAAGTCTCTTAGCACCAGCAGCAGAAATCGTTTTGAATAATAAGTCGCTGTCTTGGCCAGAAAAACAGACGGCATTAGAGCAGCTTTCTATTCGCCATTCGTTGAGAAATTTAGAGACGTTTCCGTGGATAAAGCTTCGCAAAGATCAAGGTTTTTTGACATTGCACGGGGTTTGGTTTGATATCTCTAGCGGGAAATTATGGAGTATGGAACAGGAAACAGGTTGTTTTATGCGTGTTGAAGTTGAAAGTTTTGAAGTATAGTATTTGCTGTTTTTATTTCTTCGTATAAAAAGACATTTTATGATAAAACTTGACAAAGCTGGGGTTTTATTGTTTGAAGGAGCAAGCTTTCAGTGACAAAATTAACTTGGAGCCACCGACTGAGACCCCAGTTTAAGGGTATAAAGAGATCTCAGAGGTCAACATCCGACGGCGCGATGCGTTCTCGGATGCTATTTTGGTTTGTTTGTTATGCAACAATGAGGTAAATGATGTTTGAATCCTTGCAAGAGCGACTTGGTTCTATCCTGTCTCATTTGACGGGACGTGGCGCTTTATCGGATCAGGATGTTGTAGAGGCGCTGCGTGAAATTCGTCGCGCTTTATTGGAAGCTGATGTTGCTCTTGATGTTGTACGCTCTTTTACCGATAGGGTTCGGGAAAAAGCCGTTGGGGCCGAAATCGTTAAATCAATTAAACCAGGCCAGATGGTGGTTAAAATTGTTCATGATGAATTGGTTCATATTCTTGGAAATGAAAGCGTTCTGAGTGATTTAAATGCACCAGCTCCAGTTGTTGTCATGATGATTGGTTTGCAAGGTTCCGGAAAAACAACTACAACAGCAAAGCTTGCGAAACGGTTCACTGATAAGCACAATAAAAAAGTTCTTATGGCGTCATTAGATACACGTCGTCCCGCTGCACAGGAGCAGTTGCGCCAATTGGGAGAACAGGCGAAACTTGCAAGCTTGCCTATTATTGCGGGACAGCTGCCCGTTGATATTGCATCACGTGCCGTGCAGGCTGCTAAATTGGGTGGTTATGACGTGCTTCTTCTTGACACAGCAGGACGTAATCATATTGATGAAGCTTTGATGCTCGAATTGGCTGAAATTAAAGCATGTTCCCTTCCTCATGAAATTATGTTGGTGGCTGATAGTTTGACAGGGCAAGATGCCGTTCATCTTGCTCGTTCTTTTGATGAGCGTGTAGGGATTACAGGGATTATTTTAACACGTATGGATAGTGATGGGCGTGGTGGTGCTGCTCTTTCTATGCGTGCGGTTACAGGTAAACCAATTAAAGCAATTGGAACTGGTGAAAAAATAGATGCTTTAGAAGAGTTTCATCCCAGCCGTATTGCTGATCGTATTCTCGGAATGGGGGATATTGTTTCTTTGGTTGAAAAAGCTGCTGAAACAATGGATCATGAGAAAGCTGCTGCTTTTGCAAAAAAAATGCAAGCCGGAAAATTTGATCTGAATGATCTTGCAGAACAGTTGCAGAAAATGAAAAAACTGGGTGGAATGGGCGGTATTATGGGCATGTTGCCAGGAATGGGGAAGGTCAAAGAGCAGATTGCGGCCGCGGGGCTTGATGATCGTTTGTTTGATCGTCAATTGGCCATTATTTCATCTATGACACCGCAAGAGCGGGCGAATCCAGAGCTTTTAAAACATAGCCGCAAACAACGAATTGCTAAGGGATCTGGTACAACGGCAGCTGATATTAATAAACTTTTGAAAATGTATCGCCAAATGGCTGATATGATGAAAGCTATGGGTGGTAAAGGAAAAAGTGGTTTTATGGGAAAAATGTTGGGAGGACTTGGTTCCAAAATGGGTTTTGGTGGTATGGGAAATTTGGGGGGGGATTCTCCAGCTATGCCTGATTTGTCGGGATTGGATCTAAAGCAATTCTCAACACTTCAAAAGCAAATTGAAAATGGTAATGGAGGGAAGCTCTTGCCCGGACTTCCCAAGCGTGGACCTACATTTCCTGGTTTTTCCAATGACATTGCTGATAGGGGAAAATTTCCTCAGCATCCTAAGAAAAAATAAGATGTAAAGAGGGAAAGGAATATGATGCAGGAAACAGTATTAAACGAATTGGCACATTTACGAGCATCTATTGATAATTTTGATGCAACTTTGATTCATATCTTAGCAGAGCGTTTTCGTTGTACGAAAGCTGTTGGGCGCTTAAAAGCGCGTTATGATTTGCCTAAAGTAGATCCTCTGCGTGAGCAATATCAGGTAGAGCGTTTGCGGCAATTGGCTATAGATAGTCATCTTGATCCTGATTTTGCTGAAAGATTTTTAAAATTTATTATTAAAGAAGTTGTGCGTCATCATGAAGTTATTGCTGAAGAGCAAAAAACAAAAAAAGTTAATTTAAACGAAAGCCAGAGCTGACAATAGGAGATAAAATATGGCATTGAAAATTCGTTTGTCCCGTGGAGGTTCAAAAAAACGTCCTTACTATCATATCGTCGTTGCAGATGTTCGTAGTCCGCGCGATGGGCGGTTTCTTGAACGTGTTGGTGCATGGGATCCAATGTTGCCTAAAGATGGACCGAGGGTAAAACTTAATGAAGAACGTATCCAATATTGGCTTGGACAAGGGGCTCAACCAACAGATCGCGTTTTACGGTTTTTAGATGCAGCTGGCTTGAAAAAGCGTCCAACCCGTAATAATCCACATAAAGGTGAACCGGGTAAAAAAGCACAAGAACGTATAGCAGCAGCAAAGCAAGCGGCAGAAGAAGCAGCGGCAGCGGCTGAAGCAGAATCTGCTTCAGCATGAGAAGCATGATTGTTTAATCAACGTGTCTTTAAAAGCTTTAGAAAAATAAATATTATCCGTTTTTGTCTATCAAAAACGGATTTTCTTTAAAAAGCTGCTTGTTTAAACAGCGCTGGTTTTATAAAAATCAATGGTTTTAAAAGTCAATAGCGCGGCCTTTAATTTCCCAGTCTCCATAGCGGGAAGGGTCTTTGCCGCCGCGTCCGCCGTTTTCTAAAGGTTGTTCTTTTTTGGCTGCGTTTTTTCGCCTTTCTTCAGCTTCTTTAAGGGCGCGTTGTGCTGCGGGAGAAAGAGATTGCTGTTTAACAACAGTTGCATTTTTTTTGCTTGTTTTCTCATCTTTTTTATTCATTTTACACCTATTCCATTGAAGAAGCAGAAAGAAAACACCATCATATAATATTGATTGGCTTTTATCATGGAGTTTTTTGAGTAATGAATATAATGCGTACAGCCATGCTTTTGGCTTTTTTAACTGCTCTCTTTATGGGAGTTGGTTATCTTGTTGGAGGGGGTGGTGGCATGGTCATTGCTCTTTTGATGGCAAGTGGTTTAAACTTTTTTTCTTATTGGAATTCGGATAAAATCGTTTTACGCATGTACGGGGCGCGTGAAGTTGATCAGCATTCAGCACCAGTTTATTATAAGATTGTAAGCGATTTAGCACAAAGGGCTTCTCTTCCTCAACCAAAGGTTTATGTTATTGAGAATGCACAGCCAAATGCTTTTGCGACGGGACGTAATCCGCAAAATGCTGCTGTTGCTGCAAGTACTGGGTTGTTAGAGCGGTTGAGTTCAGAGGAAATTGCCGGTGTTATGGCGCATGAGCTCGCACACATTGAGCATCGTGATACCTTAACAATGACTCTAACCGCAACGATTGCAGGGGCAATTTCAATGCTTGGTAATTTTGCTTTCTTTATGGGAGGACCGCGTAACTCTTCAGAAGATTCTCATGGCGCTGGGGCAATTGGAGGATTTATTGCACTGCTCGTGGCACCTTTTGCAGCAATGCTGGTGCAAATGGCGATTAGTCGTACGCGGGAATATGCTGCGGATCGGAGAGGGGCTGAAATATGTGGTAATCCTTTATGGTTGGCTTCGGCATTGCGTAAGATTGCTGATGGGGGACGTGGGGTATATAATGAAGAAGCAGAGCATAATCCAGCAACCGCGCATCTGTTTATTATTAATCCTTTGAGCGGTGAGGGAGCGGATAGTCTTTTTTCTACACATCCAGCAACTGCAAACCGTATTGCTGCTCTTTATCAGCAAGCAGAAGAGATGAAAGGGGCTCTTGCCAAAAGTGTGGGATGGAATAAAGAAGATACTATACATGAAAAAAGCAACGGGATGAACTATGGAGATTTTCATAGTGGTCGGGCTCATGCATTAGGTGAGCAAGAAAACAGTTCTTTTCAGCGTGTTACAAAACGTCCTTCTTGGCTTCGTTATGAAAATTCAAAAAGATCTCGTTCATAGAGTTACTGAGGGAGTTTTTAAGGAAACAGTGATATAAAGGTGGTGTTTTGAAACACAAAAAAGCGGGGCATGTGTCTGAAAAAAATGTTCCAGGATTAGCTGTTCGACAGGTGTGTGTGCGTCTTTTGGGGGCGGTAGTTGATAAGCACACGCCTCTGTCTGGTTTGACGGATAATGAACACGGACATCCACAATATTTAAAGCTTTCACAACGAGATCGTTTGTTATGTCGGGCTATTTTAACAGCTTCATTGCGTCATCGAGGGCAGATTACGGCAGCTCTCTCACGCCTTTTAGCGCGTCCTTTGCCTTCACAAGCACTTTCACTCCAGCATCTTTTGCATATCAGTGTTGCACAAATTCTTTATCTTGATATTCCAGATCATGCGGCTATTGATTTAGCTGTGCGTGTGACGAAACTTGACCCTCGAATGCGCCGTTTTTCAGGGGTGGTGAATGCTCTTTTACGCAATATTGCACGTGAGGCGGTGTCTTTACGCCAACAAATTCCTTCCATTGAAGGTGTGCCAGCGTGGTTTGGACAGCTTTTAATGTCAGCTTATGGAACAGAAAAGGCGCATCAGATTATAGCAATTCAAAGTGTAGAACCCCCTTTTGATTTGACAGTGAAATCTGATAGTGTTGGATGGGCTGAAAGGCTTGGCGGTTTGGTGTTGCCCAATGGTTCTGTTCGATTGAATCGTCTGGAGTGTTCTGTTTCTGATTTACCAGGCTATAGTGAAGGAACTTGGTGGGTTCAAGATTTTGCTGCAGCGTTGCCTGCTTGTTTACTAGGAACACTTCGGGGTAAGCGAGTTGCTGACCTTTGTGCAAGCCCTGGGGGAAAAACAGCACAATTGGCTTTGCAAGGAGCGCAGGTGACAGCAATTGAGCTTTCTGCTAACCGCGTAAAGCGTTTAAAAGAAAATATGGAACGGCTTCATTTTTCAGTTCACATTTGGCAGGGCGATGTGAGAAATTTCCATCCCACACAGCTTTTTGATGCGGTTCTTCTCGATGCTCCTTGTTCTTCTACTGGAACGATCCGTCGTCATCCAGATATTTTATGGACGAAATCGAGGGATGATATCGTCAAGTTAGCGGCGTTGCAACATGATTTGCTTGTCGCAGCAATTTCTTTGGTAAAGGTGGGGGGACGGATTGTTTTTTCCAATTGTTCATTGGCAAGAGAAGAAGGTGAAGATCTTATTGAAAAAATTTTATCGACACGCAATGACATTGTTTTAGAACCTATTTATCCAGAGGAAATGGGAGCACTGGCACATTTGCTTTGTGGGGGGATGTTACGTACAACGCCTGCGGATTTTTGTCATAAAAATTTTGATGCTGAGAAAACCGCATTTTTAGGAATGGATGGTTTTTTCGCTGCGCGCTTACGAAAAATTGCTTAATTAACGCTTCATTTACAAAAATGGTCGAAATTGTATTTGAATCAGCATAAATGGAGATGAAATTTTGGCGGTTGCGGTAAAAGCTCCTCAGGTAAAAGTGGCAGCCTGTATCGATACGATACAGAATGTTATGCGGCGTTTATGGGTTGGACCATTGTTTCGTTGGCGGTTTTCAGGGTTTCGTCCTCATAAAATTTTAGCGCATCCCATGGATTTGCATGTGGCTGATCCTATGATGGCGCATGAATTTTATCATGGTCGTTTTGCTTTTGCTGGTCACATTGTTCATTCTGGTGCTGTTTCGCCGTTTGCATTGGTTCCACCAACGCTAGAATGGGAAGCAGCTCTACATGATTTTCATTGGTTGCGCCATATGGAGGCAGCAGGAAGTGATTTAGCTTCTGCACATGCACGCTCTCTTTTAGAAGATTGGTTTGACCATGCTGGCAAGAAGGTAAAAGGGCTTGCTTGGAGTGGTCCTGTTGTGGCGCGGCGCTTGATTTCATGGATTTGTCATTCGAAAATGTTGTTAGAAGGAGCAAGTGAGCGGTTTGAAAAACGCTTTTTACGTGCGCTTGGTTTGCAATTTCGTTATTTGCGCGTAACAATTTGCAGTATGGAGCATGATGACCGACGTTTACAAGCAGCAGCGGCTTTGACGTTCGCATCTCTTGCTTTGCCTGTTTCTGTGGCAGTGAAAAAAAAGGTACAAACCACACTTATAAAAGAGCTTTCCCGTCAAATCCTAGTTGATGGTGGGCATATTTCTCGTAGTCCTGTTATTTTGCTGAATTTGTTATCGGATTTATTGTCGTTACGGCATCTTTTTATGCGTAGCAATGAAACAGCACCACGTATTTTGATTGATTCTGTTGAGCGTATGTTGCCGGCTTTACGATTCTTTATCCATGAGGATCAAACGTTGGCTCATTTTAATGGGGTTGGTCCCCTTGTGTCGGAACGGTTATCGTCCCTTTTGGAGCTTGATGAAACAGGAGGGCATCCTTTTAGTTATGCCCGTTATTCAGGATTTCAGCGCTTAAAAGCCAATCAAACAACAGTGCTTGCAGATACAGGAAAGTTTCCACCCCGCTTTGTAGCACAGCAGGCTTGTTCGGGGTGTTTGTCTTTTGAAATGTCTTCACAAGGGCACCGTTTTATTATCAATACCGGTGTTAATCCTGATGGGCGGGAAGATTATCGACATTTAGGGCGTGTTACTGCAGCACATTCAACAGCTACGCTTAATGATTGTTCAGTGGGTGCTTTTTATCAGAAAAAGAAAAATGGCGCGCCATTTTTGTTTGATGGACCAACGGATGTTCAAGTGCGCCGTATAGAGGATTCAGAGAAGACGGGTTTTATTGCGAGTCATAATGGTTATGTGCGACCCTTTAATTTTATTCATGAGCGTGGTCTTATTTTGGCAACAAATGGAGATATGATCGAAGGTTTTGATCGCTTTTTTATGCCAAATAAAGGGGGAAAGAGACACAAGAGTGTGCAAAATGAACAAGATCATGTTGCTGTTCGGTTTCATCTTCATCCACAAGTTGAAGTTAACTATGATGGCAAACGTGTGTGTTTAGCTGTAAAGAACGAGAACGTGAAGAGCGAACAAGTATGGTATTTTGTATCGCCTGACGCAGATATTTGTCTTGAAGATTCGATTGATTTTGCAGAATTAACAGGTCCACAGCGGACACAACAGATTGTTTTATATTTTCGTCCTGCATTTCAGGAAAAAGTTCGTTGGCGTTTTATCCGTAAAGCGTTTGATAAAAAATCAGAACATTATTCCAACCCATAGTATATTGCGTTTTATCTTCGTGTCGCAAAACATCATCGTTTATTGTGGTAATATTCTCAAAATTTGAAGATCATATAAATTTTATACATGAAGCATTTTATTAGAGTATAGGTTGGATGTTTTTAGGCAAGGTTTGCTCATAGAATCTCATGAGGTGATGCTAAGAGGGATTGGCTCTCGAAAAAAGAGTTTTTGATAGACCATTGTTGACAGATGAGTACTGGTTAAGGATCTTCATTCTTTAAAGATGTGGAGAGAAAATAAAGCTGTTGCTTATCTTCTATAAGTTCTTAAGTGTGCTGTTGGGATTAATATTTATCTCTGAGAGAGTTGCATTAATAGGGTTACGCTCCCTCACGAAAAACAGAGCGCTATTTATTGCATATTCACGGACGTATATTAAAGAAAAATCCCTTAATACTTCCAAGCCTATTTCGTGATGATGTCTGTGATGGGTATAACGGTAAATCCATGAAGCACCCCATCTTTACGCAAGGAGCAATTTAGCACCATCACACTATTTATTAGTGCCCAATTTTTGTAACAGCTCTTGGCACTAGAGATGATTCATAAGAGGCATTTTTAGCCTTTTCTTAATAGTTTTTATCCACACAGGATCCCCCGTTTGTAACGTGCAAGCGAATGGTTTTTGTATTCAACATACATAGATTTTAAATGGGAGAATCTTACGGTATTCGGGGTTCTAATTCAATATGAATAACGCTAAATTATCATTATAAATCAAATGTTTTACATCATAGAAGCACTGAGAATTCAAGAAACAACACATAGCAACGCCCGAGAAAAACAACCCTTCTGCTCTTTGTTATTATAAATGAAGTCATAATAACAAGCCACAAAATGCACGTTTTTTCACAGCAAAGCACTCTCTCAAATGCTTCAAACAACGTTTATAAAGATTTACGCGAATAACGTCGTGCAATCAAATTAATATCACCGCGACAAATTCCAAGATCGCTGAGTTCATATGTTGAAAGACACCTTAATGCATTAACGGTTCGACGATAACGGCGCCAATTACTATAAAAACGTAGAATATTCATATCCTCTACTCAAACTTTTCATTTCACTCTTTGGTTTAAGAATAGAGCATATTACTAAAAAGAGTTGTGTTATAATATCATAACAGGTATGCATCTACATACAAGATAATATCCCTTTAACATTTTGCTCATGTGAAAGGGAAGCCATTAAAGTATTAACAACAACAATATCTTATCCCTAAATAATGGTTAAATTATGTGCATTTTCTGTGGTGATAAACGTCTTCACGAGTAGATTCTTTGGATTGAATAACTGCTTCCATTTCAATAGTGATCAATAGTCATACGATGATTATGAAAAATTCCTTGAAACATTTGTCTCATATAATAGAGAGAATCAGCAAAATTATTAATGGCGGAAGTGTCGTGTTCCTGTGAAAACCATCGCTAAACCCTGCGCATCAGCAGCCGTGATAACTTCTTCATCACGCATGGAGCCTCCTGGTTGAATAACTGCTGTTGCTCCTGCTTCAGCTGCTGCTAATAAACCATCTGCAAAAGGAAAAAATGCATCTGATGCAACAACCGATCCTTTTGTGAGAGTTTCTGTTAAGCCTGCTCTTTGCGCACTTTCTGCTGCTTTACTTGCAGCAATTTTTGCTGAATCGATGCGGCTCATTTGTCCGGCTCCAATTCCAACTGTTGCGCTATTTTTCGCGTATACAATAGCATTTGATTTAACGTGTTTTGCTACACGAAAAGCAAACTGAAGATCACGCATTTCATCTTGAGTTGGTGCCCGCTTTGTCACTACTTGCAATTTAAGATCATCAACCACCACGTTATCACGCGATTGCACTAAAATGCCTCCTGCAAGTGTTTTCGCAAGAAGTCCTCCACAGCGTGGATCAGGAACTCCACCTGTAATGAGCAAACGAAGATTTTTTTTCTTGGCAATAATTTCACGTGCCGCCATTGTGGCATCAGGAGCAATAATCACTTCTGTGAAAATTTTAACAATCTCTTCAGCACATTCCTCATCAAGGGTTTGATTTAAAGCAACAATTCCACCAAATGCCGATACATTATCACACATAAGAGCTTTCAAATAAGCTTCTTTCAAATTTTCTCCTTCCGCAACACCACAAGGATTGGCATGTTTAATAAGAGCGACAGCAGCGGTTTTTTGCGGATCAAATTCTGCCACAAGCTCAAAGGCTGCATCTGTATCATTCAGATTGTTATAAGAAAGCGCTTTGCCTTGTAAAAGTTTTGCTGTTGCAATACCAAAACGTTTTTCATTATTGCGATAAAATGCTGCCTGTTGATGTGGATTTTCCCCATAGCGCATAACACTCTCAAGATGACCAGAAAAACTCTGCCACGATGGAATTTCAATTTTTAAATCCCGTGCAAACCACGATGCTATTGCCGTATCATAAGCGGCGGTGTGTGCATAAGCGCGCATTGCTAGCTGATGACGCATAGATAAGCTTAAACATCCATTATGCTGTTTTAATTCAGCTAGAATCGAATCATAATCTTTTATCGCTGTTACAACACCAGTATAAGCATAATTTTTTGCCGCGGCGCGAATCATCGCAGGTCCACCAATATCAATATTTTCAAGAATCGTTTGCCCATCGGCTCCCGATAAGATCGTCTCTTCAAACGGATAAAGATTCACCACCAAAAGATCAATTCCATGAATGCTGTTCTTTTCCATAGCTTCCCTATGGCTAGGATCTTCTCTTACCCCTAACAAAGCACCATGAATCAAAGGATGGAGTGTTTTTACACGCCCATCCATTATCTCAGGAAATCCGGTAACTTCAGCAACATCTTTTACGGGTAAACCAGCTGCTATGAGGGTTTTGGCTGTTCCCCCTGTTGAAATCAATTCAACATTGTAAGTAGCATGAAGGGCTTGTGCAAAAGCAACCACACCCGTTTTATCAGACACAGAAAAGAGAACACGACGAACCCGATGAAGATCAGGTATGGGAAAATTTTTGGCAACAACACCCATAACAGAAGCCTTAAAAATGAAAGAGTTAAAATTCTAGTAAAACACGCTTATAGATTTATAGCATAAGCCTTTAGCAAAATACACTGAAAGGATAAACTGTCTTTTTAGAATATGGGATGCCTCACCTTTTTCTATTATCCTGTAAAAATACTCTCATTTGGGGTGTGGTGGTGGGTGTATAAAGTCTCATTGAGACATTAAATGTTTTTTTGTTGCTTATAACTCAATATTTCATCTTCATAGCAGTTTTGAAACAAAAAACGCATCCGTATGTTCTCTGCTATATTAGCTTTTATGCTAGATGAAGGCGAAAGTATTGCGTATATCAATTGGAGTAATCTCTGAAATGGGAAACAACCTAACGAAGCAAGAATATAAAATTATAAAGGCAAACAATGAGTGCTCATCTTTCCTATCATTTTTAAATTTGGCTGTATGTTTTTCAAAAGCGTTTATGATAATGTTTTAGAGTGAATTTTTTTAAGAGTGGAGATAATGCATTGCTTCACATTTTTGTGCATTACAATTTTTAATGAATTAACCTGTTAAAGCCCTCGTTTTATGATGGTTTTTTGAAGAGTATCGCGTAAATCCTTTGTGGATGGTATAAAGTCCATTGTATGCCTATGATCTTTATTTAACAAAGGCGCAAGTTAGTAGATTCTGTTATCTTCATCAGTTTCCAAGATTCTAAAAATTTTTGTTACTTGAGATGGAAGAGGTCTTTTTTTAGTTTTTTTGCCGTAGCAGAAAAAGAAAAGCTCCTAACACACCAGCAGCTAAAATAAACCACGTGATTGCATAAACGAGATGATTATTTCGAAAATGTACAATCGTAAGACCAACGACAGGAAGGTTTGCTTGTGGAGATGTTTTGCTGGCATCAATGAAATAAGGGGCAACAGTGGACAAGCCAAGTTTTTGTGCCATAGCGGGGAGATCGCGTGTATACCATAAATTTTTATCAGGATTATTTTTACGCGGGAAAAATCCATTTTTTTCACTCATGCGTAATAAACCTATAATCGTTGTTTGTTCTGTGTCCGTGGTAGAATTTCGCTGAGATGAGGCATTGGTATGCGATTGCTCTGAGTTTCGAAAATTGTTACGTTCATCCATAGGGATAAAGCCACGGTTGATAAAGATCAGTGTATTATCAGCAGTTTGTAAAGGAGTCAAAACCCAATAGCCTGTAGTATTTTGAGCGGCAGCAGTGACTAAAATATTTTTATCTGTTAAAAATTTTCCTGTGGTAACAACAGGTTGATATTCGTTTTTTTCAAAAGTAACATCTGACCATTGATTTTTTGGGGGGGCTTTTATGGGGGGCAAATGAATGCGCTGATTGGCACTGGTGATGAGATTTGTTTTCCAGTTTAACCGTTGTACTTGCCATATACCTAATGCACTGAAGAGAAGAAAAAAACAAATACATAAAGTCCCAAACAAAAAAGAAGAAAAACGGCAAGAATCTTCTTGAAGCTTTGTCATGGGGGGCTCTTTTTTGCTCATGATTTATGCTTCCTTTCGGGACAATAAGTTTTCATTCTAACATGGTATGTATTTAAAAAAAACATTTTGTACGCTTTTTGGTGGAATTTGCACGCCTTGTTGAGGAAAAAGATGAAGAATGAGCTAGTAAGATATGAAAAAGGTTTTATAAAAGACTTGACCTTTTGTTGTCGACCCCCTATTAGAAAGAGACTTCCTAATGATGCCCGTTCAAGGTTGCATTGTGCGTGTTTTGCGTTCATTGTGTCCTTTGGGTGTGGGGATTTGAAAGTTTCTTAGAGTTTAAGGGTGAAGTTTATGTCTCGTGCATGTGAATTGACAGGGAAGACGGTTCTGTATGGTAATAATGTTAGCCATGCGAATAATAAGACTCGGCGTCGTTTTTTACCAAATCTTTGCAATGTGACATTGATTTCAGAAGTGTTACAGCAAAGTTATCGCTTGCGCATTTCAGCAAGTGCATTGCGTTCTGTTGAGCATCGTGGTGGCCTTGATGCTTTTTTGGTCAAAGCAGATGATAAAGAGTTGTCGCAACGTGCGCGTTTGCTAAAACGACAAATCATTAAGAAAAAAGCTGAGCAAGAAGGTGAGCAAAAGGCTGAACAAGCAGCGTAATTGTTAGCGCCATTCTTTTTGGTTTATTGACGCTTTTATTCCGGTTTTCTGTTCTAGAAGTTAAGTTTTTTTAGGTTGATCGTTTAATTTTATTGGTTCCGTATCATAGGTTAAAAAAATGCCCTCAAGCAGTCCTTTACGAGAACAGCAAAAGAAGAGGTACATTGTTTTTTCTATTTTAGCAATGTGCCTTGCTGTCACTGCTTCTAATATTTTTGTTCAATATCCTGTCTACTGGTTTGATTTAAATGAGCTGTTGACTTATGGGGCTTTTACCTATCCATTTGCTTTTCTGATCAATGATTTGACCAATCGTTTTTATGGTCCATCTGCTGCGCGGCGTGTGGTTTACGCTGGTTTTTTTGCGGGTGTCTTTGTTTCTTGGATATTGGCGACACCACGGCTTGCACTTGCTTCTAGTTTTGCATTTTTATTTGGGCAACTCATTGATATTGTTGTTTTTACTCCTTTGCGACGTAAAACATGGTGGAAAGCACCTTTAGCAGCAGCGTTGGTTGGTTCGGCTTTGGATACAGTACTGTTTTTTGCTCTTGCTTTTTCTAGCTCTTTTGCTGTTCTTGATAAGATAACAGGCTATGCTGATAGTTCACTGGTGGAGAGTACTGTTTTGGGAGGGGTAGGCATGCCAGTTTGGCTCTCGCTTGCTTTTGGTGATTTTTCGGTAAAAATTGTTATGAGCCTGTTTATGTTGATTCCCTATGGAACAATTCTTAATATTGTAAAGCTTCCTCTTTATCAAAGTCATTCAAAGGATGATTCTTCTTTTGTTTGTAACAAATAATGATCTTTGTCCTTTTGTTTTGCTAAAGAAGAAAAGGTTGTGCGTTATGTCTTCTAAGAATAGAATTTGAGTGGATTCAAAAAAGGGATTTTGCTTCTTTTCTCAAGTTGTATTTATCCATACATCATCTATGCTTATGATGTGTAAGGAGATATTTTTGACTGATTCAGTATGAGATAAGAGCATCTTATCAGTATTAAAAACAGGTAATAAAGCTCTTATAAAGGCCAAAAAATGTCTTGTTAAGAATTTTGATGTCTTACTTATGATTATTTGAGCTATAAGAAACTTGGTTCTTATATAGGAAAAAACATTTCGATATACATTTGGGTAGTATATAAATAGAAAAATAAATACCAATGGTATCAAGTCCTTTTTGACAGTTTTAAAATTTGGCTATACTGCTATTTATCATTATTTTAGTAACAAATGTTTGTGCAGATATGTTAATGAATTTACAATTCGTTATAATGCGATCTCTGTAGAATTTGGCAAACGCTTCGAGTATTTATTTTAGATAATTGTAGGTTAGAAAATGTGATACTTGGAGCTGATAATATGAACAAAATGATAAATCAAAGAGATCATACAAAGGCTTTATTGGATAATTTGGTATTAACTTCCTCGAAAAAACAGAGAGAGACTAGGGAGTTGCCTATTGTAAAATCACCTCTTCGTTATCTGGGAGGGAAAAGTCGTGCTGTTCCTATGATTATTAATAACTATATAAGGAAACAAAAAACTTTATGCTCTCCTTTTGTAGGATGAGGTTCAATTGAATTAACCTTAGCAAAAAGAGGAACAAAGGTTTATGCTTCTGATGCTTTTAAGCCGCTTGTTATTTTTTGGCAGATGCTTTAGAGAGATGCTTTAGCTCTTGCAGAAAAAGTGAGAGAATATGAAGATATGACTCCCGTAATGTTTTATAATCTCCAAAAAACTTTTGGGAATATTAAAAATCAATTAGAAATTGCTGCCGTTTTTTCTTACTCTTAATCGCTCTTCTTTTTCAGGAACAACACTTTCTGGCGGGATGTCTCCAGGACATCTTCGATTCAAGTATCGTTCTATTGAACGGCTTAAAGATTTTAAGATTGAAAATTTCACAGTGGAACACAGAGATTTTACAGAAAGTATTCCTAAACACTTTAACGATTTTCTTTATTGTGATCCTCCATATCTTATTAATCAAAAACTTTATGGTCAAAAAGGCGATAAACATAATTCTTTTGATCATCAATCTCTTGCTGAACTTTTAAGAAAGCATCACAGATGGGTTTTATCTTATAATGATTGTGTTGGAAGTTAGAGAACCTTATAAAGGACATATAATACTTAATCCTGAATGGATTTACGGTATGGGAAACAATAAAAAATCAAATGAACTCGTAATTTTGAGTAAGGATCTTTAGGAAATTGCATGAAACAGGTAGAAAATGGAAAAGCCTTTGAATATGCTTTGCTATGGGTTTTAAAAAAGCAACAAAGGCTTCTATAGAGTTTAACTCGTCCTTTCAAATAGCGGAGTCTTTTTATAATTTATTTAATGATACTGAAAAAAGCTTTTAAATCTTGCTTCTATTGAAGCAGTTGTTTTCTTACAGTTACATGATAAAAATATTAGAAACACGAAAACTATTGTTCTTCAGGAAGATTTTGTTGGGATCAAAGGAGATGTCCGTGATATTATTTTAAAAGTTCCTGAAAATCACATTGGTATTTCTGCAAAACATAATCATAGCGCTATCAAACATCCTCACCTTTCCGGTAAAATAGATTTTGGTAAAGAATAGACAGGTTACCCCGTGTAGCAGCGTTTATTTCAATGAAGTTAGGCCTATTTTTGATTATTTAGCAGAGCTCAGAGATAAGAAGACGTTCTTTAGAGATATAGAGGATAAAGACAGCAGAGTTTATCTTCCAATCCTAGAAGCTTTTTCTAAAGAACTTCAAAGGCTTTGTTTAGATTATCAAGATAAATTTGTGAAGCTATTGTTTCAGTATGTTATAGGTTCTTATGATTTTTATAAGATTATGATAGATACAAGATCTAAACAAAAACGGGTTATTATTCAGTCTTTTAATTTGAATGGCACTCTGGGATATGGTCGTAAATGGAAAATTCCAAGCAAAGTTTTATCAGTTGCAATAAAACCAGAAAGTAAAAACAAACTCATTATAATTTTTGAAGATGGTTGGAGCATTTCTTTTAGGATTCATAATGCATCCAGTAAAGTAGAAGCTTCCTTAAAGTTCGATATTCAATTTGTGGGATTATCTTCTCAGGTTGTTAGTCATCAAATTCCGATGGTTTAATGATAGAGATAACTTTTTAAAATGTAATTGTTGGCTGTTTCAAGGCAGGTTTATTTCTTATAAATATGAGGCATTTTATCACTAAAAAGTATTTCTAATTGTTTTGTTATGGCGTCGGCAAGTTCTTCAGCATTCATAATTGTTACAGCACGCTGATAATAACGTGTGACATCATGACCAATTCCAATGGCAATGAGTTCGATGGGGGAATGTGTTTGAATTTCTTGAATCACTGCGCGTAAGTGTTTTTCTAGATAATTGCTGGCGTTGACCGATAGTGTCGAATCATCAACAGGAGCACCATCAGAAATGACCATGAGGATGCGACGTTGTTCACGCCGTGATAAAAGGCGTTGATGAGCCCAAATTAAAGCTTCTCCGTCGATATTTTCTTTTAATAATCCTTCTTGCATCATCAAACCTAAATTGCGTCGTGCGCGACGCCATGGGGTATCAGCACTTTTATAGATGATATGGCATAAATCATTAAGGCGTCCAGGATTATGGAGTTTGTTTTGGGTAAGCCATTGTTCGCGCGATTTTCCTCCTTTCCAAGTTTTAGTGGTAAAACCTAAAATTTCAACTTTGACACCACAACGTTCAAGAGTTTGTGCCAAAATATCAGCACAACTTGCGGCAACGCTAATGGGGCGTCCGCGCATTGAGCCCGAATTATCAATGAGGAGTGAAACAACCGTGTCCCGAAATTGGGTGTTGCTTTCCATTTTAAAAGAAAGGGGTTGCATGGGGTCAATAATTAGACGTGGAAGCCGTGCTGTATCAAGATATCCTTCTTCAAGGTCAAAGTTCCAGTTGCGATTTTGTTGCGCCATCAAGCGGCGCTGGAGACGGTTTGCTAAACGTCCAACGATGTTTTGAAGATGATTGATTTGCTTATCAAGATAACGGCGTAAGTGATCTAACTCGTTTTCAGAACAAAAATCTGTTGCTTCCAAAATTTCATCAAATTGATGGGTGAAGATTTTATAATTGCCAAGTCTTTCCATTTGTTCCGAATCGGAAAAAAGGTGTTTGGGTCTGCTCGGCTTTTCTTGCCAAGGTCCATTTTTTTGCTCGCCGTCAGCTTGATCATTGTTGTTTGATTGTGTCGCTTGTGTTTTTCCGTCGTCTTGCACATCACTTTCTTGTTCAGTGCTGGTTTGTTCTTCACTTTGAGCGTGTTTTTTGTTTTTACTCTCTTCTTCTGCTTGGTCTTGAGGTGCACATTCGTTTTTTAATTTTTTATTGTTTTTACTGTTAGAAGCTTCAGCTTGTTGCACTGTCATTTTGAGTGTAACAAGCATTTGGCGAACAATCTGTGCAAAAGCTTGTTGGTTGTAAATATGATGTGGGAGCTCATTGAGTTCTGCCGCTGCTTTTTGTTCGAGTTCTTGACGCCACAATTCTAAGACAGGACCTGCTTCTCTTGGAGCTGTGCGCTTTGTTACTTTTTCACGTAATAAAAGTGCAATCGCTTCTTGGATGGGGGCTTCACTTTGGTTGCTAATTTTATGATAATGGGCTCTTTTGTATTTATCGGCGAGCATGATATCAAGATTTTTTGCAAGTCCCTCCATGGCTAAAGTGCCAATTGCTTCAACACGTGTTTGTTCGAGGGCATCAAAGACAGCACGTGCTTCTGATTCTAGTGGAGCAAATTGCATGTGAATACGGTTATCATGCCATGCTTTGCGTAGAGCCATGGAATCACCTAATCCGCGAGTAATGGTGATGTCTTTATTCGTTGCGTATTGAGGTAATTCTGGTAAACGTGCACAACTTTCGCTTAAAGATGGTCGGTTATGACTGAAGGAAACTTCAAGGTTGTTTGTGCCTGCAATTGCACGCATACAGGTGGAAAGTGCTTTTTTAAAAGCTTCAGCATTAAGAGTGTTGTTGGAAGAGTCCTTTACCGGATTTTTGTTGTCGCCAATATTGGTAGCCATGAGTGACAAATTCCTTAAGGCGAAACACCATGAATGAGTGATTCGGGAAGCTCTTGTCCAAAGGCGCGTTGATAAAATTCTGCAACAGTGGCACGTTCGAGTTCATCACATTTATTGAGAAAGGTTAATCGGAAGGCAAAGCCGACATCTTGAAAAATTGTTGTATTTTCTGCCCAAGTAATAACGGTACGTGGACTCATGACAGTTGAAAGATCTCCATTGATAAAAGATTGGCGTACCATATCAGCAACATAAACCATTTGTGAAATTGTCTTTTTCCCCTCAGCCGTTTGAAAAGATTTGACCTTTGAACAAATGATATCAACCTCTTTATCATGGGGTAAATAATTGAGTATCGTAACAATAGACCAGCGGTCCATTTGAGCTTGATTGATCTGTTGGGTACCATGATAGAGACCGGTTGTATCACCAAGACCAATGGTGTTTGCTGTTGCAAAAAGACGAAAGGCTGGATGTGGAGAGATGACACGGCTTTGATCAAGTAAGCTTAGTTTTCCAGAAGTTTCAAGAACGCGTTGGATGACAAACATAACATCGGGACGCCCCGCGTCATATTCGTCGAAAACAAGAGCAATATTATTTTGATAAGCCCATGGCAAAATGCCTTCTTTAAATTCAGTGATTTGTAAACCATCTTTTAAAACGATAGCGTCTTTTCCTACAAGATCGATACGACTTACATGACTATCGAGATTAATGCGAAGACAAGGCCAGTTGAGACGTGCGGCAATTTGTTCAATATGCGTTGATTTCCCTGTACCGTGATAGCCAGAAACCATTACACGACGGTTAAAGGTAAAACCTGCGAGAATCGCTAAAGTTGTTTGCTGATCAAAAAGATAATCAGGATCGATATCAGGAACATGGGAACTTTTTTTGCTAAAAGCAGGGATTTCCATATCTGTTTCAATATGAAATAGATCGCGAGCACAAAGTGTAATATCGGGCAAATTTTCAACGGTAAGATTTGTCATTGTGTTTTTAGAAGGGAGGGACGCTATTTATTCATTAGAAAACGATACAAGAGTTAGAGCATTTATGCAATGCTCTATAATGAAAGCCTTAGATGTGAAGGAAGATTTTTACGTATTCTATAATGTTTTGCAAAAAAATAATATCTTGCGCAAATAATGATGGTCTAAATGAAAATAGGCTCATATAAGTACATGTTTTTAGCACAAACCAGATTTTTTTAGCAAATTATAAGCATGTAAAACATCACGAAAGCGCTCTTCTGAAGCACGATTACCACCATTGGAATCAGGATGGTGCTTTTTTACCAACTCTTTATATTTCATTTTGATGTCTTCTGCTGAAGCGTTTGCCTGTAGTCCCAGTGTATCAAAAGCTTTTGCTTCTAAGGGCTTTAATTTTCGTGAGAAATTATTGGTTGAATGCCGCTCAGTAAAAAGCGTGAAGGGATCGCGCATGCGATTTTGATAGGCAGCTGTTCCAGAGCGAATCTTTGCATAATTAGCGGCTGTTTTTTTCGATGTACCATTGCTCAGATCTGTAGGCCATGTCGGACGATGTCCTGTGAGAGCATCCTTTTGAAATTTTGCGATATCTTTATTGCTAAGACCAGAGAAGTAATTAAAATTTTTATTATAGGCGCGTACGTGTTCAATACAAAAATATAAATATTGTCCTTCGTGATTTCGACCTGCTGGTGCTTTATGGGACCCTGTTTTTTCACAACCTTCCCACTGACACTGCTGCGCTTCTGGCTCAGCTTTTTGTTTTTTATTTGAGCTTATGCGAATTGAATCGAATAATTTAGATGTTATTGTCATACTCTTGGTTTATGCAAAATTGATTAATTTTACAAGAATTGACTTTTGAAAAATTTGTTTTCACACTTATTTTATTATGAAAAAGGTGTATTTTTGCACGTTCATTTTGTTTGAGGAATGAAAAATGTTTATAGAAACAATAATCAAGAGAAAGCTTCAGGATGCTTTTCATCCGCAAAAGCTTGAAGTGATTAACGAAAGTCATCTTCATGAGGGGCATCCTCACAATGAACATGCTTTTGATGGTAAAGGAGAAACACATTTTCGAGTGAAAATTTTATCTTCTTCTTTTTCCAATATGACACGCGTAGAAATACATCGAGCGATTTATAAAGTTTTACAAAAAGAGTTAGCTACTTGTGTCCATGCCTTGGCACTTGAGGTTGAAACACTCTAATTTTTTTGATGAGACGTTTTTTAGGAACGGGGATGGGCCTTTTGATAAATTTCTAACAAATGGTCTGTATCGACATGGGTATAGATTTGTGTGGTGGAAAGACTAGCGTGCCCAAGAAGTTCTTGAATCGTGCGTAAATCTCCTCCCCGTGATAAAAGATGGGTGGCAAAAGAATGGCGCAGTGTGTGAGGCGTTGCAGTTTCTGGTAAACCAAGGCTTGCTCGTAAGTTGCGTACAGTTTTCTGAATAATGGCGGGCTGTAGGGGTCCGCCTCGTGCCCCGCGAAATATGGGTTGGTTATCCACTAAAGGATATGGGCAACATTTGAGATAATTTTGTACAGCTTCGTAAACAATTTTGATGAGAGGAACAAGGCGTGTTTTGCCGCCTTTTCCTGTTATAAATAAACTTGTTTTTTCAGGATCAGAAAATTGTTCTGGTGTGAGGCTTAAGGCTTCTGATATTCGCATTCCACAGCCATAGAGAAGCATGAGGACAGCCGCATTACGAGCGCTAATCCAAGGTTCATTTTCTAGCTGGTTTTCTTGTTTGACTATGTGAAGTGCTGATTTGATCGCTAAAGGTTTTGGGAGTGATTTTGGGTGTTTGGGGCTTCGGATAAGTTGAGCCGCGGGAACATTGACGATTCCTTCACGTGATAGGTACTTGAAAAAAGAACGTATGCCTGCCACTCCGCGGCTTAAAGAGCGAGCACTTACATTGTTTGTACGCCGATAAGCAAGATAAGCACGCAAGTCACTGATGCGTAAATGAGCAAGATCTGTAAGGGTTGGTGTATGGCTTAAGTGTTGACAGAGAAAAGACAAAAATTGCCGCGTATCACGTTCATAGGCTTGCACTGTTTGTGCTGACATACGACGTGCTTGGACGAGACACTCTAACCAATTTTTCCTTGCGTTTAAAATTGCATGGTCTGCTGGAATGAGAGGAATATTTTTATCTTTTCTCTTGTCGTTTTTGATAGGCATTATCTAGTTGAGAGTTTCTTTCTTTTTAGATTTTTCATCGTTAGAATGACCATTCTTGTTTTGGGGTTGCTCTTCACGATTGATAAGTTGCTTTTCACCTTTGAGAGAGAGTATTTTTAAGAGATTGTGCGTTGACATCAAATGCGCAAAAATTAATCCTAAAAAGCCATTTTTATGAAGCTTGGCAAGTTGGCTTGCTGATAATTTATTCAATTTTTCTTCATCAACAACCCAAAAATGTTCCAATTGCGCTGAGAGTCCTTTATCGTTTTTCACATTGATAGATTTCTGGCTTAGAAGATCCATTTCCACAAGAGCATCAATAAACTCAGAGGTTTTCTCCATAGCGATTTTAAAACTTTCAAGAAAACGAATACGTTCTTCCATAAAAGGAGAAATAGAGCCGTCGGAATTAAAAAGTTCTGTTCCTGCAACTTCATTAAACATACCTGACTGTTGATCAAAGCAAACAGAAAGTTCTTTTTCATTGCTAATTTGTGCTAGAACAAAAGGATAGCGACGGACAAAAGCAGGGACATAAGTATTGGTTTTCCAACTTTTATCAGAAGCGATATAGTCATTTTCGTCATTAGAAAGACCTACAAGAGCCGCGGATGTGTAGTGCCGTTTTTTTTGTTCATCTTCGGCGCACATAAATAAAATGGGATAGTCTAGTGCTGCTTGAAAATATTCAGTACTTGCTAAAGGAACCCAGTGAGTATCCTTGGCAAAAGACATATCACTTGGAGGAGCAAATTTTAGATTTTTATGGGAAACTTTGTTGATTGGTGTGATATCTTTGTAAAATAGCATAATATTTGCCATAAGACTTTCTCCTTTATTAATTTGTTTTTTGTTACCAAGAAAGGTCTTTTAGAAGATTGTCTCATATGGCAACAAGATTGAATAGAAAACTATAAGATTGAAGGGTTCATTTTTGAGAGATAATATTTTCGCATGAAGTATAATAAAGAAAAGCTTAAAAATAAAGTCTATCTTGCCATTATTGGTATGCCTCATGGTATAAAAGGAGATGTTTTTGTTAAAATTCTAAGTGCTGAGCCACAGCGTTTCAAGTCCTACAGCACTCTTTATGATGATATGGGGCGTTCTTATGAAATTGTAACTCTTCGTATACAAAAAAATAAGGCGATTGTACGTTTTAGAGGGGTAGAAAATCGTAATGTTGCTGAGTCTTTAAAAGGTATTCGCCTTTATGTGATGCGTGATCAATTAATTGATGATCTGGATGAGGATGAGTTTTATCAAGTTGATTTAATAGGCTTGCGTGTTCAAGATTTTGGGGGAAAAGTCGTGGGTGAAGTGTGTGGTTTCTTTAATTTCGGGGCTGGTGATTTGCTTGAAATACGTTTGAATACGGGTAAAAGAGTTCTTATTCCCTTTAGTAAGGTGGCGGTACCAGAAATTTGTATGGATTCTGGTTTTCTTGTTGTTGATCCCATGGCAGCTGGTTTAAGTGATGGGGGAGACAATGATAAAAAGGAAATAGCTTGAATCTAAAAATAAAGATGAAGGTAAAAATAACCGATGAATTTCGTCAATGAAAAGTGGAGAGTGTGAAAATATTAAAAATGCACTTTTGAGTAGATATTGTAAACACTTTATCTTGAGATAGTTCTGAGTTTTTAGAGTCTTTTTTTAGTGCAAGTATTTAGAAGGATCGTATTGAATATGATGCAGATCAAGGAGATTCAGATTAACGCTATAGCGTTAAAAGTCTTGTTTGTGCTATTTTTGCTATTAAGAGTCTGTTTAAGAAAATAAGGATGAGAAATAAAATGAAGTTTCAGGCGCGCGTTTTAACCCTTTATCCTGAAATGTTTCCTGGTTTTTTAGGGTATTCTTTAGCAGGGCAAGCTTTGGAGCGCGGAATTTGGTCACTGGAGACGGTACAGATTAGGGATTTTGCTTTGGACAAACACCATAGCGTTGATGATACACCTGCTGGTGGGGGGGCTGGTATGGTAATGCGGGCGGATGTATTGGCGTCTGCTCTTGATTTTTGTCCACAGGATTCGCCAAGATTGTTGATGAGTCCACGTGGGCGCCCTTTTGACCAAGCTTATGCGCATAGCTTGGCTCGTGATACGGGTGTAACGTTAGTTTGTGGACGTTTTGAAGGGGTTGATGAGCGAGTCATAGAAGCACGAGAATTAGAAGAAGTCTCTATAGGTGATTATATTCTTTCAGGGGGTGAAACAGCTGCATTGGTTATCTTAGATGCTATTATACGTCTTTTGCCTGGAGTGATGGGGAATGCAGCTTCTGCGAAGAGTGAAAGTTTTGAAAATGGCTTGCTGGAACATCCGCAATATACACGTCCTTCCCTTTTCGAAGGGCGGGGTATTCCGCCTGTGTTGCTCTCAGGTCATCACAAAGCGATCGCAGATTGGCGTCAAAGTCAAGCCGAATTGTTAACACGTCAACGTCGTCCTGATCTTTATGCGCGTTATGATAAAAATCATCAGAAAACTTGATTCATATGATAAGGTGGTGTATTGCATGGCTCTCTTTTTAGAGAGTTTTTTTATAAAAGGTTTTCTGTAGTTCCAAAATTAAATGAAGGAATGGTGTATTCGCTCCTGTGTAAGGCATAGCCTAAAGAGCTCCTTATTCTTAATAAAGGCTTTTTTGGTAAGAGTTGAGCGCTCTGACTGTTCGATAAAGAACATGAAGGATAAAAGAAATGAATATTATCGCACAACTTGAAGCTGAACAATGTGCAAAAATTGAAGAAAAGCGCCAATTTCCAGCCTTTCAGCCAGGAGATACAGTCCGTGTCATGGTGCGTGTGACGGAAGGTACGCGGACGCGTGTTCAGGCTTACGAAGGTGTTTGTATTGCGCGTTCAGGCGGTGGGTTGAATGAGACCTTTACAGTACGCAAGATTTCTTATGGTGAAGGGGTGGAACGGGTGTTTCCTGTTTATTCTCCGTTGATTGAAGGTGTTGAGCTGGTGCGCCGTGGTAAAGTGCGCCGTGCAAAACTCTATTATCTTCGTGGTTTGAGAGGTAAAGCTGCGCGTATCGCTGAAAAGAGAGATTATCGGAAAAAAGCTGAAAAGGTTGTTGAGAAAGTAGAAGCAGCAGCTGTAAGCACAGATGTTGAAAAGCAAGTTGCTGAGTAAAGATTATATAGGCTAAACTTTATGCAAAAGCGGCATAAAAGTCGCTTTTTGTGTCTTTTGTGATTCGTTTTGTCTTTTAAAAGGCTTGGAGGGGACATAAAAATGTTTAATCTATCAATTTTTGCCTCTTTTTATTCTTAATAACGGGTGAATTTAGATATCATTGCATATATCGTGGATACTCAAAAAGATAAGTTTAATCTGAAAAAATGCCTATTTATATTTGAGAAAAGATGTTAGACCTTTGACGTGAAGATAAAATTGTATTAGATTAAGGCGAGTTTTGCGGATTATATCCGTGGAGTAATCGGTTTTTTTTATGCGTGACCTTTAATCCGTTATTTGAGACAACCGACCTGTAATATTGGTATCTTGAGATGCCAAACAAGTAAAAACGAGATAATATATTTAGTCGTTTTATGCGGACTTTCTCGTTCATTGCGGTTGAAGTAAAAACCAGGTCAGGATATTTTATGACAGAAACAACTAGGATAAAAGAGCGCCCTCGTTCCCCTCATATAAGTATTTATCGTTGGACAATTACTATGGCTATGTCCATTGCGCATCGCGTTACAGGTATGGCACTTTATGTTGGAATGGTCTTTCTTGCTGTTTGGTTAATTGCTATTGCTTGTGGGGAGGAGACATTCAGAACGGTTCACGAGATTTATAGTTCTTGGTTTGGATTGTGTATCTTGTTTCTTTATACTTTGGCAGGGGTTCATCACATGGTTGGTGGTATTCGCCACATTGTTTGGGATATGATGCCTTGCCTTTTGGCAAAAGAAAAGGCAACAGTTACTGCTTGGGCGACAGTGTTTATCTCTCTTATTGTTACTTTTGTAATTTGGATTATTGGATATAGCGTTGTTTAGCTGGGGGTGAAAAGAGATATGAAAAAAGATTTTCGAACGGAACTTGGAAAAGTACGGGGGCATGGGAGTGCTCATGAAGGAACAGAGCATTTTTGGCTACAGCGTTTGACTGGGCTTGTCAATCTGCCGCTTTTGATATTTTTTATTGTTCTTATTCTTTCGCTTGTAGGCAAGGATTATAGTATTGTGCGTGCACGGCTTGCACATCCTGTTGTGGCTATTTTGATGGGATTAATGACTTTTTCAGTCCTTTATCATATGAAACTTGGTATGCAGGTGGTGATTGAAGATTATATTCCACGTGAAGGTTTCCGGATATTCTTTTTGACGTTGAATATTTCATTTTGTTTTCTCGTAGGTGGTGTCATTATTTTTTCTCTTTTGAAAATTGCATTAGGGGGTTAAACAAGTATGGCGGGTACAGGATCATCTCTGGGCGCTAGAGCAGGTAACGCCCCTTATCGCACTGTAGATCATAAATTTGATGTTGTTGTTGTTGGGGCAGGTGGTGCAGGATTACGTGCAACACTTGGTATGGCGGAACAAGGATTAAAGACAGCTTGTATTACGAAGGTTTTTCCAACTCGCTCACACACGGTTGCCGCACAAGGGGGGATTGCTGCATCGCTTTCAAATATGGGACCTGACAATTGGCAGTGGCATTTATATGATACCGTGAAAGGTTCTGATTGGTTGGGTGATACCGATGCAATGGAGTATTTGGTGCGTAATGCACCTGCTGCTGTCTACGAATTAGAACATTATGGCGTTCCTTTTTCGCGGACGCAAGAAGGCAAAATTTATCAACGTCCTTTTGGTGGACATACGACACAATTTGGTGAAGGTCCACCTGTTCAGCGTACTTGTGCAGCAGCTGACCGTACAGGCCATGCCATTTTGCATACGCTTTATGGACAAAGCTTAAAGCATAATGCGCAATTTTTTATTGAATATTTTGCACTCGATCTTATCATGACGGATGGGGTTTGTACGGGGGTTGTGGCATGGGATCTCGATGATGGTACAATACATCGTTTTTCTGCCAAAATGGTTGTTCTTGCAACCGGTGGTTATGGACGGGCTTATTTTTCTGCGACATCGGCGCATACCTGTACGGGTGATGGTGGTGGAATGGTCGCACGCGCTGGATTGCCACTTCAGGATATGGAATTTGTGCAATTCCATCCGACAGGGATTTACGGTTCTGGCTGCTTAATTACAGAAGGAGCTCGTGGTGAAGGAGGCTATTTAATCAATTCTGAAGGTGAACGCTTTATGGAGCGCTATGCACCTTCCTTTAAGGATTTAGCTTCACGTGACTTGGTTTCGCGTTGTATCACACTTGAAATTCGTGAAGGACGTGGCGTTGGACCTAAGAAGGACCATATTCATTTGGTTCTCAACCATATTGATCCTGCAATCTTGCACGAGCGTTTACCGGGAATTTCGGAATCAGCACGGATTTTTGCAGGTGTAGATGTAACAAAAGAGCCTATCCCCATCTTGCCAACGGTTCATTATAATATGGGTGGGATTCCTACCAATTACTACGGAGAAGTTCTCAATCCGACGGCTGATTCGCCTGATCGTATTCAACCAGGGCTGATGGCGGTAGGAGAAGCAGGATGTGCTTCTGTTCATGGGGCTAATCGCTTGGGGTCAAATTCATTAATTGATCTTGTGGTGTTTGGTCGTGCTGCTGCCATTCGCGCGGGCGAAGTTATTGATCGGAATGCAGAAATTCCACCCATCAATGAAGAAGCTGTTGACGAAATTATAGCGCGTTTTGATCGTTTACGTTTTGCACAAGGGGCGATACCAACAGCTCTATTGCGTGAAAAAATGCAACGCACAATGCAAGAAGATGCGGCAGTATTCCGTACAGAAGATTCTTTGCAACAAGGATGTCAACGGATGAATAAAATCTGGGGGGAATTGTCTGACCTCAAAGTTACAGATCGTTCTCTGATATGGAATTCTGATTTGGTTGAAACATTAGAGCTTGAAAATCTCATGGCGAATGCAATTGTGACTGTTCATTCTGCACAAGCTCGTTTAGAAAGCCGTGGCGCTCATGCTCGTGAAGATTATCCAGAGCGTGATGATAAAAACTGGCGTAAACATACGCTTTCACATTTGTCAAAAGAGGGTAAGGTGACGTTATCATATCGACCTGTCCATGTGGACCCGTTAACATCTGAAGCTGATGGTGGGATCGATTTAAAGCGCATTGCACCTAAAAAACGGGTTTATTAAGGGGAGACACGAATTATGGTACAAATTAAGCTTCCCAAAAACTCTCAAGTCAAACCGGGGAAGGTTTGGCCTAAACCTGAAGGTGCGACAGAGCTGACAGAATTTCATGTTTACCGTTGGTCACCAGATGATGAGAATAATCCTCGTCTGGATACTTATTACGTAGATCGTTCTGCTTGTGGTCCAATGATTCTTGATGGGCTTTTGTTTATTAAAAACCATATTGATCCAACTTTGACACTTCGTCGATCTTGCCGTGAAGGCATCTGTGGTTCATGTGCGATGAATATTGATGGAATCAATACATTGGCTTGTACCAAAGGGATGGATGATGTAAAACACCCCATTAAAGTCTATCCTTTGCCTTCCATGCCGGTTGTTAAAGATTTGGTTCCTGACTTGAAGCGCTTTTATGCGCAACATCGAGTCATTGAGCCTTGGTTGCAAACAGTTTCTCCTGAACCTGCGAAAGAATGGTTACAAAGTCACTCCGATCGCCAAAAAATCGATGGCCTTTATGAGTGTATTTTGTGTGCGTGTTGTCAGACTTCATGTCCAAGTTATTGGTGGAACGGTGATCGTTATTTGGGCCCCGCTGTTTTGCTTCAAGCTTATCGCTGGATTGCGGATTCACGTGATGAGATGTGTGGTGAACGTCTTGATAATTTAGAAGATCCTTTCCGCCTTTATCGTTGCCATACGATTATGAATTGTGCGCAAACTTGTCCAAAGGGATTAAATCCAGCGAAAGCGATTGCTGAAATTAAAAAACTCATGGTTGAACGCCGCATTTGAAAATTTACTGATTGATGAAAATAAAGAGCAAGGTAGAAAATTGTATCTCCTTTTAGCAATTAAATCTCCAAAAGAGGGTCGGCTGCTTATGAAGACGTAGTAGCTATAATCATTCTAAAAGCGAAGTAATCTCTAAAAATTGAGCAATCCTTGTAGAAGCAATCCTTGCAATCGCTGAGCAGAAAACTCATAGTTGAATATTACTTTGAAAATTGACAGATTAACGAACAGTAAAAAGAAAAACAGAAAATTGTACGTGTTTTTTGCGCCTATTGAGGTTTGATCTCTAAAAATTTATTGGCTTTTATGAGGCGGTTACCACAGTTATTATTGCCTTTAAAAAGTCATTAGTCTTTCGGGTAAACTATATTTTAAATAGTGTTCTATGTAAAAACAATAAAATCAATATGCCATGTGTTTTTATTTTTATTAAATTCGTATCAGAATTTGCACTTTAATACAGATTCAATTAATCATTTTTTATAAAAAAGATAACTCTGTATAAACATAGCACAAAAAATAAATGCTGATACAGATATTATAACGCATGTAAATTATTCATATGAAATACAAAGGAGTGATCATTATGACAGTTCGTCATTTTACGATACGTTTATTATAATATTGAAAACATTGCTAATATTCAGGGATTAGGAATTTTTGATAATATCATTATATATATTTAAAGGTCATATTTTTTATTTTAAAGATTGGATTGTTAATCGCATTAAAAAACAAAATTTATAGTTTTCAAAAAATCGAGAACGTAAAATCCCTATCTATTGTAGAGATAGATCATACAGTTAAGGGGGAAGTAATTTAAAACTATTGTAACGTCATAGATTTAAATTCATTAAAGAGCAGATAAGACGTTTGAAAAAAATAGCAAATTTACAGGTTTTTCTAAAAATTTAGAAAACGGTAGTAAGAATTTTAAGAACACGTGTTGCTAATGTGGAATAAGGAATCTTTATAGGTTTGTTTGAGTTGAATGAATTCAATCATCAAAGAAAACATGTTGTATTTTGATGAGTTTCGTAGGTTTTGATTTTATATGTTTTTATCTATAAAAATAGAGATTTCTAGGTTTAGGTTTTATTTATATTTCATTTTTTCTTGTATGTATGCTTAAGAAAGTTGTTTAAGCAGTAAAAGTGTTTTTTATTTTATTTTTCAGCATAAAAGATATTTCTTAACATGAAAGAGAGGTTTCCAAGAATTAACGGTATAATCAGTCATTTTTTTGGTATTTATTCTGTTGTGCCATAAAACACTATCGTGTTTAGTATGTGGTAATTAAAGTAGTTAGAAGGTGAAATCTGCTAGGCGAGGGGTGGATTGTTTGCAGGTTAGTTGCGTGTTAAGAGGCTTCGTCCTTTAAGGTGTGGTAGGTGGAGTCTGTTAGCCAATTACGTAAACTAGAGCGAAATCTACGTGGACAGGTTTTTAACCTAATCTCTCTTATATATTGTGATAGAAAATTCATTTTAATAAGGAGCACGACCGGTTACAGAAAAAAGAAATCATTGCGAAAAAACAAGCGTGCTTGTTTTAAAATTTTTAATGCGTCTGATCATAAGGGCACGCGAAATCTCCTGTAGTATCACGCAGACCTTTCATATTCTCGAGCCAAGAATTGTCCATATATCCTCTTCAATCTGATCTTCACGAATTGATGCAAGAGATGGGTACGAGTACCTGTAAGAATAAGCAGACGCAAAGCCAGTTGTATCATTATTGTTGCTTTGCAGAGTGTTTGATAAAAATCTGGAATATTTTTCCAATTCATTGCCGGTTTATTAATGACTTTATGGCGTTGTTTTTCTAAAAGAGCTTTTGCTGTTGTAGCTTTTACCTATCAGATGGGAGTTGAGAGTATTACTTATCTCTCTGTTGGCGTAATCTCTGAAACCGGTACACAGTCTCCTAATTTAGGGGGAATATGAAGCTGTAAAGGTGCAAACCAGTTTCCTTTTTTCAGTCATTTTTAGTTCAGTTTTATGACTTTCAAAAGCGCCTAGAGTAATGTCTTTTAAATGATAGAGATTACGCATTGCTTTACGCTTTTGTTTCTCTCGTTCTTTAAAAAGATCACAACCCTTATGCAAAACAGAACGCCTCAAACCAAATACGCTTGGCTTGTCAATTTACACGCTTGTTTTAAAGAAACCTTTCTTTAAGGTTCCCAAGCTCATTTCGCGATAGTGCTCGTGGATGGTATAATGGTAAAGTTCCGATGAATAATATAAAATTTATAGAGCATCTCCATCTTTACACTTCATAAAAGAGCAAGCTGGGTGCCATTAGACACTTTTCCAACTCCCAATGTTGCGACAGTTTTTGGCATTTGGGACGGTTTATAAGAGGCATTTTTAGTGCTTTTTTATACAGTTTCATTCTACACGGCTTTATTCGCTTGTAATGTGCAAGAGACATGAAATGAGAGAATCCTACGGTACTAAGATCTTTTATCCAACATGCAAAATAATGAACACCCTTTATAAATCAATGTGATGCATCTTAAGAAGTGGGATTTTAGATCTGTGCTTTTAGGAATTTTCGTTTTTTGAGGCGCAGAGAAGAGAGCAGGAATATTCAGAGTAGAGCTTACCTTGTGTAATCTATGGATATCGTCTTTAGGATGGGGACATAAGACACGTGATATGGTTAGCAAAGCTTGCTTAAGAGAAATTTGGTTGTTTACGAACAGTCGGAGGTTAAGAATCTTTCTTCGTCCGAAGAAGACGTTGATATGCCACTATACTTTTTATTACCAAATAGAATGTGGTTTATAGATGCTAAATCGAAATGATAGTTTATTTCGTATGAGGTTTTCCGTATCTGGAGATTGTTTGGTTAAAAAACATATTTATTAATCACTTGAAAATAGCACTTAGAATTTTAAACGATAAGTTTTGGTCTTGATGACGATAATTATTTGTGATGATCGAAAGTACCCATTTTACGAAGCTTTCATTGATAGGTGAATCAAAATTTATTCTTTTCTTTTGTTGAAATATTTATTTTATAGCTATTTCTTTTTGCATCAAACATATCGTTTCAAAAGATAAATGGAAAAAATGATCAAAGGTAAGAAAATAGAGAGAGCCTTATGTATAATTTGGTTTTCTCATAAAGTTGTTGTCTATTAACTTTTTTCTTCTTTTATTCATGAAGAGTGTAGAAAATGCATTGGAGAAGCAAAGAAAATAGGGAAAGTTAAAAAATAGCCGTAACAATTAGTTACGGCTATTTTTTGTTTGCATCATATTACCGAGAGAGGAAGCTCCCCTTAAGCAATTTTTGATTTAGCAAAAATCGGGTCGTAAAAGACTTCAGAGAGTTTTCTATCTCTAAAGAACAACACTACGTCAACTGTTGTATAGAGAACGATTTTTATCATTTCTAACTCGAGTTGCCGGCCAACTTCTGATCTTTTAATCAAGGTGGCACATCGTTCAAATGTCTGCAAAGCGCTGTTGGCATGCGTTGTTGTAATCGATCCGGGATGACCAGTGTTGAGTGAATTGAGATATTCCCATGCTTCATTACCTCGCAATTCAGCGAGAAAAATTCGGTCGGGCGACTGACGCATACACGCATCTAGGCATTCTTCAGCTGAAACACGGCCTACATTATTACCATAAATCATATGTACATGATTGGGATGATTGGGTAGAAAAAGCTCATGAACATCTTCAATTGTGATAATACGCTCCTCTACAGGGACCTTTTCAATTAAAGAGCGAGCAAATGTTGTTTTACCAGATCCTGTCTTACCTGCAATAATAATGTTGCGTTTGTGAAAGACGCATTCTTGTAAAAAGTCAAGAATTTTTCCATCACGTTTATGTTGCAAAAGTTGAACTTCAAATGGCTCCAACCGTGTGAAGTCCTGCTTCGATAACAAGTTATTTGCTTCTTTTTGCGAAGGTTTGTTAAAACTTACGTCGGAGAAATCATCAAATGCACCTTCTTCTTTGAGTTCTTCTAACGTCTTAACTATAAGAGAATGTTTACGAATTACAAAGGAAAGAGCACCATCAACGACAGCTGGCGTTTGTATAATTGTACCACGTTGTCCACCAGGCAATAGCACATAATTAATACTTTTGGGAGCCATACCGTTATAAACGATAATAGCTGTAATGAGCGTTTGCAAAAAAGTGGTTGTTAACTCTGGTACGCTATGTACTTGCCAACCCTTAAAGCTTTTCGTCCATACTTCACAGGGGCGGCAAATCGATAATTCAGTGATCGAGGGATCTTCTAAGAAACAATCAAGCGGTTGTAGAAGCTGAAAAACTGCTTGATCTTTCTGTATTGGGTTAACGTGTGACAAGACTGTAGACATCGCTGAAATCCAGATCACGAGCAACAAAAATATTTACTCGTTCGCCTTGGTTTTTGTAAAGTGTTGGTGTGATATTGATGGAATTTTGAAGAACATCGATTGCTATAGATTCAGGATCCTGAGCACCTTTATTTTGTGAGTTTTCTTTATTTTTTTTGCTGATTTTACTAACATTTCCTTTTACCCATTCTCCTAAATCACCGATTATGCTTACCATAATTGCACCACCAAATCTCTCCCAAAAGTGTCTATCAACCCAGCCACCAATACCCGCTTCACCCAGAGGACCTGTGCCGGGTGAGTCAAGATTGACAACAACACCAGAAGGCGTTTCGATGCGTAACCATTGCACAAACACACGCGTTTGTCCTTGTTGTATGCCACTTTGGTAAAAACCAACGACTTTAGAACCACGGTCAAGCAAAACAACACGACCACTTGTGGAATAAATATCGCGTGTTAAATGACAGGTCGTCATTCCGGGTTGTGATGTAATGATCTTTGTTTCTAACGTGCAATCTATTTGTGTTCCTTGCGTAATCAAAAAGTCACGGTTACGAAGTTGCACCGCATGTGATTGACCTAAACGTACGGGCTGAAGGTTATCAAATAATACGCCACTACCTCTATCATTATTCGATGCTTTATTATTTGTATCTGTAGATCCTTCGCTACCACCGCTGTTAAGGCTAGAACTGAGCATACGTTTGCGTGCTAATTCTTCAGAATCTTGGAGCATATGTGGAGGAATGGCTGTTTGAAGAAGCTTACTCAAAGCCGGTGGAATATCCAGGTTTGAATCTTCTATTTGTGCTGATTTTTCTGCTTCTTCTACAATCTTCGGCTCTTCTATAATCCGAGGGACATAGTTTGGTATAATTTGCTGTACTATTTGTTGTGGTTTTTCTTCCTCAACTTCCACGGTATTACGCATTTTAAAAGCTTTCCAAGTCAAGGCAATCGGTATCGTTACTATGACAATAAGTCCTACCACTAACAATGCACGGGTACCTGGAATTGTCGGACGACGTTCAGAACCTAGTTCCGACCCTCCATAAGTACCTTCAATATGTTTTTGCTCGACGTTATCCAGTTTTGTACCTTTTCCCTCTCCTTCCTTATTATCAAACATCATTTTCCTCCTTTATTGATACGATAAACCACCGAAGATACTGTCCCTGTTGTGTTTGGTACGCCATTGGGGTCATAGGCTTCATTAAAAACAGCTAGAGCGCGTTTACCAAGTCGTATGAGCCATTTAGGATTGACCTTATGAACGGCGATAATATCATTAGAACTGCCGATAACGGTGCGTGGTATTAAGCTTTCATTGCCTTCAGCATCTACGACATAAATCGATGGCATATCCATGTTAGCGGGAAATTTGAAGTAAGTAATACGCCCATTGTCCCAAGCATTTATCGGAGCAATATCTTGATGACCGCTCATAGTATAACTGAGATTATAGCCTTTGACGCTTTGGTGAAAACCACGTTCAATCGCAAGGCGTCGGTTGTTTTCTTCTGACTTTTCATCATTTGAATCGGGATAATGGAAAGCTAATTCATATGTTGATCCTGCACGGTCATTTCGAAACTGTAGTCGGAATTTGTAACTCCGTTTGTCAGTTACAACGATGAGATTGGTATTGGCAAGTTCTGCTTTTGGTTTAATAAAAATATGCCGCCCTTTATGAGCAAAGGCATAGGCTTCTGAATCGCCAAAGGCATGAGTGATATACTGTTCACCTTCTTCAAGAATAATATGTGTTGCCACACCAAGAACTGTTTCAATTTGAACCACATCGGCTTCGTTATATGTTATATAGCGAATGCGGTGATCATATTGTGAATTTGATGGACTTTTGAGCGCCTGCACAGGTACCGTATAAAGAGAAGAAAACGAAGACAATAGAACAACGAACGCAAGTTTTTTCATAACAATCAATTCCTTAATCATTTAACAGTATTTCTGGGTCAGAACGGTAACTTGTTATTTGAAAACCAAGGGGGTTAAGCAATCGATCAGATGATTTCATGGGTGCACTGACATAGGTGTAACCAATTGTTGCAATCTGGTGCTGTTTTGGTCCGGTAGTAGCACCGCTGCTGTCAAGTTGCTGAGTCGTAAAACGTACAGTTGCTTGACCGAGTCCATTAAGCTGGATTGATCGTACTTTGACTGTGATACGTGCTTTATTGGAAAGCACTTTGTCCCGTGCATTTTCTCCATCATAGATTTTATAATATTCTTGTTGAACAGATGCCGCACTTAAAAGTGCTGTTGTGTCATAGTTCAGTTGAATCGTATCGTAGTCGTAATTTTCGCGGTTAAGCACATATTGGTTTAGCCAATATCTATCTACAACTTCACCATAGCTTTCTTTGTGTTCACGCATGACTGAGATAACATCAACTGCACCCGTCGTGTTATCAACGCGCAATACTAAGGGAGTTGGAGCTGGTTGAGAAAACCCAACGACTCCACATATCATACCGAATAAGCCAAAAAGACCAACAGTACTCGCTACACGCCATGCCGTTCTGCGCGATCTTATAAATTCATTAATAAGATCACGTTCTAAGCCACGGCTTTCTTCATAATAACTGCTAAGTTGTTCGGCTTTCACTGGTTTTACTTGTTTTGTTTTCATCTGTCTCCTCGCTTAATTTCGGCAGGGATTGTTTTATTAATAGGCACACGGTTCCTATCATTGGGCTGTTTGAGCTTTGGTGCTAATACACAAGCCGATAAAATGTTTGCAATCAAAATTACAAGAATGATATTTTTCATTTTAATATG